>JBBRTK010000109.1:0-8044 GCA_038244455.1 Actinomycetota bacterium
CGTGGCGGGTGAGGCGGACGGGGCCGGCGCTGCCGACGTGGCGGGTGAGGCGGACGGGGCCGGCGCTGCCGACGTGGCCGGCGACGCCGAAGGGGCCGCGCACTGCGGCTCCGGCGGCGTGACCCAGGACCCGTTCGCGGCGAGCTTCTCGCCGTTCTGGAGGAAGAAGTCGTCGATCTTCTGGGTGTCGAGCGTATCGAGGTACAGGGCGCGGTCCCAGAGCAGGGCCGCGAACCGGGTGGGCATCTGCTCGAACCGGGCGATGACGGGGCCCACGGTCTGGGGCGGGATCTTGCAGATGGCCGAGGCGGGGAAGCCGGTGCTGAACGCGTCCAGCTGCGCCGTCAGGTTCGCGTCGCAGGCGCCCTTGTCGCAGGAGTAGAGCAGGACGAGGCCGCCGTGCTCCAGGTTGTGCACCCAGCCGTTGGGGACGCTCTGGTCGTCCGGTCCGTAGACCTTCGGCTGGAGCGGTCCGTAGCCCTTCTGGTCGACGTGGTGGCCGGAGGCCGGCGGGCAGACCGGGTACGTGATCTTGGTGCCGCGTTGGACGTGCTGGCTGCCCTGGTCGCCCTGGACCTGGCCGAGCTGGCCCGAGGCGGCAGGCTGCACGGTGTCGATGCCCGAGCACGCGTAGACCGGCGAGGCCGCGGACTGGAACACGAACAGGGCGACGCCCGTGACGAGGGCGACGACGACGATGGCGAGGATGGGCGTGCGGTAGCGCTCGAACGCCGAGACCGGCCGCACCGCGCGGGTCCGGTCCGCCTCGCGGCGACCGGCGCGCGGCGAGCCCGACGGGCCGCTCGAGGTTGTCCGCCGACCCGCGGGCTGCGGCGCCTGGGGCTGCTTGCCGGACGTCTTCCGGCCGCTGGTGTCGCTCACGGGTTGGTGCTCCGATCGGGGTTCGGCGTCCATCGGGACGGGTGATCGCCGGGCGGGCATCCCTCGTGACCCGCCGCGGGTCGAAGCGTACCGCCCAGAGCACGCGGGTGCCCGCGAGGCGGTCGTTGACGGAGCGTCCGGTCGAAGACTCCGGCGACGTGATCCGGCGCCCGAGACCGGTCAGACCCCGGTCAGACCCCGGTCAGACCCCGGTCAGGGCTCGTTGAGCCAGGTCCGGACCTCGAGGCGGGTGAGGCCGCGGAACAGCGCGACGGCCACCACGGTCATGAACAGCGCGGCGATGGGCTGCGCGACGAGCAGCAGATAGGGGATCGCCGGCAGGGTCAGCGTCGACAGGCCCAGCGCCAGGTTGCGTGAGGCCTCCTTGCGCTGGATCACGAGCGTCGTGGTGAAGATCGTGTAGGCGAGCAGGACCATGTCCACGACGCCGGGCAGAGATACCGGGGCGCTGATCGCCAGGTCGATGACCCAGCGCATGGACAGGCCGATCCCACCCAGGATCAGGAACGCGTAGCCCAGGAAGATGCGCACGCCCGGGGGCATCGTGAGGAACTGGCTCAGCACGCCGTCATGATGCCATCACCATCCCGGCTCGTGGCCCGAGCCCTCTCCGCAACCTCTGGGCAAGGGTCTTGACACGACGGACCGCTTTTACTAATCTCCAGTAAACCGGTTTGCTAAACCGGTTTTATGCCCCGAAGGCGACGCCCGACAACGGCACGCACGGGATGCGCCACCGCGGCCGAGCGGCCCCGAAGGTTGCGCAGGCGAGGAGATCGTGGAGGAGCCGACACCGCGACGTCCCCGGATCGCCGACGTCGCCCGCGAGGCGGGCGTGTCGAAGACCGCGGTGTCGTTCGCATTCAACAGCCCGGATCGGCTCGCCCCCGAGACGGCGACCCGGATCCGGGTCGTGGCGGACGCGCTCGGGTACCGGCCCCACCCGGTGGCCCGGATGCTCAGCCAGCGGCAGACGCGCACGCTCGGCGTCCTGACACCGCAGGCGTTGTCGGTCATCTTCTCGAACCCGTTCTTCGGCGCCTTCACGGAGGGCGTCGCCCTCGCGGCCGAGCAGGAGGGGTACGCGCTCCAGTTCATCTCGCCGCTGCACGGCTCGCTCGCGCGCGCCATGCATCACGCCACCGTGGACGGCGTGGTGGTGGTTGGCCTGTACGCGGACCATCCAGAGGTGGAGCAGATCCGCGCCGCCGGGGTCCCACTCGTGATGGTGGACTCCAGCGCCCTGGCGGACCTGCCGGCGGTGGTCATCGACGACGAGGGCGGCGCGTGGACGGCGGCGGAGCACCTGCTCGAGCTCGGCCATCGCGACCTGTTGATCGTCGGCGTGGAGCCACCGGCTCCGTCGGAGGACCTCGAGCCCGAGGGCGTGATGGGCCGCCGCCTTCGGGGCTACCGCGGGGCGCTGGCCGCCCGGGGCATCACCCTCCACGCGTCGTCGGTGGTGGTGGGTCCGGCGAGCATCGAGGGTGGGATCGCGTGCATGCGCCGCATCCTGGACGATGGGCGCCGGCCCACGGGCGTCCTCGCGATGTCGGACGCCATGGCCATCGGCGTCATGCGCGCCGCCCGCGAGCACGGGCTCCGCGTGCCGGAGGACGTCTCTGTCGTCGGGTTCGACGACATCGACATGTCCCAACACACCAACCCACCGTTGACCACGGTGCACCAGCCGATCCGCCGCAAGGGCGAGAGCGCGGTGCGCCTGCTCCTGTCCGTCGTCGAACGACGGGATCTACGCCCCGCGCAGCTCCGTCTCGAGACGCGGCTCATCGTCCGCGGCTCGACCGGTCCTGTGCCGCGCCAGCGGCAGGAGGTGGTACCGACCCGAGACTGAGGTCCAGGGGCGGCGTGCGGACGGTGGGACCTCCGGCATGCCACGCCCGACAGCACCAACGTGGCACGTCGGATCGCCCAGGCGACCGAAGGCCGGGTCAGGCCGAGACTGGCCGGCACCGCCGGCCAGGCAGCAGACCAGCGAAACCATTTTGGAGGAGAACAGCGCACATGAAGACCAAGTTCCGGTTGGCGTCGCTCGTCGGCGCGGTCGCGATCATCGCGGCTGCGTGCGGCGGCAGCAACGCCACTACCGCCCCGACGACGGCGCCGTCCACGGCCCCGAGCACGGCCCCGAGCACCGCGCCGTCCACGGCCCCGTCAACGGCCCCGTCAACGCCCGCGTCCATGGCACCGTCGGCCGCCCCATCGGCCGCCCCGCTCACCGGCTCGATCACGATCTGGGAGGCCTACGGCGCTTCCGGGTCCGCCGAGAAGGACGCCTTCGACAAGATCGTCGCCAACGTCAAGGCCGCCAACCCGGGCCTGACGGTCACGCCCCTTGACGTCCCGTTCAACAACCTGTTCACGAAGTTCGAGACCGACGCGGCCTCCGGCTCCGGCCCGGACCTCTACATCGCTCCGAACGACAGCCTCCCGAAGGAGGCCCGCGCAGGCCTGCTCAAGGACCTGTCATCCATGAGCGCCACGCTGATGGCGGCGCCGTACAACATCTCGCAGACCGCCATCACCGCCGACACCGTCGACGGCAAGCTGTATGCGATCCCCGAGTCCATGAAGGCCGTCGCGCTCTTCTACCGGACCGACAAGCTCGCCACCGCGCCGGTCACCACGGCCGACTGGCTCACCACCCTCAAGGGCGGCACCAAGCTGGGTCTCGTCTATGGGGCAAACGGCGGCGGCGCTTACTACCAGTGGGGCCTCTACGGCGCCTTTGGCGGCAAGATCCTCGACGACTCCGGCAAGTGCGCCGCGACGGCGACGACCGGCGTGGCCGACTCCCTGAAGTTCCTCATGGACTTCCAGACCGCGGGCGGCATCCTCTACAAGAACGACACGGACGCCAAGACCGACTTCCTGTCCGGCAAGATCGCGGGCTTCATCGATGGCCCGTGGCAGACCGGCGACCTGAAGAAGGCCCTCGGTGACAAGCTGGCGGTCGTCCCCGGCCCCAAGGGCGCCTCGGACTTCTCGCCGATGGCTGCGCCTGACGGCTACTACATCAACGGCAGCTCCGCGAACGCCGACCTCGCCGTCCAGTTCGCGCTCCAGATGATCTCTGCCTCCAACGAGCAGCTGTTCGTCGACTCGGCCGGGCACATCCCCGCCAACACCACCATCACCCCCACCGACAAGATCACCCTCGGCTTCGCGCAGCAGGTCGCCACGGGCTTCGCCCGCCCGACCGCCAAGGAGCTCGACAACTACTGGACCAACTTCGGCAACGCCATCGCCGCCGTCGTCGAGAAGGGCACCGATCCGACCACCGCGGTCGCGACGGCCTGCACCGCGATGGACAAGGCCAACGGCAAGTAACGAGGAGGGACCACCGGTCCCGCTGCGAAATCGAGCGGGGGCCCGTCCGGCCCCCGCTAAACTTGACCGGCGCCCCCGGTGGCCAGTTCGATGCGAGGGTGGAGTAGAGGACCATGAGTGTGACCTCGGCCGGAGCCATCAGCCCGCCACGCCGCTCGATGTGGCGGCGCACGAGCAACTCCCGCACGGCGTACATGTTCCTGCTGCCCGCCCTGCTCGTGATGGTGATCATCACGTTCTACCCGCTCGTGTTCCAGGTCTGGATGTCGTTCACGAACTACAGCCTGACGAACATCAGGCCCACGTCGCCACCACCGGACTACGTGGGCCTGGACAACTACATCCGGATCCTCAACAACAACATCGTCATCCCGAACTTCGACTTCGCCCGGATCCTCACGTTCAACCTGTTCTGGGCGTTCACGAACGTGGTCTTCCATGTCGTGTTCGGGGTGGCGATCGCCCTCCTGCTCAACGTCAAGGGGCTCAAGTTCCGCGGGATCTACCGGGCGATCTACATCGTTCCCGTCGTCATCCCGCAGATCATCGTCGCGACGGTCTGGCGAAACATGTTCGACCCCCAATATGGTGCGATCAACCAGCTGGTCAACGGAACGGTGGGCCTGCTGTTCAAGCTGCCGCCGTTCACGCTGGACTGGCTCGGCCAGCCGAACCCGATCCTCTCCGCCGGCCCGCTGATCCTGCCGCTGGCCTACTTCGCGCTGCTCACCACGAACATCTGGCTGGGCTGGCCGCTGAACTCCGTCGTCGCCACCGGCGCGCTCCAGAGCATCCCGGGCGACCTGTACGAGGCCGCGGAGATGGACGGGGCAGGTCCCTGGCAGAAGTTCCGCGCGGTGACACTGCCGCACCTGCGGCCGGCGATGCTCCCGTACGCGATCTACGGGTTCGTGATCACGTTCAACCTGTTCTACCTCTCGTACTTCATGTCCGGGGGCGGGCCCTTCGGTCAGACAGAGCTCCTCGTGACGACCGCGTACCGGCTGGTCAACGAGCAGCAGCTGTACGGGGTCGCCGCGGCCTTCGCCATCTTCGAGTTCTTCATCCTGCTGGCGCTCACCCTGATCACCAACCGACTCGGCAAGGCGACGGCCAGCTATGACGCGTAATTGGGTCTCCGTCCAGGCCGCCACGGTGATGACAGGGAGGTCGCGATGACCAGCGCACCCTCGAAGGCGGGCGCCACCGCCCTGCCGCTCCCGGCCAGATCGACTGCCAGGACCGCCCGGAAGGCTCAACCCGGCCCGCGGATCTCTGTCCGGCGCCAGGTCCTGCTGCAGGTCCTCTGCCTCCTGATCGCCGCGACCGTGCTGTTCCCGATCCTCTGGGTCATTGGCATGTCGCTCGATCCGACCAACTCCAGGCCCACCGGCCTCAACCTGATCCCGCAGAACCCGTCCATCGCCGCCTACCAGCAGGTCATCGCGAAGCCCACCGGGAACGTGGTCTCCTTCCTGCAGCTGGCGATCAACAGCCTCGAGCTCGCGGCCATGATCTCGGGGGCCAGCGTGATCATCGGCGTGCTCGCCGCCTATGCCTTCTCACGCATGAACTTCCACGGGCGCGAACTCCTGATGGTCGGCGTCCTCGCCGTGCTGATGCTCCCGGCCATCGCGACGCTGGCCCCCCTGAGCGTGATGCTGAACAAGGTGCAGTGGCCCGGGTTCAGCCTCCGGAACTCACTGTTCGGCGTGGCCCTCGCGGTGACGTCGAGCCAGCTGCCGTTCGCGATCTGGAACATGAAGGGCTACCTGGACACGATCCCCAAGGAGCTCGAGGAGGCCGCCACCGTGGACGGGGCCTCGAAGCTCCAGGTGTTCATCAAGATCATCCTGCCGCTCTCGACGCCGGTCATCGCGGTGACGACGTTCTTCGGGTTCATCGCCGGCTGGACCGAGTTCTACTTCTCCTGGAGCTTCCTCAGCCACCCGGAGAGCTTCACCCTGGCCATGGCGCTCAACGGGATGGTGGGGCAGTACGCCGGGAGCACGCCGTGGTCGAACTTCGCCGCGTTCGCGATCCTCGTCGCGCTGCCGGTGTCGGTCGTGTACCTGTTCCTGCAGAAATACATCATCAGCGGCCTTACGATCGGCGGCGTGAAGGGCTGACCCGCTCCGGGCCCGGCCCGATCTCCGCGCCTCGCGCGCGACCCCGGGTTCGTGCGGGGTCGCGGCGCCTTCAGGGCCGGCCGAGTTCGATGACGAGGCCGGCGTGCGCCGGCAGGGCCGGGACGGGCCGGTAGCCGGCGAAGCCGCCCGAGGGCGTGCGTGCCGGCGCCGTAGGCGTCGCCGACGGGTCGGCGTTGACCGAGGCGAGCACCGACGGAGCCACTCCGGGTGAGCAGAGCGGGCCAGCGTCGAGCGTCAGCGCGTAGTCTGTGACCGGCGCGGCGGAGACGTTCGCGACCACCAGCTGGACGTCGCTCGCCGTGACGCGGAGCCAGGCGACGACGGGCCCCGTGGACGCGACCGGCACCGTGGCGCCCGCCCGGAGGGGCTCCTGCGCGAGGTGGAGGCGGATCAGCGTGCGGTAGGCGCTCAGCAGGCTGCCCGGGTCCGCCGACTCGGCGGCAACGTTCACGGTCGCCGAACCCGGTGCCAGCGGCTCCCAGGGCGTTCCGGTCCTGAAGCCGCCGGTCTTCGGCGCCGCGGTCCACGGCATCGGTGTCCGGATCTGCTCGTCCGGTTTCGTCCCCGCGAGCCCGATCTCCTCGCCGTAGTAGACGAACGGCACGCCGGGCTCCGTCATCAGCAGCAGCGCGGCCAGCTTCGCGGCGTCCGCGTGCGCCGCGAGCTGGCTCATCACGCGTTCCTGGTCATGGTTCGTCAGGAACGTCCCCTCCTGGTTCGCGGGCCAGGTGGTCACCGTCTCCGCCAGCGACGAGACGAGCGGGGCAGGCTGGCCGTTCTGGAGCGCAGCCACGGTGGCCGCCGCGAGATCGAAGTCGAACGTCAGGTCAACCGACGCCGGCACGTACCTGGCGGCCACCGACGACCCGGCCCACACTTCGCCGATCGTCATCGCGTCGGGCGCCGCGGCCTTCACCGACGCCTGGAAGGCCGCGAGCCAGGCGAGCGTCTCCGGCGTGCTGGCCTGCTTGCGCCCGTCCTCGACCAGGTAGGGGATCGCGTCCAGGCGGAAGCCGTCCACGCCCCGGCCGAGCCAGAAGCGGGCGACGTCGGTCATCTCGGCGGTGACCGCCGGCGTGCGGTAGTTGAGGTCCGGCATTGACGACCCGAAGACGCCGTAATAGAACCTGCCGCCCAACGGGTGCCAGACCGTCTGCCCGGATGGCCCCGCGTAGCCAGGGTCGGTGGTCGACCAGACGTACCAGTCCGCGTAGGGCGATCCGGGTTGCTGTGAGGCGATGAACCCGGGGTTCCGGTCCGAGGTGTGGTTGAGCACCAGGTCCAGGATCACCTTGATCCCCCGGCGGTGCGCGGCCGAGAGGAAGGCAGCGAAGTCGGCGGAGGACCCGTAATCGCGCTCCACCTTGCGGTAGTCGATGACGTCGTATCCGTGGTAGCTGGCCGCCTGCATGATCGGCATGAGCCAGATCCCGGTGATGCCGAGGTCCGTCGTGGTGGCCGGGTTGCCGTCGTTGAGGTAGTCGAGCTTCGCCGTGAGACCGCGGAGGTCGCCGATCCCATCGCCGCTGCCGTCCGCGAAGCTGCGCACGAACGCCTCGTACCAGACGCGCCCGTTCCAGTCCCGGGCCGGGGGCATGACCGGCGTCGCACAGGCGGCCGCGGAGGCGGTGAAGAAGGGC
>JBBRTK010000110.1:0-7994 GCA_038244455.1 Actinomycetota bacterium
CACGAGCGGCAGGCCCCACGTCACGTACCACGGCAGCAACACCGGCCCGAGCAGCATGAGGAGCAACAGCGACCAGCCCCACGCCGCGCCCAGCCGAAGCGCATCCTCACCTTCGCCGGTCAGCGCCGCCACTCGCGCAACGTGGCACGCCAAGATCGCGATCCCAGCGAGGAGCGCGGCGGCGAACACCAGCCGCACGGCCCCGGCGACGGCGACTCCACCCGCGGCCTCCGCGAGGCGGGCGAGCAACCGGGACGGCGCGAGCCACCCCTGATGGCTCGCGAGTTCGACCATGCCCAGGGTCGGGTCGTGGAGCTGGAAGAACGGCACCGCGAACCCCAGTGTGATCGCCGCGACCAGCCCGATCCGCCCTGCGGCCGCCCGGGCGCGTTCGCCCGCGGGCCTGCGTGCGACGCACCACACGAGCAGCAGCAGCAGCGGGATGCCCCCGGTCGCCTTCATCAACGCGCCCAACGTGAGGACCGCGACCGCGGGCAGCTCCCTGCCTCGGAGCATGAACGCGAGCGCGGCAGCAACGGCCAGCGCGACCAGCAGATCGTTGTGCCCGCTGGCCACGGACTGGAACAGCACCACGGGGTTCAGCCCGAACGCCGCCACCGCGAACGCAGCCAGCTCGGGCCGCACCCGGCGCGCCGACGACGCGATCAGCGCGATGGTCCCGAGCGAGGCCCCGACCGCCAGCACGCGGAACGCCGCAACTTGGCCCGCCACACCCGTGACGATCCGGGTCACTATCCCCGAGAGGGAGCTGAACGCCGGCCCGTACACCGCGGGCGTTCCGAACCATTTCGGCCCGACCAACAGGGACACGGCGTCGCGGGGGAAGTCTGCGGGGGTCTGCACGTACGGGTTCATGTGGTGCACGGAGATGATGTTGCCGTAGCCGATGTAGGAGTAGACGTCGCGCGAGGCCAGCAGCGGTAGGAACGCGATCGCCAGGTTCGCTCCCACGGCCAGTCCCAGGACCAGGCGGAAGGAGACCTCTCCGCGCCAGGCCACCTGCAACAGGCGGAGGAATGCCGCAGCCGACAGCACCAGCGCACCCACCGAGAGGCCGACCAGCGCGTTCCCGTGCACACTCGCGATCCCGAGCATCCGGGCGAGCCACGCGAACGGCCCGGCGGGACCACTGCCGGGGGCCAGAACGGGCTGCAGCGGCGAGAGCGGCGCCGCGGCAACGGCCGCTTCGAAGAGCAGCCCGACCAGCATGAGCGCGACCGCGGTGACCGATGATGCGAGCAGCTTCCGCACGCCGGCGAACCTACCACCCGGCACCTGACGCTCCGGCGCGGCTGCCATACTCCGCCGGTATCGAGAAGGTGCCCGTCGGACCCTTCACACCCAGGCGTGCCGGCGAATATCCGTCCGAGAAGGGGCCGCTGTGCGTCGATCCAGAGCTCGCGGGTCCTTCGGTCGGGTAGCGATCGGGATGCTCGCATGGACCGTGGCGTTCGCCGCCCCGCTCGCGGCCCACGCGGGGAACACCCCGAGGGAACCCCGTGTCACAGGAGACCCCTTGCACGTGGGAGCGCTCGGCGTGATGCCCGTTCGCGGGATGCGCACCCTTCCCGCGGCCGGTCACGTGAGCGCCGGCAAGCTCACCTACCACGGCGGTCCGGTCATGCATTCCAGCACGACCTACACCATCTACTGGGAGCCCGCCACCTGTGGCATCGCACCCTGCAGCGTCGTTCCGGGTTACAACGCCGGCGTGGACACCTACTTCGCCGACGCTGCAGCCGACAGCGGGACCGTGACGAATGTCTACTCCACGCTGGATCAGTACTACAGCGTCAGGCGGGGGATCCGGGAGCACATCCAGTACGCCCAGACGTTCGGGGCGTCCTACCTGGACACCACGCCGTTCCCGGCGACCAACGGGTGCCCCGGCTTCCGCTACGGAACGTCGGGCGTCTGCCTTTCGGACAAGCAGATCCGCGACGAGATCGCAGCGGTCATGACATCGCAGAACTGGCCCGGCGGGAAGTCCCGCGGGTTCTTCCTCATGCTCCCCAGCGATGTGGACACCTGCTTCAGCGCGAACATCTGCGCGTTCACGCAGTTCTGCGCCTACCACTCGGCGTTCACCTCGCCTTCCGGCAGACCGGTCATCTACGCGAACATCCCGTACGCGGGGACCACGGACGCCTGCTCCAGCGGGAAGGTCCCGCCCAACAACGCCGAGCTGGACGCCACACTCAACGCCGCGAGTCACGAGCATCGGGAGATGACGAACGACCCGTTCGGGAACGGCTGGTGGAACGACCTGAGCGGCAACGAAGGCTCCGATCAGTGCGCATACCGGTTCGGTCCCGACCTCGGGACCGGCGGGCCGAACGACGGGTCCTACAACCAGGTCATGAATGGTCACGACTATCTGGTCCAGATGGAGTGGTCGAACAGGTCCGCGGCCTGCCTCCAACGGGGCACGTAGCGGTACCTAACGGACTCCTCCCCCCCCGCCGCGCTTCTGGTCGAACAGCCGACGCACCGGCCATGACCCCTTTGCGATACTCGCCCCCGTGCTCCCGCAGGCGCGGGGACCTATGGAGGAACGCGTGATGAAGGCCCTGAAAGGAACGCTGCTCGCGGCCACTGTCGCGGTGACGATGCTGTCAACACTCGCAGGTTCGGCGCAGGCAGCCGGCACCATCCACGCCTACCGGGAACGGGGCATCGTGCTCGCGGCCGGAGCACGCGCGCGGGTGACCCGACGCGCGCTCCCGCTCACCTACCACGGCGGCCCGGTCATGCGCGTGAACACGAGCTACGCCATCTACTGGGTGCCCGCGGGTTCGATCATGGTGCCGGGATACCAGAGCACCATCAGCCAGTACTTCGCCGACGTGAGCCGCGATAGCGGCAGGACCTCCAACGTCTACTTCTCCGAGACGCAGTATTCCGACACCACGGGGTTCATCGCGTACACCTCGACCTTCGGCGGCGCCATCATCGACACGAACCCGTTCCCCGCGAACGGCTGCCCGGTGTACGCGAACGTCACCAGCTGTCTCACCGATGCGCAGGTCGCCGCCGAGATCCGGAACGTGGCTGCGGCTCACGGTCTGCCCTCCGACGGAACGCACGCCTACTTCATGTTCACCCCCAAGGGCGTGGGTGGATGCTTCGACGCCACCGGGAGCACGTGCGCGTTCACGTACTACTGCGCCTACCACTCGAACACGGGCAACCTGCTCTACGCGAACATGCCGTACGCCAACACCGCCCCCAGCTCCTGCAGCTCCGGCCAGTCGCCCAACGGGAACGACGCCGACGCCACGCTCAACGTCACCAGCCACGAGCATCGCGAGATGATCAACGATCCCTACGGCACCGCGTGGTGGGATGCCAGGGGTTACGAGGGTTCCGACAGGTGCGCCTGGAACTTCGGCACCCCACTCGGAACCGCGACGAACGGCGCCGCGTACAACCAGCTGATCAACGGACACAGGTACTACCTCCAGCGGGAATGGTCCAACGCCAGGTTGGGCTGCGTCCTGACGGGCACGTAGCCGGTCGGGCCGCACCTGGGCCGGCGCCCTACACTGCGCGGATGGACCCATTCGAAGTTGACTTCCTTCCCGACGGGGGCCAGAGCGCGGCTGACGTAACGGAGCGCGTCTGCCGATTCGTTCGGGAAGCGGAGCGGTCGCTCGACGTGGCGATCTACGACTTCCATGCGCGTGAAGGAGCGACCGCGGCCATCGCGGACGCGCTGGAGGAAGCCACGGGCCGAGGAGTCGCGGTGCGCGTGGCCTTCAATGTGGAACGCCAGCCCGCCCGGGGCCACGTGGTCCCGATGACGGCCGCCCCGGAGGTGATCGACGGGCTGGAGGTGCCGACGAAGGGCATCCACGACCAAGGTTCGTTGATGCACCACAAGTACATCGTTCGAGACGCAGCCGCCGTCTGGACCGGCTCGACGAACTGGACCGACGACGCGTTCACCCGCGAGGAGAACGCGTTGATCCGGGTCGAGGACCCCCGGGTCGCAGCGGCCTACGCCGAGAACTTCACGCAGCTCTGGGAGCACGGCAGCATCGAACGCAGCGGGGGGGCGGGAGCGGTGGTGGACCTGGGCAAGGGCATCACGGTGCAACCATTGTTCTCTCCGCGGGGCCCGTCCCTGGCTCACCGCGCGGCGGAGCGGATGGGCGCGGCCAAGCGCCGGATCCGGGTGGCCTCGCCCGTCTACACCTCGGGCGCGGTGCTGGGAACCCTGGCGGAGTTGGCGGGGCGCAAGAGTTTCGACCTGCGGGGGGCCTACGACGCCACGCAGATGCTGCAGGTCGAAGGCCAGTGGGGCGACTGGCCGGCCAATCATTGGAAGATCGAGGCCTGGCACGCGCTTCGTCCCCGGCTGGAAGGCAAGACGACCACCCCGTACGCCCCGGGCGCAGTGCACGACTACATGCACGCGAAGATCGTGGTCGCCGACGACGAAGTGGTCACCGGCAGCTACAACCTTTCCCACGGCGGAGAGGAGAACGCCGAGAACGTGCTGCATGTCGTGAGCGAGCCCATCGCTCAGCGGTTCGCAGGATTCGTGGATCAGATCGCCGACCGCTACCGCGCGACCTGAGTTCTCAGCCGGGGGCGCGCGCCGACCAACGCCCGCCGCGGCGTTCCACGTCGATCTGCAGCCCGAAGCACTCGCTCAGAGCTCCGGGCCGCAGGACGTCCTCGATCGGGCCCTGCGTGATGATCAGCCCGGCGCGTAGGAGCGCGGTGTGGGTGCTCGTCGAGGGGATCTCCTCCAGGTGGTGCGTAGCCAGCATCGATGCCGGCCCCGCCGAGGATCCCGAGGTCATAGCGATCAGGAGCCGTTCTCGTGCGGGAAGATCGAGCCCAGCAGCCGGCTCGTCGAACAACAGCAAGTCATGCCGGCCGAACATGGCCCGCGCCAACAGCACGCGTTGGCGTTCGCCCATGGAGCAGGTTCCCAGGGTTCGCTCGAGGAGGTCGCCGCAGCCCACTTGAGCAAGCAACGAGGTCGCGAGCTCCCGGTCCGTGTCGTCGAACTCGTGCATCCACGACTCGAGCGCGGCGTCGCGGCCCGTCAGGACCACGTCCAAGACCCGGATCGAGGGCCGCACCAGATCGGCGAGCGCGTGGCTCACGTGCCCGATCCTCGGATGGAGCGTCCGGATGTCGGTCCGGCCGACGCGACGACCGAAGATCCTCACCACCCCTGCGCTGGGCTGACGGCGCGCGCCCGCCAACTTGAGCAACGTGGTCTTGCCGCTCCCGTTGGGACCGAGCAGCACCCACCGCTCGCGCTCGCCGACGCGCAGATCGACGGGCCCCAGGATGATGCGACCGTTGATGCGAACCTGCGCACTTTCGATCGCTACGGCGTCCATGTCGGTGGAGGATACGGGCCCCCGCCGGCGCCGGTAGACTCGCCCGATGACGACCTCCGCACCCGAGGACGACCTGCGTCCGGCCAGCCGTGGCGGCTCCAAGCTGCTGGGCATCGGTGTGTCGGGCCTGACCGTGACCTACCTCGTGGTCCTGCCTGCGGTCCTGGTCGGACTCATCTACCTCTTCGTCTCGGTGTACGCGATCGTCAAGATCTCCCCGCCGGGTCACCCCAACCCGGTGGTGATCCTGGTCGGTGTGGTGCTGCTGGTCGGCCTGATGACCGTGCTCCTGGCCGTTTCGATCTGGCTGCTCGGCAGGACCTTCGAGCCTCCGAAGAAGTCGAAACGCTAGAGCGCCGCGTCGTGCGATAGGCGAAGCTGCCCGCACGCCGCGTCGATCTCCTTGCCGCGCGTATCCCGGATGGTCACGTTCACTCCTCCAGCCTTCAAGATCCGCGCGAAGGTCTTGATGCGGTCGCGCGGACTCGGCTGGGTAGGCCACCCGGGTGTGGGGTTCAGCGGGATCAGGTTCACGTGCGCGCCCAGCCGGTAGGCGATCTCGGCGAGCTTGCCGGCCTGTTCGTCGGAGTCGTTGGTGGCATCGATCATCGCCCACTCGATGGAGGCGCGCCGGCCGGTGCGCTTTCGCCAGTCGGCCATCGCGGCCTCGAGCTTGTCCAACGGATACTTCTTGTTGACCGGTACGAGTTCATCGCGGAGTTCGTCGGTGGCGGCGTGGAAGCTGACCGCGAGCCCGACCTGGGGGTGGTGTTCGGTGATCTTGCGGATGCCCGGGACCAGACCCACGGTGGACACGGTGATGTGCCGCGCACCCAGCTTGAACCCGTCGGGATCGGTGAGTTTCGTGATCGCGGCCGACACGCGCGCGTAGTTCGCGAGGGGCTCACCCATCCCCATAAAGACGACGTTGGTGAGTCTCCGCGGCGTGGTGTCGGGAAGGGCGGGGGCCTCGCGGCGCGCCCACACGACCTGGGCCGCGATCTCACCGGCGGACAGGTTCGCCAAGAGGCCCATCTGGCCGGTGGCGCAGAACCCGCACCCCATGGCGCACCCGACCTGCGAGCTGATACAGACGGTGACGCGGTCCGCGTATCCCATGAGGACGACCTCGACGATGTGCTTGCCACCGCCGAGTTGCAGGAGCGCCTTGCGCGTCGCGCCTTTGTCGGCTGAGCGCTCCGTAAGAACGGTGACGCCCAGCGGCAGCTCGGCGGTCAGGCGTTCTTGGAGCGCAGATGAGATGTCGGACATCTGCTCGTAGGTGGCCGCGCGGCGCCAGAGTTGCGCGTAGATCTGACGGGCGCGGAACGCGGGTTCGCCCCAGGATGCGAGCCGCTCGGTCAGCTCATCCAGGGAAAGGTCGTAGACGGTGGTCACGGACCGAGCGTAGCGGACCGGGCCTTCGGCCCGGTCCGCTACAGGCTAGGTGCGATCGATGGCGGCCAGGCCACGACCGGCGGGTCCACGGTGAAGCCCTGCGCACGTTGTGCCCTCTTGTGCATGGCGTCACCGGCGTAGAGAACCTTCATGACGTAGCCGCCGATGTCGGCGCCGACGTAGGTCAGGACGGCCTGTCCGTTCACGTCGGTGATCCCGGAACCGACCTCAACACCATCCACCGTGACGACGAACGCCGCGTCCGGCAGGGGTGTCCACACGTGCCCGGTGTGTGAGGCGAACGTCAACGTTGACGTCAGGGTCCCCCCCTGCGGGATCTGGTTGGGACGGAGCTTGAACGTGATCTTCGTCGAACCAGCATGTGCCGGCTGACTGTGCGTGCCTGCGGCCGGCTTGCCGTGGCCGTTCGCGTGGCTGTTCGATGCCATCGCGGCGGGCGCGACCAGCGCCAGGGCGATCACCCCGCTGAGCAGGGCTGCGGTTCTGTGGTGGCGCACGTCTTCCTCCTCGGATCGGTTTCCTGGACGACCCATCGGCAAAAACGGGGTCAGAACTTGAACGCGGTTCAGCCGCGCGGGTTCCAGGGTCCGATGCCGCCGAGGCGCTCGGGCGTGACGCGAGTGAGGAAGCCGGCGGGCGGATCGGGCATGGCGGGGAACACGACCTCCGGCCCAAGGTAGACATGCGCGAGTTCCTGGAGCTTCCCGGCTGCGCCGCCCTCCGTGATCCGCGCCGTCCCGTAGACCACTAGGTACTTCCGTAGCCCCCACTCGTTCAGTTCGTCGGTCTCGAAGGAGAGCGTGACCCGCGGGTCGCGCCGTATGTTCTCCAGCTTCCGCTGATCGAACAGCGTCGCGATCACGATGTCTTCCGCGTCCAGTCCTGCCCAGGCAACAGTGACGTGCGGCGAACCGTCGGCGTCGATCGTCGCCATGTGCGCGTACGCGCCGGCCCTGACGACATCCTTCGCGCTTGCCGGCAGCTCCATTTCAGATCCTTCCGTCACGGATGACGGACTGCACGTAGCGCCCCGAATCCTTGATCGTGCGTGCCTGGGTGTCGTAGTCCACGTGGATCAACCCGAACCGCTTCGAATACCCCTCGGCCCACTCGAAGTTGTCCATGAGGCTCCACACGTAGTAGCCACGCAGCGGAATGCCGTCCGCGATCGCCCGTGCTGCGGCGGCGAAG
>JBBRTK010000111.1:0-7872 GCA_038244455.1 Actinomycetota bacterium
CCGCTGGAGCACCTCTGCCACAACACGATCAGCGACCCGGGCCTGCTCCGGGAGGAACTTGCTCGGATCCGGCGTGTGGGTTGGGCCAGCTCCTTCGAGGAAACGAACCTCGGCGTGTGGGGGCTGGCGGTCCCGATCTTGGATGCGCGCGACGGGATCGTCTGCGCCATCGGTGTCGCCGGTCCCAGCGCCAGGCTGGCCCAGGAGCGGATCGGCGATCTGATCCACCTCATCCACGAACGGGCGGTGGAGGTCGCCGACGCGCTGGGCGACCACGTGCCTCCGGTCGAATCGCGTCCGAAGCCCGCGACCCGCGCGAGCAAGGCCTTGAGAGCCAAGAAGATGACGTCCACAGGGAGGAAGGCATGAGCAGCGATCCACACGCCGGTAAGGTCGCCGTCGTGACCGGCGCCGCCAAGGGCATCGGCGGCGTCGTGACCGAGCACCTGGCCCGCGATGGCGCGCACGTCGTCCTGGTCGGTCGGGACCGGGCCGCGCTGGACGAACATGCCTCCCTGTTGGACCAGAAGTATCCGGAACGCGAAAGCATGGCCATAACCTGCGACGTGACCAGCGAGTCAGAGGTTCAGGCTATGACGGCGGCCACGGCGGCCCGATTCGGCGGGATCGACTTCCTCGTGAACACGGCGGGGGGAACCGGACCCATCGAAACCCCAGCGCAGGATTACCCGGCCGAGGAGTTCCGCGCGATCTTGGAGTTGAACGTGATCGGCACCTTCCTGCCATGCAAGCATGCGATCCCCTACATGATCGCGCGCGGCGGTGGCCGGATCGTCAATATCTCGGGGACCTCGGGACTCCGCGGCTACCGCAACCGATCCGGCTACTCGTCGTCGAAGTGGGCCGTCCGCGGGCTCACCCGCACCCTCGCATTGGAACTCGGCCCGCACGACATCACCGTGAACGACGTCTGCCCGAACGTGACCAACGGCGGGCGGATGGACAAGATCGTCGCAACGAAAGCCGCACAGCTCGGGAAGACGCCGGAGGAGGTCTACGCGGACTTCGCGGGACAGACCGCGCTGGGACGATTCGTGGAGGAAGAGGACATCGCCGACGCGATCGACTTCCTCCTCTCGCCCGGAGCGAAGAACATCACCGGGCACGACATCCCGGTCGACGCCGGTTGGGACGTCTGACCCAGGGTCGCGAGAGCCTAACCCCCGGTGTTCGAGAAAACCATCTGGCGCTCCCCCCGGCTTATATGACCATGGCGGGAAGGATCGCGGTGGTCCCTCCATCGAGGCTTAAGCCGAGGCCCGTGGCGAAGGTCGCCTCGACGGCGAGAAACAGGATCGCCGCAGCGACCTCATCCGCCGTGCAGAAGCGGCGGAGAGGGATCCGCTGCCTCGTCGCCTCTCGAGCCCGCTCAGGCTCCGGCATCAGGTCGAAGTCGCGATCGAGCATCGGCGTCTGGACCGTTCCCGGGCAGACCGCATTCACCCGAACGGTCGGGGCGAGCTCAGCGGCGAGAGCCTTCGTGAGGGTCAGCATGCCGCCTTTCGACGCGCAGTAGGCCACGTACATCGTCTCCCCCATCAGCGAGGACTCGGAGGCAACATTCACGATCGTCCCGCCACCGGCGTCGCGCATCCGCAGGCCGGCGGCCCGGCAGACGTAGAAGCATCCTGAGAGGTTGGTGTCGATGACCTCTCGCCAGCGGTCGGGCGTGAGGTCCTGAAGCAAAGTCGGGTTGGAGACGCCCGCGCTGTTCACCACCACATCGAGTCCCCCGAGCCTCAGCGCCGCCGCCTCCACCATCGCGTCAGCCTGTTCGGGATCAGCGACATCGGCGGCGAAAGCGATCGCCGACTGGCCGAGCTCGGCCGCTACCCGCTCAAGCGGTTCGGCACGCCGAGCCACGAGCACGACCCGGGCGCCTTCGCGCACGAAGGCCCGAGCGGTCGCCAGCCCGATCCCAGAGGAGGCCCCGGTGATGATGCACCGTTTGTCCGCCGATCGGAGCCGCCCGGTGTCGCTTCCCATCCTCAGGGTCCTTCCTCCGCGCAAGCGCTCACAAGACGGAGTGGCACAGGCAGCGCCGCCCAACGTATCGCCGCACGCGGTCTCACGCCAATTCCCGGAGCGCCTCGTCGAACACCTCGACCGCCTGGTCCACCTGCTCTTCCTCCGTGACCGGTGACATCAGCGCCATGTTGTGGAACGGCGTGAGGAGGACGCCGCGGTTCAGTGCGTAGAGGTGCATCAGCTTCGTCAACGGCCGATCCTCCGCCTTCACGGCCTCAGTCCCGTTGCGGGGCGGGGTCGCATGGAAGCGGTACTCGGCCCGGCAGCCGAGCCGTGTGATGTGCCAGGCGAGCCCCGCTCGCGAGATAGCCAGGTCGATGCCCCGCGTGTACCGCTCGGCGAGGCCGATCATCCGGTCGTACGCCTCCCGCGTGAGGACGCGCTCCATCGTGACCCGCATCAGCTTGGCTGAGAGTGCGTTCCCGGCGAGCGTTCCTCCGAGGCCCCCGGTGACTGACTCCTCGGGACCCCACCCGGCGAGGAGTCGGTTCGCCACGTCCTGCGAGAAGCCGTACGCCGCAGCGGGCAGCCCGCTCGCGAGCGGTTTGCCGACTACGAGGAGATCCGGTTCGAGTCCCCACTCCGCCGTACAGCCGCCCGGACCCGCGCAGAGGGTGTGCGTCTCGTCCGCGATCAGCAGGGTTCCGGTCTCGCGGGTAAGCCGGCGAAGGGCATCGTGGTAACCGGGCTCAGGCAAGATGATCCCGATGTTCGTCATCGCCGGCTCGGCGAGCACACAAGCCACGTCGCCCGGAGCGAGCGCCGCCTTGAGCGCCCCGATGTCGTTCCACTCGACGATCTTCGTGGTCACCGCGGGATCGATCGGCGGCCCGAGGTTGCCCTCCCGGGGTCCGGCCACGCCGTCCACGACCGTCGCGATCGTTTCGTCGACGGTGCCGTGATAGCACCAGTTGAAAACGAGGATCTTCGATCGGCCGGTGACGTGGCGAGCTAGACGGAGGGCGAAGCGGTTCGCGTCGGTGGCTGAAAGGGAGAACTGCCACA
This sequence comes from Actinomycetota bacterium, assembly GCA_038244455.1. GTDB lineage: Bacteria > Actinomycetota > UBA4738 > UBA4738 > HRBIN12 > JANXVR01. The sequence continues at coordinate 3,055 of JBBRTK010000111.1, forward strand.
ACGGAAGACCGAAACGCCGGCAGAGCTCCTCGGCCACCCAGATCGAGTCCTCGGTAGGAAGCATGTGGGACGCGCCGTGCTGGAACTGATCCACCAACGCCTCCACCGTGGCCGGCGGCGCATGCCCGGTCATGGCGCCCGTGTCGCCGAGACAGAGGTCCGCGTAGCGGTGGCCGTCGACGTCCACCAGCTCCGCCCCTACCGCGTCGGCGACGTAGACAGGGAAGCCTCCCGGCCACTCGGTCATAAACGGCATCGGGACACCGTTGAGGAGGGATCCGCGAGCGCGCTGGAACAGCTCCTGCGAGCGGGGCCGCGAAGTCGCGAAGAGCCGCCGCTCCCGCTCGAACAACTCCTTGACGCGGGCGTGCTCGATGACGTTCGTGCTCATCTGTCCTCCCCCGGGCGGGCCTGACCCGCCGAACCGGTCTGGATCGTTCCGACCGGGCCATACTCTATGAGCTGTTCCGCCCCGAGGCCAGCGATTCTCGCGGGGTGAACGACCCCGCGAGACGTCAGCCTCGGAGCCGCTCGCCCGTGGGGTCGTAGAAGGGACGGATGCTCGCGTCGATCGCATGTCGCTGCGTGGCGATCTCGACCTCGAGCGTGCTCGCGTCGAGGAGCGCCTGGGTCACGGGCTCGCCGGCTCGGACCCAAGCCAGGCCGGTGGCCGCGCCTAGGGTGTACCCGAACGCGCCGCTGGTGACCCGGCCCGCGTAACGCCCATCGAGCATGATCGACTCGCCGTGGAACAGCATCGGGTACGGATCGCGGAGCTTGATGCTCACCAGCCGCCGGGTCAGTGGCCGTTCGCGCAGCGTCGCCAACGCTTCTGCTCCCATGTGCACCGTCTTGTGCGTGGATGCCGTGAACCCGAGGCCCACCGCGAAGGGGTCGTCCATGACCCCGATGTCGTGTCCCCACGAACGGAACCCGCGTTCGATCCGAAGGGCGTCGAAGGCGTGGAAACCGGCGTGGATCAGGCCGACGTCCTCCCCTGCCGCCATGAGCTTGTCGTGAAGGTCCGCCGCGAACTCCGTGGGCACCCATAGCTCCCAGCCCAGCTCGCCCACGTAGCTCACGCGCAGCGCCCACGCCTTCGCCCACCCTGCGTCCAGGTACGCGGCGGTGAGGAACGGGAAACCGTCGTTGGACAGATCCGTGTCGGTCACGCGGGCCAGGATCTCGCGGCTTCGCGGGCCCTGAACGGCGAGCACCGCGTAGCCGCTCGTAACGTCGGTGATCACGGCGCCCGCCGGCGCGTCCCGGCGGAGCAACCATTCCGTGCGCCGTTGCCACGCGGTGGGCGCCGCCACCAGGAACCGATCCTCGCCGAGCCGCGTCACCGTGGGGTCCATCTCCACGCCGCCGCGTTCGTTGCACCAGGTGGTGTAGACGACCCGGCCGATCGGCACGTCCACGTCGGAGGCGCTGAGCCGTTGGAGCCAGCCGAGCGCGGCCGGACCCTGCACCATGAACTTCACGTAGGTCGACAGATCGAAGAGCGCGGCCGACTGACGCGCGGCGCGGCACTCCGTCTCCACCGGTTCGAACCAGTTCTGCTTGCCGAAGCTGTAGGCGTACTCGCGCTTGGCACCCGCCGGGGCGAACCAGTTCGCGCGCTCCCACCCCGCCGCGTCGCCGAAGACAGCGCCGGCCGCGTCGAGCTGCGCCCAGAGCGGCGTCCGACGGGGGCCGCGCGCGGTGGACGGCTGCAGGTGCGGCCAGTGCATCGCGTAGAGCCGGCCCAGCGATTCCGCGGTGCGTTCGTGGAGCCATGCCCTGTTGTTGGCCCACCCGCCGGTCCGCGCAGGATCGACCTCCGTGAGGTCGTAGGTCGGCGCGCCCGAGACCATCCACTCGGCCAAGGCGGTACCGGCGCCGGGCGCGTAGATGATCCCCTGCGAATTGAACCCCGCAGCCACGAAGAACCCACGCAGCTCCGGCGACTCCCCCAGGTTGAAGTTCACGTCGGGAGTGAAGGACTCGGGCCCCCGCAGGTAGTGGTGGAAACCGAGGTCATTGAGCTCGGGCAGGCGTTCGCGCGCCTTCGCGAGCACCGGCGCGAAGTGCTCCCAATCCGGTCCGAACTCCCCGAACGCGAAGTCCTGCCCGAGCGCGCGCGGTGCGATCGGCTTGCCCTTGGGTTCGAACGCCCCGACCACGAACCGGCCGTCGTAGTGACGGATGTAGAGGTAGCCGTCCAGGTCGCGGAGGAACGGCAGCTTCTCGTCGGCGTTGGGTGAGGGATCGGTCATGACCCAGACGTGCTCGGCCGGGTAGAGGCTGAGCGGCACTCCCGCCAGGCGGCCCAGCTCGCTCGACCACAGGCCGGAGGCCAGCACGACGTACTCGCACTCCACGGTCCCCTTGTCGGTGACAACGCCGGTGACGGCGCCGGCGGCGCTGGTGAATCCCGTCACGGTTACGCCCTCGAAGAACGCGACGCCGCGGTCGTGGGCGCCCTTGGCCAGCGCGAGCGCCGCGTCTCCCGGGTTCACCGTGCCGTCGTTGGGCGTGATGGCGCCGCCGACCAGATCGTCGACCGACGCCGCCGGCCAGTACTCCTGCACCTCCGCCGGCGTGAGCACCTCCATGGGGATGCCGGCATCGTGGGCCAGCGTCACGCCGTAGAGCGTCTCGGTCATCCGGGCCTCGGTCCGGACGGCGGAGAGCGATCCCACCTGCCGGAACCCCGTCGGGATGCCGGTCTCAGCTTCGAGGGAGGAGTAGAGCGGGACGTTGAGGCGTGCGAGCGCCGTCATGGCGTGTGAGCCGCGAACCTGGCTGACCAGACCGGCCGCGTGCCAGGAGGTTCCCGAGGTCAGCGCGTGCCGTTCAAGCACCACGACATCGGTCCACCCCAGCTTCGAGAGGTGGTACGCCACGCTGGCCCCGATGATCCCTGCGCCGATCACCACGACCCGGGCGCGCGCGGGCAGGTCCCCGCTACCCCCGCCGAAGCGGGCAACCGACATGTCGGGATTGGCGAGGTGTTCCGGGATTGCCGTCATGAGGCCGAAGAATATACGGGTACCTGGTCAGCATCCGATTCCGCCGAAGCCAGGGAGAAGACGCACCCGCCAAGCGCCCAGAGCCAGAAGAGTTCCACGCGCTTAGGTCCTGGTCCCTTCCGGACCGAACCGTAGTCTCCGAAGGAATGCCTCTGCGGTTTCGCCGGTCTTTGCTCGATCTTCGAGCCAGACGTCGAAAAGGTTGTCGACAACGAACGGATCGGTCTCTGGGTAGAACTGCGGAAGAGCGATTCGAAACTCCTCCGCATCGGCCTGGGTCGCCCGCGGGCGTTTGGGGGTCGGATGTCGCATCCGACCCATCCACAGCTGCCCAAGTTTGGTGCGCGGAACCGCGACCGCGAAGACTACGAGGGCGACGATGAACAGCCAGCCGGGCATGTACGGGAAGGTAACCCGGAACCCCGCAACGCGTCTAGGCCGGTTCTTGCGTTCGACTCATCTTGCGGATGGGTACCCGCGGCGCGCTTCAGTCGCCCAAACCGGAAGCACCGGACTTGGACCCTTGACACTGGTCAGAGCATCTTCCCGATGGTCCCGACCAGGGATCCCGATCCAGGAGGGTGGTAATGGCAGAGCGATTCCTTATCGAGATTCAGCTAGAGAGCAGCGGGGGAGACGACGGTCCGCTCCTAGCGGCCATCAAAGTGGAGTGGCCGGACGCTGACATCGAGGACGGCAAGGTCCAGGTTTGGACCAAGGTCTGGGAGGACACGGCTACCGAAGCGATTGGCGAGGCTTTGGCCAGGGTCCGCCAGGCAGCGGTGAAGGGTGGCGTTCGTCCGTCTGATTGGTACAACGCGAGGATCTTGGAGGGGCCACGGCCAGGGTTCACGGTAAATGGATTCGCGCCCTGGCCGTCGTGACGGCCGTCCGGCTGCGCCAGCGGAGGGGAAGAAAGACACCCCGGGCATCACGCGCATCGTATCGAGTGGTCGGTTCAGTTCCGACGCTGGAGCGCGATAGTCTTATTCGCAAATCACCCTTGTCGGGCAGGGGGCGGAGGGAACCTTGACGCTGAAGCCGAAATGGTTCGATGCAGGTTTCGTGTTCATGCTGGTCATCGCAGCGTCCGTGGTCGCGTTCGTATGGATCGCGATAGCCACGGGGGGCGCTCCGAAGCACTCTGCCTCGTGGCCCGGTTGCCCACCAGGCACCGCCGCCGTCCTCGATGGACCGCCCAACGGGGATATGACCAGACATAGCGGCTCGGTAACGGTCAGCTGTGAACCGCAGGACCCTCCGTAAAGACTCAGGCGGAATTAGTCTGGTCGCGTAACATCCGCCATCTTTGGCGCCCTCTTCTAACACGAACCGGGTGGTGAATCGCCCCGAAGGACCACCGGATGACTGCTGAACCCGCCTAGATCCCTCACCCTTCGAGTTCGCGGCCCATCTTCTGGCGCCATTCCTCGTTGAACCAGTAGAGGAACCGGTCCTGGCGCGGATAGACGCCCCGCGTGAACGCGCGTGAGCCCACGCCGGTCTGGGCGCGTTCCACGACGTCCCAATCCTGCAGGCTGATGAGGTCCCAGAACTCGACCACCGGGTCGGGCTTGAACAACTCCGGATCGGCGATGGTCTCGGGGCGGAAGAGGAACTCGCTGATGACCAGCGTCTCGTTCGGTCCCTTGGGGAATCCGATGTAGTACATGACCGCGTCCGGGTGGATGTTCAGCATCAGGTTGGGGAACTCATACGTGCCGTAGTACATCTGGTAGTCCTCGGGCAGCAGGTTCGGGAACTTCGGCAGTTCGGACTGGCCGGTCTTGGTGAAGCTGGTGGC
>JBBRTK010000112.1:0-7794 GCA_038244455.1 Actinomycetota bacterium
CGTGTTCTTGACCACGTACTTGTATTTCATGACGTTGTCGGCGGTGGTGAGCAGCGTGTCGTAGCGCATGTCGATCTCGGCCTGGCCGGCGGTCCCCACCTCGTGGTGGTGGACCTCGATGGTCAGCCCGACCTTCTCCAGGTTGAGCACCATGTCGGTGCGAAGGTCCTGGTATTTGTCGGTCGGTGGCAGCGCGAAGTAGCCGCCCTTGTACCGCGGCTTGTAGCCCAGGTTCCCGCCGGCCTCTTCTGCGCCGCTCGCCCAGGCCCCCGCGATGGAGTCGATGTGGTAGTACCCCTCGAACTGGTTCTGGTCATAGCGGATCGAGTCGAAGATGTAGAACTCGGCCTCGGGACCCCAGAAGGATTCCTCGGCGATACCCGTGGTCTTCAGGTAGGCCTCGGCCTTGCGCGCGATGTTCCGCGGGTCGCGGCTGTAGTCCTCCCCGGTGATCGGGTCCTTGACGAAACACGTGATGTTCAGCGTTGGGTGCTTGGTGAACGGATCCATGTACGCGGTGTCGGGGTCCAGGTCCAACAGCATGTCCGATTCGTGGATCTCCTGGAACCCGCGGACGGAAGAGCCATCGAAGGGCTGCCCCTCGTCGAACTTCTGATCCGTCAGTTCGTGGATGGGAAGGCTGAGGTGCTGGACCGCGCCGGGCAGGTCGGTGAACCGAAGGTCCACGATCAATGCGCCCTGCTCCTTCGCCATCGCGATGACGTCTTTCGGTGTGGCCACGGGGGCTCCCCTTTCGTTCGAACGCCGACCTGAAAGAGCCTAGGGGCGGAGGAGCGGGTCGGTGTAACCGCGACGTTAACTCTCCGTTACACGCGGAACCCCCCGGAGGGGGGACCGGGGGGCCGAGGGGGTCGGGATCCGCGTTACTACGTCCGGCTCAGGAGGGCGCGAGACCGAGGGGGATGAGTCCCGGGAGGGGGACTAGCTTCGCGGTCCTGAGCAGGTCTTCCATGTCACAGTTGTCGGCTCCGGAGGCTTCCGCGGCGTAGGCCCCGTCCGAGTCATCTTCCGTGGTCCCGCCTTGCTAGGTCTTCGGACCCCGGACTTTCGGCGGGGGCCGGGGCGGCTCAGGCCTCGGGGTCGGCCGCGCGGTAGCCCACGCTGCGTACCGTCTCGATCAAGTGCTCGTACTCGGGGCCCAGCTTGGCGCGTAACCGACGCACGTGGACGTCCACGGTTCGGGTACCGCCGTAGAAGTCGTAGCCCCAGACCTCCCGCAGGAGCGAAGGCCGCGTGAAGACCCGGCCGGGCCGCTCCGCCAGGTAGCGGAGCAGCTCGAACTCCTTGAATGTGAGATCGACGGGACGCCCGTTCGCGGTGACGCGGTAGGTGTCGGTATCGATGGACAGCGGCCCCAGCCGAACCACCGTGCCGTCACCCGCGCCCGCCCGCCGGCGCAACATGGCGATCCGCACACCCAGCTCCGGCGCCGGCGCCCCCGGATACACGAACTCGTCCGCCACCTCATGCCACGGGTACCGCTCCAGCTGGTCACGTTCGACGATGACGATCGCGGGCACCCGGGCGTCGCGGGCGCGGAGCTCCAGGAGGACGCTCCAGGCCTGGCCGGCGTTCTCGACGGCGTCCACCAGGACCGCGCCCGCCGAGAGCTCCAGCACGTGCGCGAGCGAGGTCACCGAGAGCGGCTCGAGCTTCACATCCAGGTGCAGGTCGGCAAGGGCCGGCAGCGCGGCCGCGGGCGAACGATCGGACAGGAGCGCGAGGAACGGCATCGGAGTCTCCACCATACTGGGTCGGCTCCAACGCCGGTAGGCTTGACCTGCGATGTTGTCCATCCAACGGCTCTTGAACTACCGCTGGCGCGTGCCGAACGAACCGTTCACCGTGACCACCGGTGACGGCGTCAGGATCGCGGGGACCGCGCTCGCCTCCGACGACCCTTCGCGCCGCGCGTTGGTCCTGGCCCACGGGCTCATGGGCTGGCACCGGCGCGAACGGTTCGCGCTGTTCGCGGAGGAACTCACGCGGTGGTTCGCGGTGTACACGGTGGACCTTCGAGGCCATGGCGCCAGCGGCGGTGTCGGCGACTACGGCGGCGCGGAGATCCACGATGTCGATGCCGTGGTGGCGCTGGCGCGCGGGCGCGGCCACACCACCGTGGTCACGATGGGGATGTCGATGGGGGCGATCACCGTGATCCGGCACGCGGCGCTGCTGGGCGGCGTGGATGCGGTCGTGCCCATCAGTTCGCTCGCCTGGTGGAACTGGCGCGACACCGCGCACCCGAAGGTGACCGGGTGGATGGACCGGCGCATCGCTGCCAAGCGCGGCCGCCTGCTCCTGCGCCTGTGGGGCGCTCGGCTGCCGGACCACTGGACCGAGCCGGCCTCTCCCGAGGACGTCATCGCGAAGATCGCTCCCACCCCGGTGCTCCTGGTTCACGGCGATCACGACGCCATGTTCACCCTGGCGCACGCCGAGCGTCTCTTCGATCTGGCCGGAGAGCCGAAGCGGCTGCTGATCGGCCGCGGCGGCCGTCACGCCGAGGATCTGATCCAGCCGGGGTTCGCGGAGCTGTTGGCGCGCCATATCTCCGAACTCCTGGAAAGGCGACCGTGATCCGCGTTCGCGTGTTCGCGGCGCTGCGGGAACTCGCCGGCACGGGCGAGCTGCAGGTCTCCGGCTGTTCGGTCGGCGACGTGGTCGAGGCCACCATCGCCGCTGTCCCACCCGAGCATGCCGCGCGCTTCGCGCAGATCGCCGCCGTGAGTTCGTTCGTGGTCAACGGTGAGCGTGCCGCGCGCGAGGCGCCGCTAGCCGATGGCGATGAGGTCGCGATCCTGCCGCCCGTCAGCGGAGGTTGAGAAGGCCTGCGATACTCAGGCCGTCTGCATGCGCTTCCATCGGCTCCTCCTCATCGTGAATCCCGTGGCCCGAACGGTCAGCCGCCCGACGCTGGCGGTGATCGAGAAGGCGCTTTCGGCCGACTTCCGTCTGGAGGTGGCCGAGACGAAGCAGCGAGGCCATGCGCGCGAGCTGGCCGCCCAGGCCGTGGCCGACGAGATGGACCTGGTGGTGGTGTTCAGTGGAGACGGCACGATCAACGAGGCCGTGAACGCGCTCGCCGGCACACAGACCGCGCTCGGCGTCATCCCCGGCGGCGCCACCAACATCCTTGTTCGCGCCCTCGGGATCCCGATAGATCCCGTTGACGCCACAGGGGTGCTCATCGGCCGGGCGCTGGACGACGAGGCCCGCTCGCTCCACTTAGGCATCGCCGACGGCCACTTCTTCGCGGTGAACTGCGGGGCCGGCGTCGACGCCGCCGCGATGCGCCGGCTGGACACGAAGTTCCCGGAGACCAAATCGCGCTATGACCGTGTGGCACTGCGATCGGTCGCGTGGGAAGTCCTTGCCGGCTACGCCGGCAAGGCGGCCGACATGGAGCTGGTGGTGGACGGCGGCGAGCCTGAGCGTTCGCTCTCCGTCATGGTCGGACGAACCGACCCCTACACCTACTTCAAGGACCGCGGGATCCGCATCACGCCCCAGGCCTCACTCGGGACCGGGCTGGACGTGCTCTCGCTGCACAAGCTGAACCGCCGGAGCGTGCCGCGTATCGCGCTCCAGTTGTTCGGCTCGGCGCGGCACGTGAAGGGCCGCGACATGTCCTACGTTCACGACGCCTCGCATGTCTCGATCACCTCGGAGATGCCGTTCCCCGTGCAGGTCGACGGCGACTCGCTGGGCGACCATCACAAACTCGAGATCCAGCTGGCCCGCGAGGCCCTCTGGGTGGTCGCCTAGCCGGGCGAGGCTGCGGTCTCGGCGGTGTGGATCCCGCACTCCCACTTGGGCTTGCCGGCCCAACGCCCCGCGCGCTCGGGTTCACCGGCGAACCGCATGCGGGTGCACGGCGCGCATCCGATCGACGAGTACCCCAGGTCGTAGAGCGGGTTGTGCGGAAGGTCGTGCTCGCGCAGGTAGCGCCACACCCGTTGGTGAGTCCAGTTCGCCATGGGGTTCACCTTGATCATCCACCGGCCCGGTTGGATCTCGTACTGGTCGACGAACGGCGCGTTCGCCCGGGTGGGTGAGGAGTCGCGGCGCAGGGCCGTCACCCACGCGTCGAAGTTCCGCAGCGCTTCGAACATCGGCTGCACCTTATTGAGATCGCAGCACATCTCGGGGTCTCGTTCGAAGAGTCGGGGGCCGAGAGCCGCCGACTGGGCTTCCACGGTGTACCGGCCGACCAGGTCGATGACGTTGAGCGCGAGCCGTTCGGTGAGCTGCTGCTTGAACGCGAGGGTCTCGGCGAACTGGTAGCCGGTCTCCAGGAACAGGATCGGCACGTCGGGGCGGATCTGCGTGGCCAGGTGCATGACCACCGTGCCTTCGGACTGGAACGCGGAGGCGATGGCGATCCGTTCGATGCCCGCGGACTCCAGAGCCCAGCGCAGGACCTCGCTCGGCTCCGCCTGTTCGAAGGCGAGATTGAGCGCGAGGAGCTCGTCTGCGGGAAGGAGTGTGTGCATCGGGACCGCCCTGAGTCTGGGTTCGGCGAGTATAGGGCCACGGTGGGAAACGCGCGCAGGGCCCCTGACCTCGCCGGTTTCGTATCCTTCCAGGCCCGGCCCCGAACCGAAAGGTGTGCAAACTCATGTCCGACCCGTCCCAGATCGCTCCGCACGGCGGCACCCTGATCAACCTCTTGGCGGAAGGCGAGGGCGCCACCGCGCTGGTCGCTGAAGCCGCCAACCTCCCCAAGCTGGTTGTCGGCGAACGCGAACTCTCCGACCTGGAGATGCTCGCCGTCGGCGCGCTGAGCCCCCTCACCGGGTTCCAGGGCGAGGCCGACTACCACGCGGTTCTGGATTCCATGCACCTGGTCAACGGCCTTCCCTGGGCCATCCCGGTGGTGCTGAGTGTGAGCGACGACGATGCCCACCGCATCGGTGGCGCCGGGGCGGTTGCGCTAACGCCTGCCGAGGGCGCCGACGCCATCGCGGTCCTCCGCGTAACGGGAACCTTCAAACGCGACAAGAAGAAAGAAGCCACGAGCGTCTACGGCACGGACGACGGCGAGCACCCCGGCGTTGCCGCGGTCTACGCCGCCGGTGACACCTGTGTGGCGGGAGCCCTGGAAGTCATCGCGCTGCCCGCGCACGACGACTTCCAGACCTACCGCATGACTCCGGCACAGACGCGGGCCGAGTTCGCGAAGCGAGGATGGCGCACCGTTGTCGGGTTCCAGACCCGCAACCCGATCCACCGGGCGCACGAGTACATCCAGAAGTGCGCGCTGGAGATCACCGACGGGCTGTTGGTTCACCCGCTGGTCGGGGCGACGAAGGCCGACGACGTGCCGCCGGACGTTCGGATGCGGTGCTACGAGGCGCTCTTCGAGGGCTACTACCCGAAGGACCGTGCCATGGTCAGCGTGTTCCCGGCGGCCATGCGCTACGCGGGGCCGCGCGAGGCCATCTGGCACGCCATCTGCCGCAAGAACTACGGCTGCACGCACTTCATCGTCGGGCGTGACCACGCCGGCGTCGGCACCTACTACGGCACCTACGACGCCCAGAAGATATTCGAGCAGTTCGAGCCCGGCGAACTCGGTATCACCACCCTGAACTTCGAGCACTCCTTCTGGTGCAACGCGTGCGAAGGCATGGGTTCGCCCAAGACGTGCCCTCACGATGAGAGCACGCGCGTCTCGCTCTCGGGCACGAAGGTCCGCGAGATGCTGGCGAACGGAGAGCGCCCGCCGATCGAGTTCTCCCGCCCCGAGGTCGCCGACATCCTGATCGCCGCGATGAAGAAGTAGGCTCCGGGTGGTCCAGCAGCTAGAATCCCCGCATGGCTGACAACGGAGGCAAGCGACGCATCGATCGGGTGCAGGACCCCACGTTCCTCGAGGGCCTGGACGCGCTCCCGCTCACGGACCTGCGCGCTCGCCGCGACGAATGCCTGGCCGAACGCGAATACCTGAGCCTCCTGCGGCGGCTGGTGCAAGGCCGCGCCGAGATCCTCAAAGCCGAACTCGAGTCCCGGGGTGAAGGCGGCGATACCTCTCCGTTGGTGGACCGGCTCGCCGGCATCCTGGCGGGCGATGAGCCGCAGACCGCCTCACGCGGGGAAGCGGTCCGCGTCGGGGTCCCCGAGGACGAGCTGCTGCTGGCCCGCCGGCGCGTCGAACGCCTGGTGGCCGACGCGGAAATCAGCGACCCATCGTCCTTGGACGATGCCAAGCTGGCCGAGGCCGTCGATCTTCTGGCCAAGGAGGAGCGCACGGTGTCCGACAGCCGCGGTTCCGTGATCCGGGTTCTGGACCATCTCCAGGGCGAACTCAAGCGCCGCTATCGCGACGATCCATCGCTCGCCCTGACATAGCCGGCGTGTATTCGCCTCCGGGCAACCACCCGAAGTCGGGTACCCTGTCACCCATCCCCCCACGGACCCGCGTCCCGCGGCCTATGCAGGAAGGGTCCATCTGTGGGATGGCGGAAGCGGCAGACAGATCGCATAGTTCTCTTGCATCCAGGCATCCCGGATGCCAGGGTCACGTCCCCAGCGGGTCCCAGGAGGGGTTTCGGTGCTTGCAGACGGTTCAGAGCTCCCGCAGCTTCATGCGCAGCTGGTGGTGTTCGCGCGAGAGGTTGGCGAGCTGTACACGGCCGAGCGCCAGCGCAGCCGGGAATTGGAATCCGCTATCAGCGGCATCCAGGCCATGTATGGCCAGACCATGAAGGCGTTCGCACAGGTGGTCGAGGCAAAGGACGCCTGCACCAGAGGACACCTAGACCGAACCCAGCGCTACGGTATGGCCATCGCCCGCAGGGTGGCGCCCGAACTTGCCGCGCGGCCCGAGGTCGCCTACGGCTTCTTCCTCCACGACATCGGCAAGGTCGGTGTGCCCGAACAGGTCCTGCGCAAGACGGGCCCGCTGGACGCGCGGGAATGGGATGTCATGCGATCGCACCCCACGATCGGGGCGCAGATCATCGAACCCATCCGGTTCCTGGGCCAGGCGGTGGAGATCGTCCGGTCCCATCATGAATGGTTCGACGGGTCGGGATACCCGAGCGGGCTGGCGGGTGAGCAGATCCCGCTGGCCGCGCGCATCTTCGCCATCGCGGATTCGTTCGATGCGATGACCAGCGACCGGCCCTACCGTCCGGCGTTGCCCATGGAGGTGGCGGTGGGCGAGGTCCGCGACGGCGCGGGGACGCAGTTCGATCCGAACGCCGTGGCGGCCTTCCTGGAACTTGTGGACGAGGGCGGCATCGTCGTGGACGACCGCGACGCGGTGCCGGCGCTCGTGGCCTTGCGCGCAGTCTGAGCTGCGCGTCCGGCCGCCGTCCGCGCTAGCCTTCGCGATGTGACCCGCCCTGTTGTTCTCGCTCGCGTCATGCGTTCCGGCGTGGAGGAATCGACGCACGGAGGCCACGTCGCGGTGTGCGACGCGGACGGCCGGCTTCTGGCGGTTGCGGGTGACCCCGATCGCGAGGTCTTCGCGCGGTCGTGTTTGAAGCCACTGCAGGCGGCGGTGGCGCTCCAGCTGATCTACGAGGATCTGACCGATCGCGAGATCGCCGTCATGTGCTCCTCGCACAACGGTGAGTCCGTCCACCTGCGGGCCGTGCACGCGCTGCTGCAGCGGGCGGGGCTGACGACGGCGTCGCTCCGGTGTCCGCCCGCGTGGCCGCTGGACCCTGACGTCATGGCCAGCGCCGGCCGCCGCCGCCGCGAACTCCATGACTGTTCGGGCAAGCACGCCGGGATGCTCCTGGCGTGCGTCGACGCCGGGTA
>JBBRTK010000113.1:0-7631 GCA_038244455.1 Actinomycetota bacterium
GCACACGGCCGGCACCCCCATGCGCCCGAGTACTCCCGCGTCCGAGGTACCGGTGGTCGCAACCAGGGGCGGAGGTGTCCCTGCCTGGCGCATGAAGGCCCCCGCCAGGGCCGTCACTAGTGGCGCGTCGTCCGCGATGTCGTAGCCCTCGCACGCGAACCCTCCGTAGAGAACCTGCGCCGCTCCCTCCATATCCCCCGTGGCCGCAGCAACCACGGCCTCGATGCGTGCCCTGAGGTCGGGAAGTGACATCCCTGGATACAGCGCGATCCGGTACTCCGTGATGCACTCGCCGGGCACGGTCGAGGCCCAGTCGCCACCGGAGATCGCCCCCACGTTGAGATTGATCGGATGGCTGAACAGATCGAAGGGGGGAGGCGGGGAGGCATTGAGTTCGGCTTCGAGTTCACGGAGGGCAGCGATCACGTGAAGGCTCCGCTCGATCACGTTCACCGTGAACGAGCCCTCGGCCGCGTGGCCGGGAACGCCCTGGATCCGGACCTTGAACCAGAGCACACCGACCTGCGCGGTGGTGATGGCGGCACCGAACGGTTCGGCCACGACGGCGCCGTCGGCGGTGAACCCGGCCAGGAGCGTCTGGAGCGTTCCGTTGCCGGTGCATTCCTCCTCGACCACGGACTGGATGTGGACCGGGGCGCGCGGCGTCAAACCGGTGCCGTGCAGCGCCTTCACCGCGCCCAGGATGGCGGCGAGCCCGCACTTCATGTCGGCCGCTCCTCTGCCGTGGATCCATCCGTCCTCGCGGTCCCCGCTGAATGGCGATCGCTCGCCCCATTGCGCTAGCGGCGCCGGACTCACCACGTCGATGTGACCGTTGAGGATGACGGACCTGCCACCGCCGCCGCCCTGCCCGGGTCCCCAGGTGGCCACGATGTTCCGCTTGCCCGCCACGTCCCAATCGAATGGCGACGCCAGCGGGTGCGCATGCAGGGCCTCAGCGTCCATCCACACGTCGACCGGGTCGAGTCCGACCTCACGCAACGCGGCTTCCATGACCTGTTGTCCGGCCTCCTCGTTCCCCAGCGTGGTGTCGGCGCGGACCAACCGGGAAAGGAGGTCAGCCATCCATTCGGCCTCGGCCGCGATGGCCTCCTGGATACGGATCTCCTGCGGGGCGGGTTCGGCCAGCGCTTCGACCGGCGCGTACTCGTCCCCCCGACCGTCGAACGCGAACGGGGAGGGCTCCAGTTCCGAGATGGGACGGGAGCCCCCGTATGCACCGCCGTCCTCGGGCACTGACCGCATGGTCGAGGAGCCTACCAACGAGGACAGGTCCACTCGCCGGGACTGGTCCGTTGCCCAGATTGTCAGGTTGACGATGTGGGGTAATGATGTAATCTCCATTGCATGACAACTCGAGAGAACAGCGATGAGCAGGTGCTGGGATGGTTCGCGGGACGGCTCCCGGACGGATGGTTCGCCGGACCTCCGGAGATCGCCGTGGACAGGGACGAGATCCAAGTGGTCGGCCTGCTGGCCGAGCCGGAGGTAGGCGCTGACGCCACACCAGCAACCCGGAGCGCGGCCCTGAGTTCGCGGATCGCGGGATTCCGGGAGGACACGCGCGACCAGCGTATGCGGATCGCGGACGAAGCTCAGCACCGGTTCGGTCGCAAGGTTTCCTGGGGTGCGGTATGCGGCGAGGAGCGCCAGCTCTTCACGACGCTGTCGGTGCCGGCCATGACCAGGCTCCGGCTGCCCGAGCGACGGGTGCTGGACACCCTGGTGGATTCCGGCGTGGCCAGGAGCCGGTCGCACGCTCTTGCGTGGTGCGTCCGGCTGGTGGCGGAGCGCCAGGATGAGTGGTTGAAGGACCTCCGCCAGGCGATGACCGCCGTCGAGCAGGTCCGAGCCGAGGGTCCGAAGAAGGACTGAGCGTCAGCTCGCCGGCGCGCCGGGGTCGGCCCGGCGAACCGCCACGATCATGTTCATGGCCTTGCTGACCAGCACTTCATCGCCCGCCGCGAGCCCCTCGGGAACGCTCTCCGCGCCCAGGCGGGCGGTCTCCACGGAACGATCTTTGAACGCAACCGTGATATCGACGTACGCCACGCCGTGCAGGTCCCATACCTTCACGTCCATCACCAACGCGAGCTGATCGCCGAGCACCCGGCGAGCCTACCGCACCGGCCGTAGGCACCCGGCCCCTGCCGCCGCTGGCGAACGGCCAATTACGGTCGGGATCGATGCGCCCTTCCCTCCGTACGCTCAAGGAACGACGCCCTCCCGCCGACCTTACTCACATGACTCCGGGGGGATGTCGCCATCTTTACCGTCGCCTGGCGCCGTTGGTGATCGCTGGATCGCTCGCGCTGCCGGTGGTGCCGGCCGTGGGCGGCGCCGCGACGTACGCAGCTCCCACGACCTCTCGCCCCGCCCTCGGCATCCTGGCCGGTGACACCGGCGGCGGCCCCATGCCGCCGACTCCGTACACATCTCCGCAGATGCGGGCGGCGGCGCGCCGGTCGATCACGTGGTCGGACATGAACGGTTACAACTGGGCGAACGCCGCCGTGAACTACGTGGCGGCGGCGAACGACTGGATGCTGGACAACGCCGCCAACGCCGACGGCACGTATCGATTCCGGCCCGCCGCCCTTGAGACGCGGAAGTACTTCGCGCGAGCGCTCGCGAACGCGTTCGCGCCGGGAGCCACGGTTGACCCGTCGATCTCGTTCAACGACCTGGAGAACACCGGTTCGTTCTACGCGTACGCGAACATCGCGCAGCAGCACGGGTGGCTCCGTGCGGACGGTGCCGGGAACTTCAACCCCGACACGCCGGTCTCGATGTCGACGGTGCACAAGGCGCTGGTGCTCGTGTTGGCTGAGCGGTACCCGGCGTTGAAAGCCGCCATCAAGAACCTGAACACGCTGCGCACCGCCGATGGCTACGCGTTCACGGTCCCGCACAACTTCGCGACCACGCTCATCGGCCAGAGGATCTACCTGCGCTACAACAACAACTCGAACGAGTCGATGGACGTGAACCCGCATTCGGAGATGTCGCGAGCACAGGTCGCGTACTCGCTCTACATGGCGGCCACCGCCTACGCCGCGCCGTCCGGCACCAGTCAGAACTACAACGTGAACACCGTTGCCACCCAATACGCAGCGATGGTGCTCCCCCATCTCGGAACGAAGATGACCGATGTCGTGCAGTGGGGCATCGACTACGTGGGCTATCCCTACATCTGGGCCGGCGAATGGGGACTGGACTCGCCCGAACCCTCAGGGCTTGGCGGTCAGCCGGTGCCCGGGTTCGACTGTTCGGGCCTCGCCTGGTGGCTCTTGCGTCGCACCGACGGTGGGGTCTGGAATGTCGCCCCGCCGCGGCCGTACGCGGGCTGGGATCTTCCCCAGCGAACCTCGGCCGACATGTCGAACACCGGGAACAGCGTGAAGTTCGCCGATCTTCGCCCAGGCGACCTCATGTTCTACGACTGGGACCACAACGGCGTGGTCGACCACGTGGACACGTACGTGGGCGCGGGGTTCGCGCTCGACTCATCGAGTGGCGTCGGTGGCGTCACGTTCATGTGGGTTGGCAGCGGCGCCTACGCGGACAACTTCACGCACGGGCGAACGATCGTCGGCGCTACTCCGTAGCGATCGCGGCTTCGATGACGCGCCGCTCTTCAGGGGTGAGCTGTCGCGAACCGGTCCCTTCCGCGTTGCGGGGAACGATGACGGACTCGGCTTCCGCCACGAGCGTCCCATCGGTCTTGTAGATGCGTTCGCGGGTCCGGACGCTCGAGGTGCCGAGCCCGGAGACCTCGGATCGCACGGTGATGACACCGTCCTCCTGCGTCAGTTGGGTGCGGAAGTCGATGCCCACGTGCGCCAGGACGAAGTCCCAGGCATCCTTCGTGCCGAACAGGTCCTCTGACAGGCGGTCGCGCGCTTCTTCGAGGTAGTTGAGATAGACGCCGTTGTTGACGTGACCGAAGGCGTCCATGTCGCTCCAGCGGATGGTGAGCCGAACCTCGCTCATGAGGGCGGCTCCCGTCCCTCGCCGGGCGGATTCATCGAACCTGAACGGAACCCTTCCAGGTCCAGCGTCACGTATCGGTACCCCAACGCCTTGATGCCTGCCAGGACGCGCTCACGCAACCCTGCGTCGGCCAACCGGGGCAGATCGCCGGCCTCCACCTCGATCCGCGCCACGTCCCCGTGCACGCGAACCCGGCACTGACGGAACCCTTCGTCTTTCAGCACGCGCTCGGCGCGCCCAACCTTCGACAGCTCCTCCACGGTGATCCTCACTCCGAACGCGATCCTGGACGATAGGCACGCCGACGCCGGCTTGTCCCACGTCGGGATGCCCAGTTCCTGAGCGGCTCGGCGAACCTCCGATTTGGTCAGGTCGGCCTCCACCAGCGGATGACGGATGCCGTGCTCCGCCGCAGCGCGAAGGCCGGGACGGTAATCGCCCAGATCGTCGGTGTTCGCGCCGGACACCACGACCCGTCCACCGGCTTCCTCCGCCACGCGCCCGAGCACGTCGTACAGCTCGGTCTTGCAGTGGTAGCAGCGGTCGACGTCGTTCGCCAGGTAGGCCGGGTTTTCGGTTTCCCTGGTGCGAACCGTCCGGTGGGCGATCCCGAGTTCTCGGGCGACCCGCGCGGCCTCCTGCGCCTCGCCGGGCGCCAGGGACGCGGAGACGGCGGTCACCGCCAGCGCCCGGTCCCCCAGGGCGCGGACCGCGACGGCCGCGACCAGCGTGGAGTCGATCCCGCCGCTGTAGGCCACGACCACGCCGCCCGTCTGCGCCAATACCTGGTGGAGCCGGTCGAGCTTCCTGGACACCTCCGTGGCAACCATCCGGGCGATTGTCCCACGGGCGCTCCGCAAAGCCCCAGGAATCACGAACGGCCCGGATGCACGAGGCTTCCGGACCGTCCGATCGGAGAGAGGGGCTCCACCTCTCATTCGGCGCTACCCGGCGGGAGGTTCGGGTGGGTCCGAAGGAATGTGTTGCGGTTCTGTGGCGGCCTCGCGGGCTGCGGTCTCCGACAAGCGGCGGTCCACGGCGAGGTCCGCAGCCTCGGAAGCGGCGTGCGATCCCGTCACCGCATCCAAGAACTCCGCGCGTTCCAGCGCCAGCAGCCGGACCGGGCCGGCCGCCGTGACGGTCGCATTCCGAGGCGCATCCCGGAGAAGGGCGATCTCCCCGAAGAAGCTGCCCGGGCCCAGGTCGGCCACGTGACGCCCGTCGATGGTGACCGCGACCCCGCCGTCATCCACCAGATAGAAGCGGTCACCCGGATCGCCCTGGCGGATGACGATCTCGCCCGCTGCCACCTCAACCGGGATCAAGTTGCGGGAGAGCCGCTCCAGCACCGGCTGGGAGAGCGGGTGGAAGATCGAAGTAGCCCGCAGGATCGAGACCCAGGTCGGATCGGGAGGCGTCGCGACCCGATCAGCCAGGCTGAGCTGGCGCCACGTGAAGATGGCCATCGCCGGCAGGAACGCACCGGCTGCCAGGAACGCACCCCGCCCGCCGAACAAGACGACCAAGAGCGGCGCAAGGGCGGAGCCGATGGTGAGCCCCGCCATCGCGACTGACTCCTGGAGTCCGAACACCCTGGCCAGGACCTCGTCCTTGACCGCCCGCTGGAGCAGCGTTCGACCCCCCACATCCACGAACGCCCGGCCCGCCCCGGAGGCCATCAGCAAGATGATCGCCTGCGCGGGTGCCGGGACCACGGTCATCAGCGCGAGCGGGAGGCCGGTCACCAACGCGCCGAGGCCGATCGCGGTTGAAAGGCGCTCGCGCCCGATCAGGGTGATGGTCGCGGCCGATCCGAGCAGCGCCCCCAGGCCGAGCGCACCCGTTAAGAGCCCCGGGCCCGATGGCGACATCGAGAACACCTGGAGCGCCAGCACGACGGCCAGCACATCCATCAGCCCCACGACCACGAACTGCGCGCAGAAGAGCCCCATGATGGCTCCGGCGCCCTGCGTGCGGCGCAGTTCGTGCAATCCCTCGTTCGCCTCTGCCACGACCCCGGCCGCCTGGCCGCGAACCAGTCCGCAGACGCTGACCCGCAGCGGGACGCCCGCAGCGAGCAGACTCGCAGCGACCAGGAACGCGCCCATCGCCAGGAAGACGGCGCCGGCGCCGGCGGTCTGCAGCAGCAGCCCGGTGATGACGGGTCCGATGCACGTCGACAGACCTTCAACGATGCTCGAGAGGGCGTTCGCTGCGGTGAGGGCCTCAGGTCGTTCGGCAAGCTCGGGAAGGATCGCATTGTGGATGGGCCGGATCAGCGTCAAGGCGGAATTGGCCACCGCGCCCATGAGATAGGCGATGGGGGCGGGCGCGTGGACGGCGAGCACGACCCCGGCGATAACCAGCGAGGTCGCCATGATCGCGTATGCGATCGAGAGCGCGCGGTTGCGAGGGATCCGATCACCGAACACCGCGCCAAGGGGTGCGACGAAGATCCCCGGGGCCAGCTGCACCACCGCGACCAGTCCGGCCGTGGTCGCCCCCCCGCGTTGATAGGCGAACACGAGCATGGCCACCCATGTCGCCCACTCCGCCACGTTGAAGAACAGGAACGCGAGAAGTACCCGGCGCATCCCGCGACTGCCACCGACCTCCCGGAGCGCACGTGAACCATCGGAGAGTGCCATCAGGCGGGCGGGTCCTCAGGCATGACCGCGATTGTGGGTGGGCTCGGGGGAACGGTCAACCGGGCCGGAAACGCGAACGGGGCCCCGAAGGGGCCCCGTTCGACATGGTGCGAGAGACGGCCAGACCTAGAAGTCCATGTCTCCGCCGGGCATGCCGCCGCCGCCGGGCATGGCCTGTGCCTTCTCGGGCTTGTCGGCAACGATGGCCTCCGTGGTCAGGAACAGCGCGCCGATGGATGCGGCGTTCTGCAGGGCCGAGCGCGTGACCTTCGTCGGGTCGATCACACCGAACTTCATCATGTCGCCGTACTCGCCGGTGGCCGCGTTCAGGCCGTGACCCGGGTCCAGCGCGCGCACCTTCTCGATGATCACGCCACCTTCCAGGCCGGCGTTGAACGCGATCTGCTTGAGCGGCTCCTCCAGGGCGCGGCGGATGATCATGGCACCGGTGAGCTCGTCGCCCTCCAGGTCCACCTTGTCCAACGCGACCTGTGCGTTCAGGAGTGCCACACCACCGCCGGGAACGATCCCCTCTTCGACGGCCGCCTTCGTTGACTGCACGGCGTCCTCGATGCGGTGTTTCTTCTCCTTGAGTTCGACCTCGGTGGCCGCGCCGACCTTGATGACGGCCACGCCGCCGGAGAGCTTGGCAAGGCGTTCCTGGAGCTTCTCGCGGTCGTAGTCGGAGTCGGTCTTCTCGATCTCGGACTTGATCTGGTTGATCCGGCCCGTGATGTCGTCGGCCTTGCCGCCACCCTCGACGATGGTGGTCTCGTCCTTGGTAACGACCACCTTGTGCGCGGTCCCGAGCAGATCGATCGTGGTGTTCTCGAGCTTGAGGCCGACCTCCTCGGAGATGACCTGGCCGCCGGTGAGGACCGCGATGTCCTGGAGCATCGCCTTTCGACGGTCCCCGAACCCGGGAGCCTTCACCGCAGTGCTCTTGAACGTGCCGCGGATCTTGTTTAC
>JBBRTK010000114.1:0-7551 GCA_038244455.1 Actinomycetota bacterium
TCGCGCCGGCCCGACGCCCGGGATGTCATCCAGCGGCGATCTGAGCGCCCGCTTGCCTCGCGTCTCTCGGTGGAAGCCGATGGCGAACCGGTGCGCTTCGTCCCGCAGGTGCTGCAGCACGAACAGCGAGTCGGACCCGCGGGGGACCAGCAGCGGATCGGGACGGTCCGGGAAGTAGACCTCCTCCAGCCGCTTGGCCAGTCCGACGTGCGGGATCTGGAGCCCGAGGTCGGCCAAGACCTTCGAGGCCACGCCGAGCTGGCCCCTACCCCCGTCCACCACCACGAGGGCCGGCGGATAGGAGAAGCGCTTGCCCTGGGCGCGGGGAGCGTCGCGTTCGGCCAGGAGTCGCGCGAACCGGCGGCGGAGCATCTCTTCCATGCTCGCGAAATCGTCCTGTCCGGCCACGCTCTTGATAGTGAACCGCCGATAATCCGAGCGTTTGGGCAATCCATCTTCGAACACGACCATGGAGCCGACCGTGTCGGTCGGGCCCAGGTTCGAGATGTCGTAGCACTCGATGCGCAGCGGCGCCTGCTCCAGCCCGAGATGATCCGCCAGATCGGACAGGGCGCGCGAACGGGCACCGAAGTCCGAGGCGCGACGCAACTTGTGCCGGTGGAAGGAATCGCGCGCATTCTGCGAGACCACCTCCATGAGCCGGCGCTTGGCGCCCCGCTCGGGCACGCCGATCCGAACCTTGGAGCCGCGCCGCGCCGAGAGCCATTCGGTCAGGACGTTCGGCTCGGTTGGCGGCATGGGGACCAGGATCGTCGGCGGGACCTCCTCGCGCTCCATGTAGAGCTGCCTGAGGAAGCTCGCGACCAGGCCGGGCGGATCGATGTCTTCGACCCGGTCCACGACCCAGCCCTTCCGCCCGAGCACCCGTCCGCCGCGAACGAAGAACACCTGGAACCCGGCTTCGAGGTCGTCCTCGGCCATGGCGATCACGTCGAGATCTTCGGGCTGGGAGAGCACCATCTCCTGGGCCTCCAACGCTCGCCGGGCGGCGCCCAGCTGGTCCCGGTAGCGCGCGGCCTGTTCGTATTCCTGGCGCTGGCCCGCCGCGGTCATCTGTGCCTCGAGCCGTGCGATGACCGGCTTCGTGTCCCCGGCAAGGAACCCCGCCATCGCGTCGACGTCGGCGCGATAGGACTCCTCCGTGACGCCGCTGACCTCGGGAACGCACGGCCCCGAGCAGCGACCGATGTCGAAATAGAGACACGGCCGCTTCGCCCTGGCACGCTGATCGAAGAACGCGTTCGAGCAGGTCCGGACGGGGAAGACGCGGGTGAGCGCATCCAGGGTGTCGCGGATGGCCCACGCGTGCCCGTACGGCCCGAAGTAGCGAACCTGCTTGCGTTTCGCTCCTCGCAGGATCTGGGCGCGCGGCCACCGCTCCCCCACCGTCAGCGCCAGGTAGGGGTAGGACTTGTCGTCGCGGTAGCGGATGTTGAAGCGCGGCCGGTGCTGCTGGATCAGGTTGAACTCCAGCATGAGCGCGTCCACCTCGGTGGAGGCCGTGATCCACTCCACCGTGGTCGCGGCCCGCGTCATGGCCTCGGTCCGGGGATGCAGCGGCTCGGACCAGTAGGACGCGAGTCGCTTGCGAAGCGACCGCGCCTTCCCCACATAGATCACCCGGCCGTCGACGTCCCGGAACAGGTACGCGCCGGGGAGATCCGGGAGGGACGAGGCGGCCGGTCGCGGAACGGTCATCGCGCCATTCTAGGTTCGGCGCCGGGGAAGGCCGGGGAGCCGGGGTGACTACTTCGCGACGATGAAGGTGCCGAACATGGTCGTGGGGTGCACATCGCACTGGAACTTGTAGGTGCCCACGTTCAGCGCGGGGACGTTGTAGGTGACCACGCCGGGTCCCGGCTGAGGAGTCTGGGCGAAGAGCGACGTCGTGCCATCGTAGATGGACACGTTGTGCGGGATGCCTGCGTCCTTGTTGTCGAACACGATCTTGAACGGCGCGCCCGCGGTCGCGGCCAGACAGTTCGTGTCGAACGCTACGTTCAAGGCCGCGATCTTCAAGGTCGTGCCGCTCGGGGTGCAGGCTGCGACGGTGGGTTGCTGGGCGACGGCCGTCGGGGTGGGGCTGGGGGCGGCGATCTCGACGCCGTTCGCCGATCCGAGGATGCCGACCAGCAAGGAGGTGGTGCTCACGTCGTACCACGAGAGGAACGTGGTCGAACCGTCCGGCGAAACGCCGAGCGCGGGGTTGGTTCCGCCGAGCGTTCCGGGCGTCTGGACCGGCGCGAGCGCGGTTGCTGAGGTCCCGCTCTCGAGCATCACCGAGCGGGTGGCCCCGTCGTACCAGGTGACCGACACGGCGCCGGCGTCATCGACGGCCACGCCGGTCGTCCACGCCGCGTTCCCGGTGGCCGCGGGATCCGGATCGGTGACATCGGCGACCTTCGCCGTCGACCACGCGCCGCTGATCCCGGACGAGAGCTCGACGGTGCCGTTGCCCGTGTAGTAGCTGAGGTAGCTAGTGCCGTCCTTGGCGATCGCGCCATCCAGACCGACCCCGGCCACCTTGGCCGCCACCGTGTCGGTTAGCCACGGGACCCCGGGGGCGGTCCCCGCCGGGGGCTGGTGCGCGACCATGACACCGGCGGACGGATCGACATACGCAACCTCGAGTCCATCCGCGGTCTCCAAGACTTGGGTGGTGCCGGGCTGCGGGCACCCTCCACAGAGAGTGAACGTGGCCACCGTGGTGACGTCCCAGCCGTGCTTGCCGGGCGTCGCGAGGTCAACGTTGCCCGCGCCCGAGGTGGTCGTGGCGAACGCAACCCACGGGACACCGGTGGCATCCAGCGCGATCGAGGGCCGCCCCAACGGACCCGCCTGGGCGAGCTCCGGGCTCACGGCGAACACCTGCGATGCAACGGTGGGCGCCTCGGTTGCCCCGCCGTCGGTTTCCCAGACACCGTCGGGTCCGCTCCAGACTGTGTGCGGCGCGCCGTCGGCGCCGATCACGATGTCGGTTCCGTTCGAGTTGGAGGGGAGGATGCCGGAGAGCTGCTTCACGGTTGCGGGCGTGTACGGCCACACGATCCCCGCGACGGCAGGCTGGGCCACCGCAGCGGCCCCTCGCGTCCAGACGTTGTTCTTCACGCTCGCGATCAGCACCGCGGGAACCCCGGGGTTCAGGAGGGGGCGAGGGATGGGGATCGCGTTCTTCTGAGGTGCCTCGGTGAACCCCAGGTAGGAGACGTAGGGAACGCCGTCCTTATCCATCGCAACCGCGCTGCCCAGACCCACGTTGTCGAGGTTATCGGCGACGCTCGGGATGAACTGGGTTCCTTGCCCGTAGGTCACGGTAGCTACCGGAAGGGTGGTGCATGCGGCCCCCATGAGGGCAGCCGCACAGACACCGAGGATGATCCGCTTCGACACGTCGGCGGGAATCCTAGCAAGCATCGTCAACCGGAGGAGCCCACCGCCCGGGAAGCGTCCGCGGGGGGCGCCGGCCGGGAAAGGACTTCGGCCAGGAAACGCCCTGTATGGGATGCCGGGTCGGCGGCGATATCCTCCGGGCTTCCGGTGGCCACGATCGAGCCACCGCCGTCCCCGCCTTCAGGTCCCATGTCGATGATCCAGTCGGCGGTCTTGATGACGTCCAGGTTGTGCTCGATGACGAGCACCGTATTGCCCGTGTCGACCAGCCGCTGAAGTACCTGGAGGAGCTTGCGGATGTCCTCGAAGTGCAAACCGGTCGTGGGCTCGTCCAAGATGTAGATGGTGTTGCCGGTGGCCCGTTTGTGCAGTTCGGAACTGAGCTTGATGCGCTGGGCCTCCCCGCCCGAGAGCGTCGGAGCGGGCTGGCCGAGCCGCACGTAGCCCAGGCCTACATCCGAGAGGGTCTGCATGTGGCGCTTGATCGGCGGGATGTTCTGGAAGAACTCGAGGGCCTCGGACACCGACATCTCCAGGACGTCGGAGATGGAGCGGCCCTTGTACTTCACCTCGAGCGTCTCCCGGTTGTAGCGCTTCCCCTTGCACGCCTCACACGTGACGTAGACATCTGGAAGGAAGTGCATCTCGATCTTGATCTGTCCGTCGCCGGCGCACTGCTCGCACCGGCCGCCTCGCACGTTGAAGCTGAACCGGCCCGCCTGGAACCCGCGGAGCTTGGCCTCGGGCACCTGTGCGAACAACTTCCGGACGTGGTCGAACACGCCGGTGTAGGTGGCCGGGTTGGACCGCGGGGTACGTCCGATAGGCGATTGGTCGATGTCGATGACCTTGTCGACCTGCTCCCACCCAAGGAGCTTCTTGTGCTTGCCGGGGAGGTTGCGCGAACGGTAGATCCGCTGCATGAGCGCGCGAAGCAGGACATCCTGCACCAGCGTCGACTTCCCGCTGCCCGACACCCCGGTCACGCACACGAACAGCCCGAGCGGAACGTCGACGCTCACGTTCTGGAGGTTGTGTTCCTTGGCGCCCTGCAGTGAGAGCGACCGATCCCCCGGGGTCCGCCGGATCTTGGGCGTCGGGATCTGCCGCCGGCCGGAGAGGAACTGCCCGGTGATGCTGCGATCACACTCCAGCAGCCCCTTCAGGTCCCCGCTGTAGACGATCTCGCCGCCGTGCTCCCCAGCGAGCGGGCCGATGTCCACGAGGAAGTCGGCTTCGACGATGGTGGCCTCGTCGTGCTCGACCACGATCAGGGTGTTCCCGAGGTCGCGCAGGCGGATGAGTGTGTCGATGAGCCGTTTGTTGTCGCGCTGATGCAGTCCGATGGAGGGCTCGTCAAGGATGTAGAGCACGCCCACTAGGCCGCTGCCGATCTGGGTGGCCAGGCGGATGCGTTGCGCCTCTCCCCCGGCTAGGGTGCCGGCGGCGCGATCCAGCGAGAGGTAGTCCAGGCCCACGTCCACCAAGAACCGGAGGCGCTCGCGGATCTCCTTGAGGAGGCGTTCGGCGATCATGGTTTCGCGTT
This sequence comes from Actinomycetota bacterium, assembly GCA_038244455.1. Lineage (GTDB taxonomy): Bacteria > Actinomycetota > UBA4738 > UBA4738 > HRBIN12 > JANXVR01. The sequence continues at coordinate 4,958 of JBBRTK010000114.1, forward strand.
CGGAAAGGGTGATGGTTTCGGCGAACACCAGGGTGTCGCGCACCGACTTCTGGGTCAGTTGCGAGATGTTGAGCCCGTCCAGGGTGACGGCCAGGGTCTCCGGCCGTAGACGCGCCCCATGGCATGCACGGCAAGGGATCTCACGCATGAACTGCTCGAGCTTCTCGCGCTGGGAGTCGGACTCCGTCTCCGAGTGTCGACGTTCGACGTTGGTGAGAACGCCTTCGAAGGTGGTGTCGTAGGAACGCTGACGTCCGTATCGGTTCTTGTACCGGACGTGAACCTTCGTGTCGGATCCGTAGAGCAGGACATCGCGCGCGGCCTTCGGGAGCTTCTTCCAGGGCGTGTCGAGCGAGATGGCGTGGGCGTCGGCGACCGCCTCCAGGACGCGGTTCCAGTACTCGAGGGTCGCGCTGGCCCAAGGCGCGAGCGCGCCGTCCCGCACGCTGAGGTCCGGATCGGGGACGACGAGTTCGACGTCGACCTCTAGGCGTATCCCCAGCCCGTCACATGTGGTGCACGCCCCGTACGGCGAGTTGAACGAGAAGTTTCGGGGCGCCATCTCTTCGAACGAGACCCCGCAATGGGTGCACGCCAGCGCCTCGGAGAAGGTCTGGATCTCCTCGTGTCCCTCATGGGTGGTGACGGCGACGGCAGCGATCCCCTCGGCCAGCTCCAGCGCGGTTTCGATGGAGTCGGCGATACGCCGGCGGATGTCCGGCTTGGCCACCAGCCGGTCGACCACGACCTCGATGGTGTGCTTGTAGGTCTTGGCCAGGCGGATCGGCTCGGAAAGATCGCGGACCTCCCCGTCGATCCGGGCTCGTGGGAACCCCTTACGGGCCAGCTCACCCAGGAGCTGTCCGTACTCGCCTTTCCTCCCGCGAACGATGGGCGCGAGGATCTGGAACTTCGTCCCTTCCGGAAGTTCCAAGACCTGGTCGACGATCTGGTCCGGAGTCTGCCGCCCGATGGGACGTCCGCAGTTCGGACAGTGTGGGTGGCCGACCCGGGCGTAGAGAACCCGCAGGTAGTCGTAGATCTCGGTGATGGTGCCGACGGTCGAACGAGGGTTGCGAGAGGTGGACTTCTGGTCGATCGAGATGGCAGGGCTGAGCCCCTCGATGAAATCGACATCGGGCTTCTCCATCTGCCCCAAGAACTGGCGGGCGTAGGAGGACAGCGATTCCACATAGCGGCGCTGGCCCTCCGCGTAGATGGTGTCGAACGCGAGGGAGGACTTGCCTGACCCGGAGAGACCCGTGAACACGATGAGCTTGCCGCGCGGGAGTTCGAGCGTGACGTTCTTCAGGTTGTGTTCACGGGCACCGTGGATGACGAGGGAGTCTGTGCCCACGGCCCCATCCTACGAGAGGCCCCCGACATCGTTAGCGGACGGTGCCGCCCCGCCTCCCAGCCGCTAGGCTCAGCCTATGACCTCCAGAGAAGAACTCGACACGTTGTCCACGAAGGAGCTCCACGATCGCGCCATCGAGATCGCCCGCCACCGGACCGACGTGGGGTTCCTCTGGGATCTGGTGAAGGCGCTCCCCGTGGCCGAGGAGCTCATCGGCGCCGACTCCCGGAGCAAGGTCGACATCATGCGGCCGCTGGCCCTCATCAACGACTTCTACGCATCGGGCGAGGGTCAGCTCGGTGAGGCCCTCCGCCCACTCTTCCTGGACTACCTGGAACAGCACACCCTGGCGTGAGCGAGCGGCTGCATCCCGTCCCCTTCCGGGATGCCTTCCGATTCTGGTTGAAACTCGGGTTCATCAACTTCGGCGGCCCCAGTGGTCAGATCGCCCTGATGCACGAAGAGTTGGTGGAACGCCGGAAGTGGATCGGCGAAGCGCGATTCCTGCATGCGCTCAGCTTCTGCATGCTCCTTCCCGGACCCGAGGCGCAGCAGCTCGCCATCTACGTGGGGTGGCTCTTGCACAAGGTCCGCGGCGGGATCGTTGCCGGGGTCCTGTTCGTCTTGCCGAGCTTCTTCCTGATGTTGCTGCTGTCGTGGGCCTACGCGGCCCATGCCGAGGTGACCTGGGTCGCGGGGGTGTTCGCCGGGTTGTCCGCAGGTGTCGTTGGCATGGTCGTGGCGGCGCTCCTTCGGATCGGGTCGAGAGCGTTGGCCGGGGGGTTCTCCATCAGCATCGCGGTTGGCTCGTTCGCGGCGATCTTCATCGTTGGGGTGCCCTTCCCGCTCGTGATCGCTGGTGCGGGCGCGGCGGGTTACATCGCCTCGCGCATCCGGCCCGCCGCCGTGCGGATCCCGGGTGAACTCACGGATGACGGCGACGCGGCTATCAACGATGCCTCCGCATCGGCTCCCCACACCCTTCCCTCGGCCCGGCGAACGGCGAAGGTCCTGGCGGCGGGCCTGGCCGTGTGGTGGCTGCCGCTGCTGACCGTCATCGCGTGGCGGGGTATCGGCGACACGCTGACCCGCGAGGCGCTCTTCTTCAGCTCGGCCACCGTGGTCACGTTCGGCGGCGCCTACGCGGTGCTGGCGTACGTGAACCAAGCCGCCGTCTACCGGTTCGGATGGCTCACGCCTGGAGGTGTCGCGTCGGGGCTCGGGCTCGCCGAGTCCA
>JBBRTK010000115.1:0-7460 GCA_038244455.1 Actinomycetota bacterium
GCCGCCCTCTACACTCGCGCCCCTGCGTAGGAGGAGGGATACGTGAAGATCAAGAAGGGCGTCATCCCGGCGGCGGGCCTTGGCACGCGGTTCCTCCCCGCGACCAAGGCGCAGCCCAAGGTCATGCTTCCCGTCCTGGACACCCCCGCACTCCAGTACGTCGTGGAGGAGGCGGTCAGGTCCGGGATCACCGACCTCCTCATCATCACCGGACGTGGCCAGCGCTCCATCGAAGACCACTTCGACCGCTCCATCGAACTCGAGGCGTTCCTGGAAGCCAAAGGCAAGTTCGACGAGCTGAAGCGGATCCGCGAGATCGCCGAGTTGGCCTCGATCCACTACGTACGGCAGAAGGAGGCACTCGGCCTCGGACACGCGGTCGGTGTCGCGGAGGCGTTCGTCTCCGGGGAACCCTTCGCCGTTCTGCTCGGCGACGACCTCATCCACGAGTCGGTCCCTCTGCTCGCCGACATGGTCCGCGTCCACGAGAAGTACGGCCGCAGCGTGGTTGCCGCGCTGGAGGTCAGCCGCGAGGAGATCGGCATGTACGGCTGCATCGAACCCGAATGGGTCGAGGAGAACCTGGCGCGGATCGTCTCCATCATCGAGAAGCCGGAGCCGGGTGAGGCGCCGTCCACGCTCGCCGCGATCGGCCGGTACGTGTTCACGCCGGAGATCTTCGATGCCATCCGCGAAACGCAGCCCGGGCGCGGCGGCGAGATCCAGCTCACCGACGCCATCAACCAGCTGGCCCAGGAGCAGGCCGTGTACGCCAACCGCTTCGACCGCGGCCGATTCGACGTCGGCAACCTCTTCGACTACCTCAAAGCCACGGTCGAACTCGCGCTGGAGCGTGAGGACGTCGGCCCGGCCTTCCGCACCTACCTCGGAGAGGTCGCAGCCCGCAAGAAGCTCCTCTAGGAACGCGAACGGAACGGCTCCGGCCGTTGACAACAGCCAACACGCTGTTGCACTATGTCAACGGTGGGACGGCGGCGACACGCGAAGAAGGAAGTTGAGGCCGCCCTTCGGATGGCAGAGAGCGGCGGATGGGACGTGCGGGCGACAACCAGCGGTCATCGGTGGGGCGTCGCGACGTGTAGTTCCGGCTGCCGGGTATCGGTCTGGTCGACGCCGGCGAGTCCGGGGAATCACGCCAAGAGCATCGAGCGAGCGACGCGGCGATGTCCGCACCGGGAGGTGGTTGATGGTGGATGAGTTCGAGTTCTCGTTGGTGATCGACGGCCCGGTTGATGACCAGGCCGTCCTGGATCAGCTGTTCAAGGCGGGATGCGACGACGGCACGTTCGGTTCTGTTGACGGGGTCGGGTTCGCGGAGTTCGCGCGGACGGCAGTGTTGTTCAGCGAGGCCGTGACATCCGCGATCCGACAGGTCGAGTCGGTACCAGGACTCGTGGTGCGACGTGTTGAACCCGACGACCTTGTGTCGCTGTCGGAGATCGCTGAACGTCTCGGTCGAACCAGGGAGAGTGTTCGGTTGTTGTCGGCGGGCCTGCGCGGGCCCGGTGGGTTCCCAGCGCCGGTGTCGCACCTTCGAGATCGCTTCCGGTTGTGGCGGTGGTCCGATGTGGCCGCTTGGGCCGGCAAGACGACGCTCGACGAACGCAGGCGGTCGGCCTTCGTGGCAGCTCTGAACGCGGCGCTCGAGATGCGGCGGATGAAGGACCTTCCGAAGGAGCAGCAGGCACTCGTCAGGGCCGTCGCCTCGGGTTGACCCGTGCCCGAGCCCGACAGCCATCGCGACCGACGCCGGTAGACTCGGGGCATGGCCGACGCCCCCCGGATCCACGATCACGACAGTGCCGAGGGCACGATCCCATTCGAGGAAGCCCATGCCCACGTGCTGGCCTCGGTGCACGCGCTTTCGCCGATCGCGCTCCCGCTCACGGAGGCGTTCGGGTGCGTGGTGGCAGAGGACCTCATCGCAGCGATCGACCTTCCGGAGTTCGCCTCCAGCGCCATGGACGGCTTCGCGGTGCGGGTATCCGACGTGGCCGCGGCGACGCCGGCGAGCCCTGTGGATCTGAAGATCGTGGGGCGGGCGCTCATCGGCCGCCACCCCGACGCCACGGTCGGAGGCGGAGAGGCCGTTCGGATCGCGACAGGTGCGCCGATCCCGGCGGGCGCCGACACCGTCATTCCCATCGAGAACGCCGACGTGTCGGGCGAGATCGTCCGGATGGCCGACGGATCCTCCCCAGGCAAGCACATCCGGCCCGCAGGCGAGGACGTTCGCACCGGGCAGGTTCTGGTGGCGAAGGGGCGACGGCTCGGAGCTCCCGAGATGGGACTGCTGGCGAACGCCGGCCATCCCACCCCGCTGGTCCACCCCCGCCCGCGGGTCGTGATCCTGTCCACCGGCGACGAGTTGATCCCGCCGACCGAGACCCCGGAGTTCGGTCAGGTCCACGATTCGAACGCGTACACGCTCTTCGCCGCGCTCAAAGAGGCGGGCGCGATCCCGGTGATGGCCGGCATCGTCAAGGACGACGTGGAGTCGTTCAAGGAGACGGTGTTCGACTACCTGATCCAGGCAGACGCTTTCATCTCCAGTGGTGGGGTCAGCGTGGGGGAGCGCGATGTGGTGAAGGCGGCGTTCTTCGGCCGGGGCGACGTGCGGTTCTACCGGGTGGCCATGCAGCCGGGGATGCCCCAGGGGTTCGGCAACATCGAGGGGAAGCCCTATTTCGGGTTGCCGGGCAATCCGGTCAGCGTCTTCGTGAGCTACGAGGCGTTCGTCCGGCCGGCCGTCATGAAGATGATGGGCCGAACGCAGACCGAACGCCCCCAGATCACCGCAACGCTCGCCGAAGACGTGAGCGGACCTAAGGGCAAACTTCAGTTCGCACGGGTCCATGTGGAACGCGGCGACCAAGGCTGGAAGGCAACGCCCACCGGTGCACGCGGATCCAACCTCATCTCGACGATCTCGCGCGCCAACGGGCTGGCCCTGATCCCCGCCGGCGTTGAGGTTGCGCCCGCGGGATCGCAGGTGCGTGTCATGGTGTTCCGCGCGTCGGAGGACTGATGGCCAACGACCAAGCGGGCGCCGACGGCATCACACGCATCGTCGAGGTGGGCGCGAAGGCCGAAACGCAGCGGGAGGCGGTCGCCGAGGCCTGGTTGATCTCCACGCCCGATGCGGTCGCCAACCTGATCGCCGGAACGAAGAAGGGCGACCCCATCGAAGCCGCCAAGATCGCCGGCGTTATGGGCGTGAAGCGGACACCCGACCTCTTGCCCTTCTGTCATCCCTTGCGCATCACGGGCGTCGAACTGACGATCGAACCTCATGAGTCCCAGGGCAGGATCCGGATCACGTCGGCGGTTCGCGCCACCGATCGGACCGGCGTGGAGATGGAGGCGATGACCTCTGTCGCCGTGGCCGCGCTCAGCCTCTACGACACCGCGAAAGCGTTCGACCGGGCGGCCCGGATCGAGGGCGTGCGGCTCCTCCGCAAGTCCGGCGGCAAGTCGGGCGAGTATCGCGCGGAGTGAACCCCCGCTCACCCAAGGGTGAACGGAAAGCGTCCGACAACCCCGTTTGGGAAAAAGTTCTCGGAATCGCAACGATGTGCTTTGCGGGCCCCATATGTGGTGCTAGCTTCCGGTTCCAACCTAGATGTTGTGTGTCATCCGGTGCAGTTCGAACGGAGGCTGGCGGGTTGGACTGGCTGCTCCTGGCTGGGTTAGGCATCATGTGGGTGGCGTTCTTGATGCCGACGGACCGCCGTCGACATGACCCGCACAAGGGCGTCGAGGATTTCGAACACAGGATGGAGCTCTTGGCGCAAGCTGAAACGTACGGAACCGAAGGCCGATGGATCGTCACCCCGCGCAAGGGGGTGCAGTTCGTCGGCCCCGCCGAACGCCACAAGGTGCGGGCTCGGGAACGCCGCCGCAAGGTCTTGGTTTTCCTCTTGGAGTCGATCGGCTTGACGTTCCTCATCGGTCTGGTGCCGCCGCTTCGAGCCGCGTGGTCATTGACCATGGTGCTCTCGGTGGGATTGGGGCTCTATGTCTGGCTCTTGGTTTCGATGAAGCACCAAGGTGCGCAGCACCCCCACGATCGGGTTCGCGCCTCGCGTCCGCCCGCGAACGCGGCGTCCACGCCGCCGTCGATCCGTCATGTCGCGGGTGTCGCCGGCCTCGCCCGCCCCACCTTCAACGGGTTGGGAACGCTGGGTGAGGGCGACCATGTACACGTTGTGGTTCGGCCCGCTCCTGCGCTCTGAGCGAACCCGCCGGCTGCTACCCTTTGTCACGTTCCAACGGGGGTGTAGCTCAGCCCGGTAGAGCACTGCGTTCGCAACGCAGGGGTCAGGGGTTCAAGTCCCCTCACCTCCACTGGATCTCTTCTCGCTCATGGTCGGTGGATCTGGCATGCGCGAGGCGCCTGCCGCTAGGCCGGGTTCTTGCACCTGTGAATCGTTGCATCCAGAATCATGGGATTCGCCCGCTCTGAATCGAGGAGGGGATCCATGCGGCAGGACAAGATCAACTACGTAGGGGTGTTCGGCACCGTCGGCGGACTGCTGGGATTCATGGGCATCTATCTCTACTGGTGGACCTACTCCTTCCCGGTGTCCGGTGGTGTCATCACCGTCCCGGTTCGAGGGCTCGACGAATGGAGCGCGATGGTGGCGCTCATCGCTGGACTGGCGGCGTTCGCGTTCGGTGGGGCGTATGTGCTCATGGACGACCCGGGCATCAGGAAGATCACCGGCGCGCTTATGGGGATCGGTGCGATCCTCCTCCTGGGGATGTCCGTGGCCGGGCTGTTCCGCGCCGACGCGGCGGTCGGTCCGTCGCCCCTGGTGGTGGCCCCGGCCGGCACCGTTGTGCGATTCGCCACCGGGCTGGGTGGTGGGGTCTTCATCTCGATCCTCGGTGGAGTGGTGGCAGTGATCGCCACGATCATGATGGTCGGACGGACCAGCACGCCTGAGGCTTCCGGGACGGTCTGATCCTGGGTCACGCCGGCCCGGCGGCCGCCCGGTAGCCTGCGGCCATGTCTGCCTCCGTTCGAACATGGTGGTCGCGTCCCGGGCTCGATATACGGGACGGACGGTTGCACATCGCGGGTCGCGACGCGGAATCGCTCGCCCGGGAGTACGGCACGCCGGTGTACGTCTATGACCTGACCCGGGTTGGCGAACAGGCGGTGGCGCTCCGCGATGCCATAGCCGCCGCGGGACTCGAACCCGTGGTTCGGCTGGCATTGAAAGCACAGCGCGAACCCGCCCTCCTGGAGTTCCTGCGCGCGGAGGTGCCATTCGTGCAGATGGATGTGTGCTCGCCGGGGGAGGTTGACTGGGCGATCCGGCACGGGTGGGGCGCCGAGGAGATCAGCTACACCGGGACGAACGTGAGCGGGCGTGATCTGGAACGGATCACGACCGCGGGGGTCCATCTGAACGTGGACCTGCTGACGCAGTTGGAGCGCGTGGGGCGAGCGGCTCCCGGAAGGACCGTGGGGATCCGCGTGAACCCGGGGATCGGCGCGTCACGGGACGGCGCAGGGGAGACCCTCTACACCGGGGCTCGGCCGACCAAGTTCGGTATCTCGGCGGAGCAGCTGCCCGACGCGTTGGAGATCGCGGGGCGCTGGGACCTCAACATCGACACCGTCCACTTCCACGTTGGGGACGGGTACCTCTCCGACGGCCTTCCCGTGTTCGAGGAGACGGTTCGTCGCGCGGCCGAGATGGTGCGGACCATGCAGCGCGCGGGCTGCCCCATCCGCGAGGTGAACACCGGCGGGGGTCTAGGCGTGCCCCAGCAGGCCGGCGACCGTCCATTGGATCTTCAGGCCTGGGCCGCCATCCTGGCCACGCACCTGGGCCTGCTCGACGTCGCGGTCGCCACGGAACCCGGCGACTTCCTGGTGAAGGAGTGCGGCGTCGCGCTGGCGGAGGTCGTGACCGTCGAGGTTCGGAGCGGGGTGCGCTTCGTGGGGCTGGATATCGGGTGGAACGTCATGGGAGAGCACTTCGTCTACGACTCGATACTGGACCTTGTGCTGTGCCGGGGAGCCGAGGCGGCGGCGCTGGACGACGTCACGATCAGCGGCAACATCAACGAAGGTGACGACATCTTCGCCCGGGACTACCCCTTCCCCGAGGTTCGGGAGGGGGACATCGTGGCGGCGATCGGCGTGGGGAGCTACAGCGCGTCCATGACCAGCGCCCACTGCCTGCGCGAGCCTGCCGGTGTCGCAGCCTTCAAGGACCGCGGATGAGACCGGACCTGCCCCTTGTGGAGCGCTGGTTCTCCGCCGAGCAGATCGAGGACGGGCTGACCCTCTTGTGGGAGCCGCACATCGCCGAGTTCTTCGTCTCCAACGTCTGGCATGTCCGCGGGCGCGACCGTGACCTCCTCGTCGACACGGCGAACGGGATCGGCGACCTGCGTGGTGAACTCGCGCCCCTCCTGGAAGGCCGCCAGATCCTCGCGGTGGCGACCCACGAACACTTCGACCACATAGGAGGCCTGCACGCGTTCGACGAACGCCTCTGCCATCCGGCGGATGCGGCGGGCGTGCGCGACCCCTACGCCATCGCCTCGTTCCCCGAAGACTGGCCGTCGGGGCTCGCGGAGGAGATCCGGGCCTACGGCTACGAGCCGCCGGAGCGGCTCCTGACGGCGCGGCCTCCCCAGTCGTTCGACGAGGCTTCGTGGCGAACCCCGCCGGCCGAACCCACGTCGCTCCTGGAGGAGGGGGATGTGCTGGACCTGGGGGACCGCGCGTTCGAGGTACTGCACGTCCCCGGCCACACCGCGGGGTCGATCGCGCTCTGGGAGGCATCGTCCGGCACGCTGTTCACGGGCGACGCGTTCTACGTGGACGACGCGATGATGTTCGAGGATCTGGAGGCGGGGATGCGCTCGCTGCGCCGTATCAGGGATCTCCCGGTTCGGCTGGTCCTGGGCGGGCACGGGCCGGTGGTTGACGGTGACCGCCTTCGTGCGGCGATCGATTCCGAGCTGGCCGCCCGCGGCGCCTAGGGTCGCATGGTCCGGCGGGTATGCTCCGCCGCATGAACCAGGACCTCACCGTCATCCGCGCTGGGAACCTGCTCGACGTCGAGGCCGGCGAGATGCTGGAGGATCGCGCGGTGATCGTGCGGGGGGAGCGCATCGAGGCCGTGGTTCCGTTGGGCGGTGGTGTGCCATCCGCCGTGACCACGATCGACCTCGCCGGCCACACCGTGCTCCCGGGGCTCATCGATTGTCACACCCACTTGATCGGCGAACCCGAGTCCGGGCACGGCTACGCGGTGCTGGTCACGCGCACGGCGGCCCAGGAGGCGTTCAGCGGTGTGCGGAACGCCCGCGCCACGATCATGGCGGGATTCACCACCGTTCGAGACGTGGGGACGTTCAGGGCGCTGGTGGATTGCGCGCTGCGCGATGCCATCGAGGCAGGGGATGTGGAA
>JBBRTK010000116.1:0-7438 GCA_038244455.1 Actinomycetota bacterium
GGGCGAGCCGATCCCTACCGGGCCCCACAACCAGCCCGAACCGAATTCAAACGCGGTTCAGCGCGGTGACGGAGTCACCAGGTCACGCGTGATCTCGCTCACGGTGCGACATCCAGCGAGCGCCATGGCGTTCTCGAACTCCTCATAAAGGATCTCGAGGGCGCGCTCGACACCGGCCTGCCCTTCGGCGGCCAGGGCCCACGCGAGCGGCCGTGCGGTCAAGACGGCGCCGGCGCCAAGCGCGAGCGCCTTCAGGATGTCGGTCCCGCGCCGGATGCCGCCGTCCATGAGCACCGGGATCCTGCCGGCAACGGCATCCACCACCTCGGGCAACGCCGTGAGCCCGGCGGGTGAACCGTCCAGCTGCCGCCCCCCGTGGTTCGACACGACGAGGGCGTCCACGCCGGCCTCGACGGCGAGGATCGCGTCCTCTCCCGTGAGGATGCCCTTGAGCACGAGCGAGAGTCCGGGCGTCCGTTCGCGGATCCAGGAGAGGTCGCCCCAGTTGAGCATGGGGTCGTACATGACGTTCGGACCGCTGATGGGAACCGGGAGCTTCAGGCCGCTCCGCGCATCGCGATGGCGCAGCCCACCGACCGGGAAGTCGACGGTGAGGCAGACCGCGGTGAACCCGGCGGCAACGACGCGGTCCAGGATAGCCTCGGTCACCGCGTGGTCCTCGTAGACGTAGAGCTGCCACCACTTCGGACCGTCCGATGCCTGGGCGATCTCCTCCAGCACCTGGTCCGCGGTGCTGGACACGACCGTGATGATGCCGGCCTGGGCGGCCGCGCGCGCGGTGGCTCGGTCGCCGTGTTCATGCGCCAGCTGCTGGAAGGCCCAGGGCGCGACCAGGAGCGGGAATCGGACCGGCGTCCCCAAGACCGTGGTCGAGGTATCGGGGCGGCCCGCCCCCCTGAGGAACCGAGGCCGAAACATCCACCGATCGAACGCCCGGCGGTTCTCGGCCAGGGTCCATTCGTCCCCGGCGCCTCCCTCCACGTAGTCGAAGAAGTCCGCGGGGAGCGCCTCCTTGGCGGCGGGCCGGAAGTCATCGACGGTGACGTAGCGGTCCAGGGTTGCCATGCGGCCAGCCTAGCGTGGTCGCGCCGCGCGTCACACCAGATAGGGTTCCTCCCGTGAAGGTGACCGTCTTGGGCGCCGGGGCCATGGGCACGGCATTCGCGATGCACGCCGCCCGTCTGGGGCTGGAGACCGCGCTGTGGGCCACCCCCCGCGACGCCGCGGTCATGCGAACCCTCCGCGCGGAGGGCCGCCACCCGCTCCTGCCCGAACATCTCCCCTCCTCGTTGCAGCTGTTCGACACCAGCGGCCTCCCGGAAGCCGCTGCCGATGCCGAGGTGATCGTCATGGCGGCGAACTCCCACGGCGCCCGCCCTCTGGCGCGGCTGGTTCATGAGCACGTGCGCGGGGCGTTCGTGGTGTCGGTGGCCAAAGGGTTGGAGCCGGGGAGCGGACTGCGGATGTCGGAGGTCTATGCGGCCGAACTCCCCGGGTCGGCGGTGATCGCCGTCGGCGGCCCGTGCCTGGCGGCAGAGCTCGCGTCCGGGCTCCCCACGGCCGGCGTGTGGGCGGGCGTCACGGCCGATGGGGCCAGGGCTGCCGGGCAGCCGTTCGACTCCGCCGCCTACCAACTGGTGTTCACCGACGACGTCAAGGGCGTCGAGCTGAGTTCGATGATGAAGAACGTCGCGGCGATCGGGCTGGGGATGTTGGACGGCCTGGGCACCCCGCTGGGCCAGGACTACAAGAACGCCAAGGCGGCACTGTTCACCAAGGCCGCCCACGAGCTGGTCGAACTCATCACCGCGCTGGGCGGACGAGCCGAGACGGTCTTCGGCCTGGCGGGCGTCGGAGACCAACTGGTGACCTCGCTCGGTGGACGGAACCGGCTCTACGGCGAGATGGTCGGCGCCGGTGAACCTCCCGCCGAAACGCTCACGTCGCTGGAATCCCGAGGCCTCACCGTCGAGGGCGTGGATTCCACCCGGGATGTCTCCCGGCTCGCAGCCGAGCACGGTCTGTCTCTCCCGTACCATTCCGCCATCCACCGCGTCCTCTTCGAAGGCGCCGACCCTCGCGACATCCTGGAGGTCTTGAGATGACCACATCCGCCCAGTCCCGCCCCGACAGGAACCTGGCCATGGAACTCGTCCGCGTCACGGAGGCCGCCGCGCTCGCCTCCGGCAGATGGGTGGGCCGGGGCGACAAGCTGGCCGCCGACGGCGCGGCCGTGGACGCGATGCGCATGATGATCGACTCGGTGTCCATGGCGGGCGTCGTGGTGATCGGTGAGGGCGAGAAGGACGAGGCGCCCATGCTCTTCAACGGCGAGGAGGTGGGCAACGGCGACGGGCCCGCGACGGACGTGGCCGTGGACCCGGTCGAGGGCACCACGCTCACCGCGGTCGGCCAGGCCAACGCGGTGTCGGTGATCGCGCTGGCCGAACGCGGAACGATGTTCTTCCCCGGCGCCGCCGTCTACATGGACAAGATCGCCGTGGGGCCCGCGGGCGCCGGCGCCATCGATATCACGGCTCCCCCGGAAGAGAACGTGCGGCGCGTCGCGAAAGCCAAGGGCGTACGGCCCGAGGAGATCACCGTGACCATCCTGGACCGGCCCCGTCACGCGGACCTGATCGCGGCGGTTCGGTCCGTGGGCGCGCGGGTGTTCATGCTCCGCGACGGAGACGTGGCCGGCGCCATCGCCGCCGCGATGCCGCGTACCGAGGTCGACCTGTGCATGGGGATCGGCGGCACGCCGGAGGGCGTGATCTCCGCGGCGGCGCTGAAGTGCCTGGGCGGCGCCATGGTGGGCAGGCTGGCTCCGCGCGATGACGCCGAGCGCCAGCTCCTGGTCGACGACGGGTTCGACGTGGACGCCGTGCTCACCACGGACGATCTGGTGAGCGGCGACGACGTGTTCTTCGCCGCAACCGGGATCACCGGCGGGTACCTGCTCCGCGGCGTGCAGTACTGGCCGGACGGTGCCACCACCTACTCGATGGTCATGCGCTCCCGCTCGGGAACCCTGCGGTACATCGAGGCCGAACACCGCTTCGAGAAGCTCGAACGCTTCTCCTCGATCGCCTACCGCCGCTAGATCATCCCGCTCGCAGCGAATAGACGCCCTTGGGCTGCTTGTCCACGAGGCCGTCCAGGGCCAGTTGCCGGAGCGCGGCCAGGAGCCCCTGCCTGATGTCCCGCTGGGTGAACGGATCGAGGTAGCCGCGGCGCAGGGCCAGGTCCTGGATGACGGTCCAGTGCAGCGGGGAGCCTTCCTCCCGCAGTACAGCCAGCGCCGCCTGTCCGAAGTCCATCACGCCGCGCCCAGCGGCCCCAGGACCAGCTCCGCGAACATCTCGACCTGCTCGGGCTCCACCACGGCGAAGGGCAGCACCCATGGCGAGAGGACGATCTCCTGAACGCCCAGCGCTTCGAAGGCACGGACGCGTTCGATGATCTGATCGGGCGAGCCCGAGAGCGTGTCGACGCGCCAGCTCTGCCAGGTTTCGGCGTCCATCGCCCCGCCGGGGAACGCCGCCTTCCCGCGTTCGAAGGCTGCCCGCGCCCCGGCCTCATCGGCGCCGATCAGGCCGTACAGTCCCAGGCTCAGCCGGAACGTGGAGGGATCGCGGTCCTGCGCCTCGCACGCCGCTCGCACGTCGGCCACCTTGTCTCCGTACGCCTCGGGCGAGACGCGCCACACCAGGTTCCACCCGGCCGCGTAGGTGGCCGCGAGGCGCAGGAGACGTGGCCCGCCCTTCCCGCCGACCGTCACCGGGATCGGCCGCTGAACCGAGGGTGGGAGCATCGGCGCATCGCGCAGCTGCACCGACGGCCCGTCGAACGTAACCGGCCCGTCGGCCGTTCCGAACGCCTGGAGCACCGCCAGGGTCTCCTCGAGTGCCGCGAACCGCTCCCCCACCGAGCCGAACCCGAACCCGAACGCGTCGAACTCCTCCTTACTCCACCCCGCGCCGACCCCAAGCTCCAGACGCCCGGCGCTGATCCGGTCCACCGTGGCGGCCATCTTGGCGAGCATCCCCGCGCCCCGGAACGGGGAACACAGCACCAGCGTCCCGACACGGACGTGCTGCGTGATCGCGGCAACCGCCGACAACAGCGTCATCGCCTCCAACGAGGCGATGGGAGCAGGGTCGGCCCCATACCGACCGAATGAGTAGAAGAGGTGGTCCGAGACCCAGACCGAATCGAACCCGAGTGCCTCTGCGCGCGTGGCCCACGTGGCCACCAGGTCGTAGTCCGCCCGCGTGCCGGGTGGCGGGGAGAAGCCGTAGTGGGGCAGTGCCAGTCCGAATCGCACGAGCGCAAGGATACGGAACCGGGGGCCGCGCGCCGTCAGGGAGCGGGCGAGGCGCTCTGCAGCGAGCGGGCCCGCAGATCCCCGCGCAGGAGCACGATCCCCTTCGCGTCGCGAACCACGACTTCCTCGAACATCGACAGATCCTCGTTCAGCGACGTGCTTACGCTGGCGGCCCCGCCCGAATCCAACCGACTGATGCTGCCCACCACCACTTTGCGGCCCGGGCCTACCAACGAGACTTCCAGCGGGAGCCGCGACAGATCCACCCGCAGTGCGGCCAGGGTCACGATGGCCATGTCCGGGGATCGCGGAGCGAGGAGGGTCAGCGCGCTGCCGCTCGCCGGTCCCCCTCCCACCGGCGCCAAGGTTCCCATCTCAACGCTGTTGCTCGGGTCGCTGAACTCCATGCTCCGAAGGACCCATCGGAAGATGTCCATCGAGTCCCGGTTCCGAACGCTGGAGGTGACGGCCTGATCGCGGAACCGCGCCGCGCGTCCGGCCATGACCGCGCCGAACCCCAGTCCTGCCACGGCAACCATCGCGGCGACGGCGGTGGCCACGGCCATCGACATCCGCCCCCGGCGGTGCGCCGGCACGCGGCCGGCCGCAACCCTCTGGACGGTGGTGACCACGCGATCTTCCAGCCCGGAAGGCGGCGCGGCAGGCGCAAGCACGTAGGCCAGCGAGCCGGCCGCGGCATCCAGCTCCCCACCCTCCTTCCTGCAGGCGGCGCACCGGGCCAGGTGCCGATCCAGACCCGTCGCTGCTTCCGCCTCAAGGGTGCCGAGGCTCCGCTCCGCCAGCAGCGAGCGGACCGCGGCGCACGTCACAGTTCTTTGCCTTCGTTCGCCTTGCGGATCTTGATGAGCGCGGTGCGAAGGCGCGTCTTCACCGTGCCGAGCGGGATGTGATCCTGCTCGGAGATCTCCCGGGCGGTCAGCCCGCGGAAGTAGGCACGGGCGATCAAGCGGCGTTCGGAACCGGAGAGGGAGGCGAGCGCTCGGATGGCGGCATCGTGCTCGATGAACGCTCGCTCTTCGTCCGTGCTTTCCTGCTCGGGGACCTGGTCCACCAACACCAGGGTTGGACGCGTCACCCCCGTCTCCCGGCGGAGCCGATCAACGGCCAGGTTGTGCGCGATGGTCATGAGCCAGGTGGAGAGGCGTCCGCGGGCGGGATCGAAGCTGCCCGCCTTCCGCCACGCGGCCAGGAACACGTCCTGTGTGAGTTCCTCTGCGGCCTCGCGGGTGCCCAGGAGGCGCATCCCCAGGGTGAACACGGGGCGGCCGAACCGCGCGTAGAGGATGCGGATGGCGGTGTCGTCGCCGGCGAGGAGCCCTTCCACGAGCTGCTGTTCCTCTTTCGGTAGGAGCGGGCCGTCTGGCACTCTTCGTTCCCTCCGGTATACGCGGCGCGGCGCCGCGCGAGCTTGCGGGTCAGCGTAGGCTCAGGGGACGAACCGCGCACGCCATCGGACGGATGATAGGTTTCTGATATGAGCAATAGACGCCGAGCCGGGCTCTTCCTCACCGTCCTGGTGATGGCCGGCGCCCTGGGGGCGCAGGTCTCCTCCGCGGCGAGCGCCCCGGTGCCCACGATCCTGTCCATCCACCTGACGGGCGTCGTCGATCCGTTCGTCGCCGATGCCATCCGTGGCGGCATCCAGCAGGCGAACACCAACGGCGACGCGGCCGTGCTCCTGACCATCGACACGCCGGGCGGGCTCTCCTCCTCGATGCGCGAGATCACCGAGGCCATCCTTGGCTCGAACGTCCCCGTCATCTGCTACGTCGGACCGGCGGGCGCCCGAGCCGCGTCGGCCGGCGCCTACATCCTCCTGTCGTGCCCGGTAGCGGCCATGGCCCCAGGAACCAACGTCGGTGCATCCACTCCCGTCGGCCTGACGGGTGGGACGGAGAGCTCGAAGGTGGTCCAGGACGCGACGGCGACCATCACGAGCTTGGCCGAGACCTACGGCCGCAATGCCCAGATCGCCGCCGCGTTCGTGACCGACTCGCTGAGCATCAGCGCGGAGACCGCGCTCGCAGAACACATCGCCGACCGGGTCGCGCCTTCTCAGGCCTCGCTGCTGGCCGGCCTCTCGGGGACCGGCGTGACGCTGGCGGACGGGCGGACCGTGACGTTCGGTGACCTCAGCACGGCCACCATCTCCGAGCGCCATCTGGCGCCGCTGGTCGGGGTGCTGCACGACCTGTTCGATCCGAACCTGGCGTTCATCTTCTTCTGGCTCGGGCTCATCCTGATCGTGATCGAGGTCATAATCCCCGGGCACATCTTCAGCGGCACCGTCGGAACCGTGCTGTTCCTCATCGCGGTGGCCTCGTTCGGGTTCCTGCCCATCCGATTGATCGGCGTGGCGCTGCTCGTGGCCTCGGCCATCTTCCTCATCGTCGAAGTGAAGACCCCCACCCATGGCGCGCTCACCGGCGCCGGCCTCGCCAGTCTCGTGGCCGGCGGTCTCCTGCTCTACAACGGGTCGGGCGGTGTACGGGTTTCCCTCGTGGTGCTCGCCGCCGTGACCGTCGTGGTGGGCACCTTCTTCGTCTTCCTCCTCTCCAAGCTCATCGGCCTGCGGCACATGGCGCCCGCGTTGGCCCCGGGGCAGGCGGTTGTTGGGATGGAAGGCGTGGTACTGGCCGGCGGACTCGGGCCCACGGGTGTGGTTCGCGTGGCTTCGGAGGAATGGCAGGCCAAGGCGCCCGCCCCTCTGGCCTCAGGTTCGAAGATCAAGGTCACCGCGCTCGACGGGCTCGTGCTCACCGTCGAGCCGGTTCCCGGCGGGCACGACTCGGCCGACGGCTCCCCGCCGGCCTCTGAAGGGAGGAACGTGTGAATCCATTGCTGATCGCGCTCGCGGTCATCCTGGTGTTGGTCGTGCTCTTCTTGGCCAACGCCATCCGGATCGTCCGCGAGTACCAGAGGTTGGTGGTCTTCAGGCTGGGCCGCCTGCTGGGAACGAAGGGTCCCGGCCTGGTGCTCCTGATCCCGTTCATCGACAAGGCCATCCTGGTGGACCTGCGCGAGCGATACCTGGAGATCCCCCACCAGACGGCCATCACGGAGGACAAC
>JBBRTK010000117.1:0-7436 GCA_038244455.1 Actinomycetota bacterium
CACGCGAGGACGCCGTCCTGGTGGGCATCGACGAACGGTCGGCCGCGCTCTGGCAGGACGGCGAGTGGCACGCCTACGGCCCGGGCGGCGTCACGGTGTTCTCGGGCGGAAGCCGCACGCGGTTCGCAAGCGGCGAAACCATCGCAGGGATCCCCCGGCCGACGCCGGGCGAGGCTACGAACCCGTGGGGAATGTGAAGCTCGAGGGGATCGGGCTTGGGAGCTGCGCCGGGGTTCCGAAGGTCACGACGATCTCGTCGTGCGATCCGAGCAGGACGCGCCCCGGATCCCCCACTACCTTGTTCCCGTTGACGTAGGCGACAAGCGTCGCGCCACTGCCGTTGCAGTAGCCGCCGATGCACGTGGAGGTGAACTTCACGCCCCACACATCGAAGAACTGGCTCAGCGTGAAGTCGCGCTTTGTCGGTGACTCCACGTGGATGATCCCGTCGGGCGTGTGGGTGTGGATGGGCGAGATGAAGCTCTGGTCGGTGGGGATGCCGATGTCCGTGGGCACCGGCACCGGCTGCCCGTTCACGAAGATCTCCAGGTGCTGGTGGATGTGCAGCGCCGAACCCTCCGAGCCGAGCGCCGGGAGTCCGATGGCCGAGAGCCGGGCCTTCAGGTTCGCGGGGTCGTTGCCGGCGGTCCACGGAGTGTTCTCGGCCTGGAGGCCGGGAAGGCTCGACGGATCCACCGTCGGGGACGAGGCAGGCGCGAGCGAAGCGGGAGTGGTGGGCGATGTCGGGCGGTGCAGCTGCAGATAGACCAACACGATGCCTGCCAGGACCACCCCCGCGCCAAGGCGGATGAACATCGACCGAAGCCGGCGCGCCTTCGCCGCCCGGCGTTCCGCCTCCGCGCGCAACCGGCGCTCCTCTTGCTTCCGCTCGGTTGTGGCCGAAGGACCCGGGAGCCGTCGAGTGGGCTTCCGCTTCTTGTTCGCCATGGAGGGATGGTAAGCGAACGTCGTGAGCGGCCCACGTTCGCCGAGGTCCGGCTTATCATCGCCGGATGCAGACGGACCCGTCCGAGACAGAACCCGCCGCGCCCGAGCTGGAGATGGGCACGGAACGGCTCGAGGCCTTTAGCGATGCCGTGATGGCGGTGATCATGACGATCATGGCGTTCGGGCTCGAGGTGCCCGACGGCACTACTCGAGCAGCATTCTCCGCAGTGCTGCCGGGGTTATTCGTTTACGTGCTGAGCTTCGCGTTCATCGGGATCTACTGGAACAACCATCACCACCTGCTCCGGGCGACGAAGCGGATCAGCGCCGGCGTGATGTGGTCGAACCTCTTCCTGTTGCTCTGGCTCTCGCTCATCCCCGTCTGCACGAAATGGATCGGCGGCCCCGATAGCGCCTACAAGCATCCGCTGCCCGCCATCGCCTACGGCATCGTCTGCCTGGTCGCGGGCGCGGCATACACGCTGCTGGTGCGGATGATCATCAGGGCGAACGGCCAGGATTCGGCGGTGGCGCGGGCGATCGCCTCGGACATGAAAGGCCGCGTTTCCATCGGGCTCTATGCCGCCGGGGTGGGCCTGGCGCTCCTCAGCCCGTATCTCTCGTACGCGTGCTACGCGGCCGTCTCGGTGATGTGGTTCGTACCCGATCGGCGCCTCTCGCGGCAGACCGAGTAGGCATGCGGACTCCGCCATTCTTGAGGCAGGAAGTCTGCGAGGATGCGGTCCCTGTTACGAAGTTGGGCGTCGAGGAACGGTGCGCACCGGAGGGGCACCGAGCGTGTCACCGATCGGACTCGCAAGTCTGCGTTCAAGATCGGTGAACGCGTCGATGATTTCCCGTCCTTCGAACGCACGGTTGCGTCGCCCGACCGTCACCTGGGAAAGGATGCCTGCATCGACGAGCCGGTCAACCGCAGGGTTGACGGCGCGAAAGCTCCGGCCGATGAGCGCGGCCGCGCTATTTACGGTGACGATCGGCGCACCGGGCAGTGCCCTGAGCAGCAGGTCGATCGCTGAGTTAGCTCTTACGGATCCGAGGCGACCGCGCCACTCCTCCGACAGTTCTTCGGCACGTTCCTCGAATGCGCCTGCGTCCTCCACCGCGCGCTTGCAAGCGGCAGCGAAACGACCTACCCAAAGGTTGGTTCCCGAAACCGCTTGCTTAGAGTTCGGAGTTCCTAAGTAGCGCATGGCCGTGAGGCCCGCAACGTAGTCCTTCGCCCATGTTGCAAGAACCAGTGAAACAGGTGGCAGCACTCGCGGAGCAAGCCCACGTCGGCGCAGGATCAGCTGGATCAAGGCGCGACCCGTTCTCCCGTTGCCGTCAACGAACGGGTGGATGGTCTCGAATTGGGCATGAGCCATCGCCGCCTGGGCGACGGTTGGAAGCGAGTCGTCGTTGCAGAACTCGCACAGGTCATCGATGAGGTCTTCCACGTACGAAGGTGGAGGAGGTATGAAGTCTGCCGAACACGGGTTGTAGTCGCTGCCGCCGATCCAGTTCTGCCGCTCGCGGATCTTGCCCCCGTGTTCCTCGAGTCGTGTGCCGGCGAAGAGACAGCGATGCACCTCCAACAGGAGTTCGCGAGTGATCGAGTCTCCTTCCTTCACGCTTTGTAGCGCGAAGACCATCGCGTCGATGTTGGCTAGCACTTCTACGGCCGTCATGTCCGAAGCGGCCTCCCCCATCCGAACGGCAGCTTCTGCGCGCAACAGGCGGCGGGCGCGCACTTCCAGTCCTTCGATCTTCGAGGATGCGACTGCCTCAGCTCTCAGCAGCAGCCGGGCGAGAGCCTGGGTGTCGATCAAGACCGTTGCAGTTAAGTTCAGGCGGGTCACCGCCGCTTCGGCCTCTGCCACGTCGGAGGCCACGTCGCCATCCAGCGTCACCTTGCGGCCCACTAGGGGATCAGGGACGTAGGCGTCGTACTGGCACGACCGGCTGTCCCGACGTGAAAGCCCGGACCCTATCCGGCCCTCCCAACGCTTGCGAATAACCTTCGCCATGGTCCTCCTTATAGGGGGTTATATCACAACCTCCTATAAGGCTCCTACAGACAGGGGGTTATCAGTCAAGGTGGGAGTCGGGCTCCGGTACGGTTCGGGGTCGGTCGTCATGACCGCCCCCGTGCCTGTCTGGTTGTCCTTGGAGCGGTTCTCGAAGGTGCGCGATGTGGGGCGTTCAGGGCGCCGAACGGCCCGTTTGGCCTGGGTGTTGAGCCCTTCGACCGTTCCGGTCGGGCCGGATGGGTGGCTAGACTTGGCGGACCCCACCGGAGGACGCACCGATGCCTGAGCTGGCTTCATCCGCCACGCTGCGGCCCTACCTGCCGCAACTCCTGCTGCGATGGCTCGCCGAAGAGCCTGAGCGAATCACGCGCGAGATCGACGGCTCCGTTGTCTTCGTGGACATCTCCGGGTTCACGAAGATGTCCGAACGGCTGGCCCGCAAGGGCAAGGTCGGGGCCGAGGAGGTCACCGACGTCCTGGGATCGGTGTTCGCCCGGCTGCTGGCGCTGGCTTACGCCGAGGGCGGCGGGCTGCTGAAGTTCGGCGGGGACGCGCTGCTCCTGTTCTTCTCCGGGGATCAGCATCCGCTGCGCGCGGTCCGGGCCGCGGACGGGATGCGCAGACGCCTGCGCGAGATCGGGCCGATCGAGAGTTCGGCCGGGCTGATCCGGCTGCGGATGTCGGTGGGCGTGCACAGTGGGCGATTCAACTTCTTCCTGGTGGGTGGGTCGCACCGCGAGTTCATGATCGCGGGGCCGGCCGCCAGCGAGACGGTCTTGATGGAAGGAACGGCGTCGGCGGGCGAAGTGTTGATCAGCCCCGCCACGGCGAGGTTCCTGCCGGAGACCTCGCTCGGCGCATGGAAGGACGTCGGCTATCTCCTGCGCAAAGCGCCCGGCGGCATCGTGTCTGACTCTGCGGAGGCGAACATCGACCTGACCGACGTCGACATCTCGGTCGGCGTGCCGCTCGCCATCCGCGAGTATCTCCAGTCGGGCGCCGTCGAACCGGAGCATCGCAAGGTGGCCGTCGCGTTCCTCCACTACGACGACACCGACCTCCTGGTGTCCGAGCAGGGTCCGATGTCGTGCGCGCTCGCCCTGGACGAACTGGTTCGCGACGTGCAGGTTGCCGCCGACCGGAGCGGCGTCACGTTCCTGGGGACCGACGTCGACCGCGACGGCGGCAAGATCATCCTGATCGCCGGCGCGCCGATGGCTGCGGGCGATGACGGCGAGCGGCTGCTGCTCACCCTGCGGGAGGTCGTGGAGAAGGACCGGCGGCTGGACGTGCGGCTGGGACTGAACCTGGGACCGGTCTTCGCCGGGAACATCGGCCCCTCCTACCGGCGCACCTACACCATCATGGGCGACGCGGTGAACCTGGCGGCCCGCCTCATGGCGAAGGCCGAGCCCGGCCAGATCATCGCGACATCCGGCGTGCTCGAGGCCTCCGCGGTCAGCTTCCAGACCGAGCCGCTCCCGCCGTTCATGGTGAAGGGCAAGGCCGCGCCGATCACGGCGTTCGCCGTCGGGCCCGTCTCGCGCACGCGGCGCGAGCGCGTCCACGAGGACCTCCCGCTGATCGGCCGCGACGCCGAGCTTCGCGAACTCGAAGAGGGGCTGGCCGTCGCCCGCTCCGGTAGCGGCCGGCTGATCGAGATCGTCGGACCGCCGGGCATCGGCAAGACGCGGCTGCTGCGCGAGGTCCGGGCACGCTCGGACGGGTTCGTTCGGCTGGACGCGGCGTGCGAGTTGTACGGCGCGTCGGTGCCCTATCTCCTGTTCCGCGACCTCCTGCGCGAGGCCGTCGGGCTGCCCGACGACGCGGACGACGAGGTGACGCTCGAGCATCTGCGCGAGACCGTGACGGCGCGCGCGCCCGAACTGGCGCCCTGGTTACCGCTCATCGCCGGCGTCGCGGGGCCGGAGTTGCCCCCCACGCCCGAGGTCCAGCAGCTGGACGAGGCCTTCCGCAAAGACCAGCTGGAACGCGCGGTGTGTTCGTTCTTTGCGGCCGCCCTTCCCGAACCCACCGCGATCACCATCGAGGACGGCCACTGGATGGACGAGCTGTCCCGGGACCTCCTGCTCCGCTTGGTCTCCGAGCAGCTCACGGTCGCGCCGTGGTTGATCTGCCTGACCCGGCGGGACGAGACCACAGGATTCGTGGCGCCGGAACACCCCGCCGTGCACACGTTGGCCGCGCAGCCACTGGACGCCGAGGATGCGCTCCGGTTGATCCAGGTGGCGACGGAGGCCGACCCGTTCCTTCCGCGGGAGAGCGCGATGCTGGCCGAACGGTCCGGCGGGAACCCGCTGTTCCTGGAGGAGCTGGTGCACGTGGCCAGGGCGAGCGGCGTCGAGTCCCTACCCGATTCGGTGGAGGCCGTGGTGACCGCCCAGATCGACCGGCTCTCCCCGGCCGCGCGCAGCCTGCTCCGCACCGTGTCGGTGCTGGGGATCGCATTCGATCAGGACCTGGTGGCTCGGTTGTTGGAGCCCGACAGCGCCGTGCCCACGCCCGGCGAGTGGGAGGCGCTCGGCGAGTTCCTGGAGGCGCCCGAGCCCGGCGAGTGGCGGTTCCGCCACGCGCTCATGCGCGACGCCGCGTTCGAGGGTCTGCCCTACCGGCGCCGTCGCGATCTCCACGGGCGCGCAGGCGCGCTGATCGAGGCCTCGGCCACCGATCCCGCCGACGTGGCCGAGCTGCTCTCGTTCCACTACTTCAACGCGCAGCGGTTGGCCGAGGCATGGACGTACTCGCTGATCTCGGGCTACCGGGCCCGCGAGAACTTCGCGAACGGACAGGCCGCTGAGTTCTACGAGCGAGCGCTGGAAGCCGCACGGAAACTCCCCGACGTGGACGAACGAACCCTGGCGGAGGTTCGCGAATCGCTCGGCGACGTCCTGGTCCGGATGGGCGAGTACGCGCGGGCGCGCGATGCGTTCAGGGACGGACGCAGGCTCCTGAAGGGCGACCCCGTCGGCGAGGCCCGCATCCTGCTCAAGGCGGCGAAGATCCCCGAACGGATGGGCCGCTACTCCGACGCGCTGCGCCTGCTGGCGCGCGGCCGGAACATCCTGATGGGCCTAGACGGCATCGACCAGAGCCGCCAGCGCGCGCGCATCTCGGTCTTCTACGCCTCCATCAAGGTGGCCCAGAGCTGCGGGGAGGATGCCATCACATGGTGCGAGCGCGCCATCGCCGAACCCGCGGCGCCCCAGGACCCCGAGACGCTGGCGCACGCCTACTACATCCTGGACTGGGCGCTGGTGCTCGAAGGCCGCGCGAAGGGCTACGCGAACTCCCACCGGGCCGTGGAGATCTACACGGAGCTGAACGACCCGGCCGGCCTGGCCTCCGTCTACAACAACCTCGGCGCGTTCGAGTACTTCGACGGGCACTGGGACGATGCCGTCGACTACTACGAGAAGGGCCGGGACGCCCGCGAACGAACGGGCGACCCCGTGAACGCCGCCTACGGCACGTGCAACATCGGCGAGATCCGCTCGGACCAGGGGCGGTTCGAGGAGGCCGATCCGCTCCTTCGCGACGCGATGCGGGTCTGGCGGGCGGCAGGCGACCGCGCGGGGGTGGCGTTCGCCGAGAGTCTGCTCGGACGTCTGGCCAGCCGGGCCGGACGGCCGGACGAGGCCCTCGAGCGGCTCAGCCGCGCGCGCGAGGTGTTCGTGGAGGTGGGCAGCCCGACGGATGCGACGGACGCCGAGGCGCGGATCGCTGAGTCCCTGGTCTTCTGCGGCCGCGCGGACGCAGCGCTGGAGCGATCGACCCAGGCGCTCGCGAGCGCCGGGGCGCAAGAGGGCATGAACGCGCACACGCCGCTTCTCCAGCGGGTTCGCGGATGGGCGTTGATGCAGCTGGGACGGATGGACCAGGCCCGCGAGGCGCTCGATGCGGCGCTCGCCAGCGCACGGGAACGCCAGGCTCCCTACGACGTCGCCCTGACCCTGCGCGCCCTGGGACAGCTCGACCGGTTAGAGGGCAGGACCGTCGACGAGGAGTACGCCCTGGAGGCGCGGCGAATCCTGACCGAGCTCGGCGTGGTCGCCGTGCCGGACGTGCCGGACGTCGCGGTTCCGGGCGACGTCACCCTTCTCCCCGACGCTACGGCGATTCCAGACGCCCCCGCCGTGGTCGACCTCACCGAAGCCGAAGCCGACCTACTTCGAGGTTGACAGCCTCGGGTCCACATCCGATGTCCTGACCACGATCTTGAGGTCGAACGTAAGGGTCCGGTGGATGATCGCGACGCACGGCGTCCCGGTAAAGCTGCCAGAACACCGGGCCAGGGTCGCCGGCGGCGTCAGGTCACCGCTCTGGTCGTTGTCATCGCTGAGGTTGCCGTCGTACCAGACCTGAGACGCCGTCCCTGTGTCGGGGACGATGCTGCTGTCGAGGAACAGCTTGATCCGGTAGACGGCGACGCCTCTGGGG
>JBBRTK010000118.1:0-7379 GCA_038244455.1 Actinomycetota bacterium
GACCGTGCTCTACCGGATCCGCAAGGAACGCGACCGGGAGAAGATCCTCTCGTTCGTGACGCTGTCCGGCCAAACCTCCAAGCCGATGTACTACGCGCTTGGGGCGATCGTGCTGAGCGGCACCTACCTGGGGTGGCGGCTGGTGTCCTTCCAGCATTGGTGGATCTGGACAGCGATCGCCATCCTGGTGTTCACCACGGTGCTCATGCTTGTCGTGGCCAAGCCCTACTTCGACCGGGTGAAGACCGCATGCGCGATGCGGCCCTCGGGGGTGCCTCGTAAGTCGGATGAGGAGTTGGCCGGACTCCTCTCGTCCCCACATGCCCACGTCATCACGGCCATCGGCGTGCTGGGTTTGGTCGCGATCCTCTACCTCATGGTGTTCCAGCCCGGCCTGATCTGACCCGTCCGCTCAGGCAGGCGGGAGTGGCCGCGTCGCCGGTCCGTTGACGACCGTCCCGTCCGGCGCGAACCGCGACCCGTGACACGGACAGTCGAACGTCGATTCCGAAGGGTTCCACCCGACGGTGCACCCCATGTGCGTGCACTTGGCGGAGAGCAGGCGGAGGTCGCCCGCCGGGTCCATGTAGGCGGCGAGCTTCTCGCCTTGTTGTTCGACGATCCCGCCTTCGCCTGGCGCCAGTTCCGAGATCGCCTGGCGGATGGTTCGGCAGATCAGCACGTCGCGCTGCGCGCGGCCGACGATGTCCTCGGGCACCGAGGTCGTGACGAACCGCTTCATGCCCGTGAGGCCCTTGTTGCCGACCACGATGAGGTCGGCGTCCACCTCGTCCGTCACGCCCAGGATGAGGGCGACGGGGCTCCCCGTCATGACCCGAACATCGGTGGCCACCTCACCCGCGTAGGTGGTGACGGTGTCCTGGGTGATGAGCGCGCCCGTGGCGGGGTGTCCCACGAACGCCATGGTTACGGACGCCTCCAGGGTGTCGGCCAGGTCGAAGCCGCGGCGCGCCGCCCGGTCGGCGGTGGCAGAGCCGTCCGTGGCGATCACGATCCGTTCGTATCGCGGGCCGGCGCTCGCGCGTTCGCTGACCACCAGGAGATCGCATGGCGCGTGATGCGACAGCCGTTCGGGCACATCGCCCAGCGAGTGCTGCTGCCCGCGACCTCCCGAAACCACGAGGAGGCCGGCGTCGTGGCGAAGCGCCAGCTCGATCAACACCTTGGCAGGGGTTCCCTCGCGGGACACGGTCTGGATCCGGTTCGGCTTCACGCCCGCCTCTTGCGCGGCGGTTACGGCCGCCGCCTGCGTTGCCTGGATGCCGGCCCCCGCGAGGTACGCCGTGGCGATGATCAGGTGCGCCTTGTCGGCGGCGGCCAGAGAGGAGGCTGTGACCAGGGCGCGCGAGGAGGCTTCGGAACCGCCGACACCGACCACGATCCGTTTGTACGGCAACGCTCGTCTCCCTTCGCGCGGCGCACCCTACCATCGGTCGGGCGCCGAGGTGCTCGCGGGCGGCGCCTCAGCGGCCTGTCGGGCGCTCCAGCACACATTCGTCCGGGGTCTTGTCGGGCCGCATCCCCTTGAAGCTCGGTCCGCGCATCTTGCCCGTTCCTTTCGTGATCTCCAGGTACTCGACCTCACAGACCAGCTCGGGTTCCACGAACGTCGCGCCCTTGACGGCGGCAAGCTCGGGGTCCTCGATCGCGGGCGTGTCACGCGTCAGCGGCTCTAGGGCCGCGCGGAGCCGATCCAGCGCCTGCTCGGTGAACCCGCTGCCAACCTGGCCGACCCAGCGCCAGGTCTCCCCGTCCAGTGCGGCGACCAGCAGCGCGCCGAAGGTGCCCGCCCGGCCGCCCTGACCTGGCGTCCAGCCGACGATCACGCAGTCCTGTGTGTTCCGGAACTTGATCTTCCGCCAGGCGTCCGTGCGCTTGCCTGGCAGGTACGTCGAACCCAGCCGCTTCGCCATCACGCCCTCCAGGCCAAGCCCCCCCGCGGCGTGCGTGAACGCCACCCCGTCACCTTCGATGTGGGTTACCACCTGGAGCCGCTCGTCCTGTTCGGCGATGAGGTCCAGAAGTTCGCGCCGCTCCTCGAGCTTCAGGCCGGTCGTGTCGTGCCCGTCCAGCCACAGCAGATCGAACACCACGAGCGACACCGGGATGGACTTCCTCGCGCGGTCGATCTCACGCGGCTTGCTCAGGTTCATCCGCTGTTGCAGCGCCTCGAACGAGTTCTTCCCATCCGCGTCGAACGCCACGATCTCGCCATCGATGACGGCGTTCACCTGGTCGATCAGCTCGTGGAGCATGTGCAGTTCCGGATACTGGGCGGTGACATCGCGCCCCGTCCGCGTCCGCAGCACGGTCTCGCCCGTCGAGAGCTCGGCAAGACACCGGATCCCGTCCAGCTTGGGCTCGAACCACCACGCGGGATCGTCGAATGGTTCGTGACCGCCCTCGGCCAGCATCGGCTGGAAGCGAGGGGGAGCGGCGATCAACGGCGCCGACTGCGCGCTGGCCAGGAACCCGAGCCAATCCGTCCGCGTCTTCACGAAGTGGAACTCCAGGCCCGCGTAGCGCCGCCCGTGGAGCTTGAAGCTCACCTTCGAATCGGTCCACTCCAAAGGTTCGTACCAGCCGTCGTCGAAGATCCGGACTTCTCCGGCGCCGTAGTGCCCCTCCGGGATGGTCCCCTCGAAGGTCCCGTACTCCAGTGGGTGATCCTCGGTCCGAACGGCCATGCGCTTGTCGCCCTTGGCGGTTGGGAGCCCCTTCGGGACGGCCCACGACGGCAGCGCGCCTTCGCGTTCCAGCCGGACGTCGTAGTGCAGCCGCGTCGCCCGATGCTTGTGGATCACGAACGAGCTCCCTTCGGCGCCCTCGGGGATGTCGCCGGGGGCCGGCTCGGGCGTGCCAGCGAAGTCGCGCTTGCGGACGTAGTCCAGCAGCTTCGGATCCTTCGAGGCGGCCACAACCTCCTGGGTCGAGCGCCTCCGGGTTGCGGTGGAGGCCGTGCGCGGCAGCGGTCGGTCCAACGGGTCGAGTTCGCCGGCCGCCCCGCCTACGCCGAGCGCCTCGAGCGCCTGATCCAGTTCGTTGAACGGACCGTCGCGAACGCCCTCGAAGAGATCGCCGGTTCGGGCCCATCGTTCCCACACGTTGTCGATCCGGAAGTCCTGCGGCTCGAACCCGCCGGCGAACACCTCGTCCCACGTGACCGGTGTGCTGACGGAGGGGACGGGCTCCGGCCTGACCGAGTACGCCGCCGCGATGTTCGCCCCCGAGCGGTTCATGTTGTGGTCGATGAAGAT
Organism: Actinomycetota bacterium; assembly: GCA_038244455.1. Lineage (GTDB taxonomy): Bacteria > Actinomycetota > UBA4738 > UBA4738 > HRBIN12 > JANXVR01. The sequence continues at coordinate 3,279 of JBBRTK010000118.1, forward strand.
CTTCCCGTCTCGATCGCTGATCTTCCAGGCCATGGTCACGCGGTCCGGGTCGGCGTCCAGGATGAGCCGCCCGCACGCGCCGACGAACCCCCGCACCTGCTCGTAGGTGTAGCGCCCATGTTCGACCGGGAGGTAGATCTGCATGCCCGTCGCCCCGGAGGTCTTCGGGTGCGCGGTCAGGCCGAATTGATCCAGCAGCACCTTGATGTGGCGCGCGACCGTGAGCACGTCCTCGTAGGTGTAGGGCGGGAACGGGTCCAGGTCGAAGAACAGATAGTCGGGATGGGCAACGTCTGCGCACCGGGAGTGCAGCGGGTGGAACTCGATACACCCGAGGTTCGCCACGTAGAGCAGCGAGGCGGTGTCGTTCACCATGAGGTAGTCGATGACCCCGCCTTTGGCGTCGTCGCTCCGAACCTGGCAGCGTTCGATCCAGTCGGGGGTGTGGGCGGGCGCGGTCTTCTCGTAGAAGAAGGGGCCGTCAACGCCGTCGGGCATCCGCTTCATCGTGAGCGGGCGTCCGGAAAGGTGCGGCACGATCAGATCGGCGGCGTTCAGGTAGTAGGCCAGGAGGTCGCCCTTCGTGATGCCCTGGGGCCAATACGGTTTCGTCAGGTTCGACAGGCGCAGCTCACGCCCGTCCGCCTCGAACCACCACGCGTCGCCATCACGGCGCGCGTCCAACGGACGAGGGAACTCCACGCTGAACGCGGGGCCGCCCCGCTTCTTCGCCGGCATAGGGGGATGCTAGCCGGACGGTGGCGACGCGTCGGGGGTAGGCTCGCGGCTCCCGAAGCAGGAGGACACGATGAACGACACCACGTTCACGGCGGCGGTGTTCCAACGCCCGCCGGTTCTGCTGGACCGCGAAGCCTCGATGGTCAGGGTCCTGGAAGGCGTGGAAGAAGCTGCCGACGCCGGCGCCCGGCTCGTGGTGTTCCCCGAGACCTACCTCCCCGGCTACCCCGAATACATCTGGCGCCTGGCTCCCGGTCCGGACTACGACCTCTCTCGCGAGATCCACGGAAGGCTGGTCGAACAGGCGGTGGACATCGAAGCCGGCGATCTCCGACCCGTCCAGGAGGCAGCCAGCAGCGCCGGGATGACGGTGTTCATCGGTGTGCACGAACGTGACGGGAACTTCAGCCGGGCGACGCTCTTCAACACGATGGTTCTCATCGACGCAGACGGCGAGATCCGCAACCGTCACCGCAAGCTCGTCCCCACCAACCCCGAGCGGATGGTCTGGTCGCCCGGCGATGCTTCCGGCCTCCGGGTGGTCCAAACTCCGTTCGGCCGGCTGGGCGGGCTTATCTGCTGGGAGAACTACATGCCGCTCGCGCGATTCACCCTGTACGCGCAAGGCGTTCAGGTGTGGGTCGCCCCGACGTGGGACGAAGGCGATGGGTGGATCGCGTCGATGCGCCACATAGCGCAAGAGGGAAGATGCTGGGTGATCGGCGCCGGGTGCGCGATCCGCGCCGCCGACATCCCGGAGGACTTCCCCGACCGCGCCCGTCTCTACCCCGATCCCGATGAGTGGCTGAACTCCGGCGATTCGGTGATCGTGGCGCCCTCGGGCGATGTCGTCGCCGGCCCGCTGCACGGGGCCTACGGCTTGCTGACGGCGGAGATCGATACCGCGGCCGCCAGGGCGGCCCACTACACACTCGACGCCGCCGGTCACTACAACCGCCCCGACATCTTCTCCCTCCGGGTCGACCGGTCGAGAAGGCCCCAGGTTGCGTTCGAGGATGGAGAAGGTCCCGTAGCGCGCCCTGAGGTGCTTGAACTCTGACCAAACACGCCTCGGGTCCGTGTCCGAGGCTCGGGGTAGAATCGCGTTCCTGCAGGGCAGGGGCCTTGCGACAACCTTCTCCGGGGGTGGGGTATGCCGAGAGCTATGTGGAAAGGGGCCATCAGCTTCGGGCTGGTGACCATCCCGGTGAGCGTGTATCCCGCCACCGAGGAGAAGACGCTCCGCTTCAACCAACTCCACGCCGCCGACGGTGGGCGGATCCGCATGAAGCGGACCTGCTCGGTCGACGGCGAAGAGGTGCCCTACGAGGAGATCGTGAAGGGCTACGAGTACGAGAAGGACCGCTACGTGGTCCTCACCGACGACGACTTCGACGCCGTCCCGGTTGAGTCCTCTCGCGCCATCGACATCGTGCAGTTCGTCGACCTGGAAGAGATCGACCCCATGATGTACAAGAAGTCCTACTACCTGGTGCCCGAGGAGACGGGGGCGAAGGCCTACGCGCTCCTGCGCGAGGCGCTGGCGCAGGAGGGCAAGGTCGGTGTCGCCAAGGTCAGCTTCCGCGACAAGGAGCATCTGGCGGCGCTTCGCTTCCGCGACGACGCGTTCGTCCTGGAGACCATGTACTGGCCCGACGAGATCCGGGCGATGGACTTCGGCGACGTGGATGTGACGAAGGTCAAGGTCAGGGATCAGGAACTCGACATGGCCAAGTCGCTGATCGAGTCGCTCACCAGCGCGTGGAGCCCCGAGGAGTTCACCGACGACTACCGGGCCGCGATGCTCGGGATCGTAGAGAAGAAGATCGCCGGCGAAGAGATCGAGATCGTGACGGCCGAACCCACCGCGAAGGTGGTGGACCTCATGGAGGCCTTGAAGGCGAGCGTGGCTGCCGCGAAGAAGAAGGGCGCAGAGCCGAGCAAGGAAGCCGCACCCGCGAAGAAGGCCGGCGCGAAGAAGCCCGCGCCGCGGAAGAAGGCCTCCGGGGAGTGACGCTCCCCCCGGGGTACACCATCGCACCAGTTCGGCTGCCCCAGGATCTGGACGAGATCGAGCACGTGTACATCGAGTGTGACCTTGTCGACGTCGGGTTCGAAGACGTTGTGCGGCCGCACATAGAAGCGGCCTATGCGGCGCCGGAGACCGATCTTCAGCGGGACACGGTCGTCATCCGTGCCGATGGCCGCATCGTGGCGACCGGGCAGTGCAGCGCCATGGACGGCGGGTGGCCGGATGGCTGGGGCCGGGTCCACCCCGACCACCGGGGCAGGGGTCTCGGGACCTGGCTCATGGAGTTCTTCGAGCGTCGCGGCGTTGAACTCATCCGGGCCGGCGCTCAGCCGAAGATCGCGGTGTCCTTCCCCTCGGTCGACACTGCGGCGCGTACGCTCGCGCTCGGGCGGAGCTATCGGAAGGTTCGGACGTTCTGGCACATGGAACGCGATCTCACCGGCGTAGACCCTGATCCGCCGGTCCCGGACGGGTTCCAGATCCGCACGGTCGATCCGGAGCGCCATCTCGAAGCCCTCCACGCCTGCCTGGAGGAGGCCTTCGCGGACCACTACGGGTGGGTCGCGCAGCCCTTCGAGTACTGGATGGCCGAGACCTTCACGGCCGAGCACTGGGATCCGGGACTCGCATGGCTCGCCTGGGACGGCGACCAGCTCGCGGGGGCAGGGCTCAGCCGGGTCACCGGCGATATCGGGTGGGTCGGGGACCTCGCCGTCCGCCGGCCCTGGCGTGGCCGCGGCCTTGGAGAGGCGCTGCTGCGCCGGTCGTTCGCCTCGCTGGCCGCGAAGGGCCTGGCCACCTGCGGCCTCAACGTGGACGCCGCCAGCGACACGGGAGCAACACGCCTCTACGAGCGCGCCGGCATGACCGTTCACCGCGCGTTCGACCTGTACGAGAGGCCGCTGGCGGGTGGGGGCGAAGGCGCGGTCGCCTCGGGCTAAGCTGTGCCTCCCGGAAGGAGGGTCCGCCGTTGAAGCTCGTGACCGCCATCGTGAAGCCCCACCGCATCGACGAGGTGAAGGAAGCCCTGCGCGATATCGACGTGAACGGGCTCACCACGACCGACGTCGAGGGGTTCGGCCGCCAGCGCGGCCACACGGAGGTCTACCGCGGCGCTGAATACCAGGTGGACTTCGTTCCGAAGGTCAAGATCGAGATCCTGGTCGCGGACGGCGATCTCGCGGGAGTGGTGGACGCCATCGTGAAGGCCGCCCGCACCGGCAAGATCGGCGACGGCAAGCTCTGGGTGACCGAAGCCGAGCAGGTCATCCGCATCAGGACCGGTGAGATGGGTCCCGACGCCGTCTAGTTCGTCCGGAGCCCATCTGTGA
>JBBRTK010000119.1:0-7329 GCA_038244455.1 Actinomycetota bacterium
GCCGTCGGGTCCCCCGCGGGGCTTGTACGGCTCTGAGTGCAGCGACGCCGAGCCGCTCCCACCCGGGCCGGCCTTCGCGTACACGGTGCATTCGTCGACGAACCCCATCTGTTCCTCCAGCCTAGGTGGTCAGGAAGCCCGTCGACCGGCGATGATGACCCGGTGCTCGAACCTGTGAACGTGTGGCTGGTCCCGCTGGGCCGGAACAACCAGGAAGAGGTGGCCGGCCGTCTATCGCTGGAACCCCGCGCGCTGATCTTCGATATGGACGGCGGTGGGGCGGAGACGCTCGCCCTTGCCGGGATCAGGAAGGTCGCGCGCGTCCACGGCTCCCCCATCCTCATGCTCACGCACTTGGCCGACGGCGAGGTCCTGCGAACCGCGTTCTACTTCTCCAAGCCTCCCCCGATCCCAACCCGCCGCAGCGCTTCCGCATCGGCCGAACACCAGCCGGGGGTCACCAGCCTGATACGGCGGTCCGGGAAGCGCCGCGATCAACGCGCGAACGCCGGCTACCTCACCGGTGCGAACGTCAAGAAGAAGGAACTGGTGGTCGAGTGGACCATTGCGATCCGCAGGGCGGTTCGCGAGGTCAAGAGCTAGGCAGGCACGACCGAGGCGAACTTCCGGCCCCGCGATTCCAGGAACGTGACCGTCCCCGTGCATAGGGCGAACAGCGTGTCGTCGCCGCCCTTGCCCACACCGTCGCCGGGGTGGATCCTGGTGCCACGCTGACGAACGATGATGCTCCCGGCCGGCACGAGCTGACCCCCGTACGCCTTCACTCCAAGGCGTTTGGAATTCGAATCGCGACCGTTGCGGGATGACCCGCCACCCTTTTTGTGTGCCATAAGACCTCCAGGCTAGCAAACGACGGAACGGATGAACTCAGGACTCTTCGGCGGTCTCCGGGGCCGCTTCCGGCTCCTCGATCTTCTCGGCCTTGGGCTTCGCGGCCTTCTTCGCGCTGCCCATGGAGACGCTCTCGATCTCAAGCATGGTCAAGAGCTGGCGATGTCCGCCGCGCTTCGCGTAGCCGGTCTTGGGCCGGTACTTGAAGATCTTGATCTTGTCGCCCTTCTGTTCGCCGAGCGGCTTGGCCGTGACCGTGGCGCCTGCCGCTTCGGCGCCCACGTGGGTCTTGCCGTCGTCATCGACCACCAGGATGGGCTGGAAGATGAGCGTCTTGCCTTCGTGGACGAGCTTCTCGACCTCGATGACGTCACCGGCCTTCACCTTGTGCTGCTTGCCGCCAGTCTTGATCACCGCATACATGGTTGTTCCTCTCAGGCTTCGTAGTTGACGAGGATGCCCCGGCCTTCGCAGGTGGGACACGTTTCGGAGAACGATTCAAGCAGACCGCCGGACACCCGCTTGCGAGTGACCTGCATGAGACCCAACGGTCCGATCTCGAACACCTGGGACCTCGTCTTGTCGATGGCCAAGGCGTCCTTCATGGTGTCCTCGACCTGCTTCTTGTTCTTCTCCAGCAGCATATCGATGAAGTCGATGACGATGATCCCGCCGATATCCCGCAGGCGCAGCTGGCGGCCGACTTCCGCGGCAGCCTCCAGGTTCGTGTTCTTCACCGTTTCCTCGAGGTTGGTCTTGCCGACGGCCTTTCCTGTGTTGACGTCGACGATGGTCATGGCCTCGGTTCGCTCGATGATGAGGTAGCCGCCGGAGGGCAGCCAGACCTTGCGGTCCAGCGCCTTGTGGATCTGCTCGACGATCCGGTGCTCCTCGAACGCCGGCAGCTTGCCTGTGTGGAGCGTGATCTTCGGCGCCAGGTCGGGGGCGACCTCGTTCACGTATCCCATGATCTTGTCGTAGACGGGTTGCGAGTCGGTGACCAGACCCTTGTACTCCTCGTCGTTGAAGAGATCGCGGAAGACCCGAACGGTGAGTTCGGGCTCTTCATACAGAACCGCGGGCGCCTTCGCCTTCTTCGCCTTGCGGTTGATCTCGTTCCATTCGCGAACCAGTCGCTGAAGATCGGTGGTGAGCGCCTCCTCCGAGGCGCCCTCGGCGGCCGTTCGAACGATGATGCCGTGGCCGTCGGTCCGAACCTTCTTGATGATCCCCTTCAGGCGCTTGCGCTCCTCATCCGGGAGCCGGCGGCTGATCCCGCTGACGGCCTGATCCGGCGCGAGTACCAGGAACCTGCCCGGCATGGAGACCTGCGCGGTGAGCCGCGCTCCCTTGCCGCCCATCGGGTCCTTCGTGACCTGCACCATGACGGCCTGACCCGCCTTCAAGACGTGTTCGATCCGGGGGGCCGGACCCTCCAGGTCCTCGGGCGTGTAGTTGACCTCGCCGGCATACAGGACGCCGTTCCGCCCCCGGCCGATATCGACGAACGCCGCTTCCATCCCGGGGAGCACGTTCTGCACTCGGCCAAGGAAGACGTTGCCGACCATGGACGTGGCGCCGGTGCGGGTCACGTAGTGCTGCACCAAGACGCCTTCCTCCAGGACGGCGATCTGGTCGCGGTCGCCGTGTTCGGTGATGACCATGACCTTGTCGGTGACGCGTGGAGGCGTGGGCATCGGCTCGCGGCGCCTCCTGCCATCGCCGCCTCCGACCCGGCCGGTGCGCGACCGGCTGCTCCGGATCCCCCGGGTCGACCCACCGGCGGCGATGTGTGCTTCCAGCGACTTCTCGCTGGAACCCCTGCCGCCGCCGGATCTCTCGCTCTTCGGAGCCTCGCCAGTGTCGGATCCGGGTTTGGAGGACCCGGCCCCGCGGCGGCTCCGGCGGCGGGGGGAGGCGTCCGTTCCGCCAGCATCCTGATCGGGCAACGCATCCTCGCGCTGCGTGTCGAGGGTGTCGTTCATCGGTGCCTCGTCGGCGCCGGCGGTCGCGGACCGCGAACCTTGGCCCTGGCGCTGAGTCTGGCCCTGTCCGCCGCCCTTCCCGCGTCCGCGACCTCCCCGGCTCCGACGTCGAGGGGCGCCGGTCCCCTCGGCATCTGCGCCCTGGGTCTCCGTCGTGTTCGCCATGTCGCTCGAAGAGGCGGCTGTGTCGGTGGATGTCTCAGCCCCGACCCGTGCGCGCTGGGGGCGCTGACGCTCGGGCTGCCGGGCGCGCTCGGCCCCCTCTGAAGTAGTTCGAGGTGCTCGTGTTCGGGGCGCCGATACTGGTCGCTCCCGGTCGTCCGCCTCGGCGGAGGACGTGGACACGTCGGTGCCGGAGTCCGGCGCGCTGGGGCCGCGGCCGCCACGGCCGCGCCCGCCCCGATGCCGCCGAGCCTCGGTGGCCGTCCCTTCCCCGGCGCCATCATCCGAGCGCTCATCGAACTCAGGGTCGGGCGGGGGTGGGATCGGCGCTCGGGCAACACGCCTGATCACCGCGGGCTCCTGGATGCCGAACTTCGGCCCGGCGGGCCTCGGCCGCGCCGCCGCAGGAGCGGCCTCCGGGGTCGCGGACTTCTCCGAGGTCTTCGCGGGCGTGGTTGCCGCCGGCACGGTTGATGCTGGTGATGCCGGTTCAGACGGTGTGAACGCCTGAACCTCTGTCTCCCGATCCATCAGGAGCTCTCCCTTCGCTCGAGGCGAGGGGGCCGACCGGGCTGGAGCGTATGGGTACGTGTGCATCACCGGCTCTCGCCGGTCCGTGCGCCTGTGCTGTGGCGGTCCGCCCGCCGCGCACCGGTCGCGCGCGCGTTACCGCGCACCCGGAACGTCCTAACTCCGGCGCTCGCGTACCGTCCGTCCCGCTGCGGGCTTTCGCACGCTCGCGGCGCGGCCGCGCGCCACCTCGACTTTCCTTCGATCCTGCCGGGGCGCCGCTTCGGAGGGCTGCGGCCTGGCAGGCACGTCTGCGAAAGAGGATAGCAGCCGAACGGCGCCCCCATTGCTATCCGGCGCATCTATCTCTCGACCTAGTCACCTATGACCAGGGACGGAGTCCCTTGTCCCCCAACGGAAACGGCTCCACCGGCCGATAGGCATGCCGGGCGCTGACCCCGACACTGTCTCTGTGGCCCAGAGGAGATCGACCGCCCTTACTTCACGCGTGCGCGTGCTCGTGGTGGACGACAATGCCGGGTTCCGCGATTCGCTTCAGACGCTCCTGGACACGGACGACCTTCTGGTCGTCGGCCAGGCCGCGAGCGGCCGGGACGCTATCACCATGGTCCGAACCACGGTGCCGGATGTGGTGCTCATGGACGTGCGGATGCCGGACATGGACGGGATCGAGACGACACGGCGTCTGAAGGCTCTCGATCCACGGATCGGCGTTGTGGCGCTCACCGGCAACGACGACCAGCGGGCGGTCCGCGACATGCTCGTCGCCGGCGCGTCCGGATACGTCCTCAAGGACTCTCGCGGCGACGAGATCTTGAACGCTGTGCACGCCGCCGCCCGCGGAGGCGGCGTGATCTCACCGGAGGTCACCCCGTCCGTCATCGAGGAGCTGACCGAGGCACTGGAGCGCGAACGGCGCCGGATCCGCCAGCTGGAGATCGCACAGGAAGCCCTCCTGGAACGGGCGGCCCGCAGGCACGAACTCGTCTCCCGGCTCGGGCACGAGCTCCGGACGCCGGTCACCGTGATCCTGGGCATGGCCCAGACCATGGGACATCCGAGCGCCACCGAGCCCGAGCGCACCGAGATGCGGGAACGCCTGATCGCCCGCGCGCAGGACCTGTCCCGCCTGGTCGGGCGGTTCGAAGCGGCGGTGGAGGCCGGGATGACCGAATGGGCCGACGTGGTCGACGTTGCGCAAGCGGTCGCCGAAGATCACGACCGCGTGATCGTCGATGCCCCCGTCGCTCCGCTGATGGCCAGCCTCAACAGGCAAGCGGCGCGCCGGATCTTGGAGGAGCTGGTCGAGAACGCGGTCGCCTTCTCCCCTCCCGATCAGGCCGTGACGGTCCGCGTTTCGCTCCGTGGGAACTCCCCGGAGGTGCGGGTGTCGGACCGCGGGCCGGGCATCGACCCCGAACTCGCCGAGCGGATGTTCGCCCCTATGGAACAAGGGGAGGGGCTCAACACCAGGACGCACCAGGGGGCGGGCCTTGGACTGGCGCTCGCTCGGATGTCCGCCAGAGCCATGGACGGCGACGTGACGCTGGAGCGGACCGGCCCCGATGGTTCGGTCTTCCTGTGGACACTGGCTTCGGCCGGTTGAGCCCTACTTGAACCGGCGCATGTGGATGTTGAGCAGCAGCCCGATGCCGGCCAGGTTCGCGATGGTGGCGGTTCCGCCGTAGCTCACCATCGGAAGCGGGATCCCCGTGATCGGCATGATCCCGATCACCATCCCCACGTTCACGAACATCTGCACCGCGAACATCGACGCGACGGCGGCGGCCGCGTAGGTCCCGAACGGATCTTTCGCTAAGTAGCTGATCCGGATGGCTCGCCAGATGAGGATCGCGAAGAGGATCAGAACCGTCATGGTGCCGAGGAACCCGAACTCCTCTCCCAGGACCGTGAAGATGAAGTCGGTGTACTGCTCCGGAACGAAGCTGAGGTTCGTCTGGGTTCCGTTGAGGTAGCCGGCGCCCGTCAAACCGCCGGCGCCCACCGTGATCTCGGCCTGCTGCTTGTTGTACAGCAGGTCGGGCGTGGCATGGGAGGGATCGAAGAACACGCGCAGCCGCGCGAGTTGGTAGTCCTTGATGATCCCCAGGTGCAGCACGAGGACGATGAGGATGACCGACACGGCCGCGATCGCGCCGAGATGCCGCCCCTTGGCGCCCGCCACGACCAGGACGCCCACGATGATCGCCGTCAGGACGATCGTGGTGCCGATGTCCGGCTGCAGGAGGACCAAGACCATCGGGACGCCGGCCACCAGACACGCCCGAAGCGTGTCGGACAGCAACGGCTCCCCTCCGCGAACCTCGGACAGGATGGCGGCGAGCATGACGCAGAGCGCGATCTTCGTGAACTCCGATGGCGTGAACTGGAACCCGGCGAACTGGAACCACCGCTGGGCGCCCAGCGCCGTGGTGCCCACACCCGGGATCCGCACCAGGACCAGCATGATCAACGACGCCGCGTAGATGAACCCCGCGTAGACCTTGAAGAACCGGTAGTCCACCATCGCGATGAGGAGCAGCACCATGATGCCGAGCACGATCGCGGTGATCTGCTTCTTCACGAAGTACATGGGGTCGGTGCCGTTCGAGACCAGCTTCAGGTGTGTCGCGGAGTAGATGAGGAACAGCCCGACCACCGTGAGAACGCCGGCGACGACCAGGAGCACCGGATCCAGGTGGCGGATCGGCCGTCGTTCATCGGCGAATGCGCGCCCCGCCACCAGGTCCATCAGGGACCCGCTTTGATGGGATTGGTCTGCGGCAGGTGGAACAGCCCTTCCATGATGTGGCGAACGATCGGCGCCGCCGTGATCCCACCGAACCCGCCTTGTTCGACCATGGCGACCACCACGTACTTGGGGGCACCGGCAGGGGCCATCCCCGCGAACCACGCGGTGTCCTGAAACGGCGGGCGCTGCGCGGTGCCGGTCTTCCCGGCAACGGAGATCGGGAAGCCGGCGAACGCGGTCCCCGCCGTGCCACCGGCGGTGGTCACGCCCGTCAACGCCCCTCGTACGAACTGGATCTGCTGGGCGGTGTAGGGGATCGGATGGCATCGCGGCGTGATGGTCTTCACGGTCTTGCCGTCGGGGGTTTCGATGTGATCGGCCAGGTGGGGCCGGCAGAGCTTGCCCCCGTTCGCGATCGCGCTGTAGGCGGTGGCCAGCTGTAGCGGCGTCACCGCAACGGCGCCCTGGCCGATCGCCGTGAGGATCGAGTCTCCCGCCAGCCAGCCGTAGGGATAGATGCTCTTGTGCTGGAGCGCGTAGTCGAACCCCGGGAGCGTTCCCGCCGGCTCGAACGGCAGGTCGATGCCAGTCGGCGAGCCGAACCCGAAGGGAAGCAGGTCGTTCGACAGGAAGTCGGTCCCCGAGCCGGCGGACCGGCTCTTGTCGAAGAAGCTCGCGCCGAATCCGTAGAAGACGGTGTCGCACGAGACCTTGAGGGCCGTCGCTAGCTGCATGACGCTGCTCCCCCCTTCGAAGTTATGGAACGGGGTATGCGTGGCGTCGCCCGGGTAGTAGTAGACGCTCGGGCAGGGGTAATAGGAGCTCTCATTCGCAACGCCGCTCTTGAGCGCGGCTAGGGCTGTGAACGATTTGAAGGTCGAGCCTGGCGCATAGACCTGGTTCTCTGCGCGGTTCAGCGCGGGCGACCCGTCTCTGGGGAGGTTGAACCGCATGTGGTACTGCTGCTTGGTCATGCCCTGAACGAACCAGCGGGGGTCGAAGCTAGGCCACGATGCCATGGCGACCACTCCCCCCGTCTGCGGGTCC
>JBBRTK010000120.1:0-7322 GCA_038244455.1 Actinomycetota bacterium
ACTTCAGAAGTCCAACATCATGATCCTTGGACCCACCGGGTGCGGGAAGACCTACCTGGCGCAGACCCTTGCTCGCATGCTGAACGTGCCGTTCGCCATCGCGGACGCCACGGCGCTGACGGAAGCCGGCTACGTCGGCGAGGACGTCGAGAACATCCTGCTGAAACTCATCCAGGCCGCGGACTACGACGTGAAGAAGGCCGAGACCGGGATCATCTACATCGACGAGATCGACAAGATCGCCCGCAAGTCCGAGAACCCGTCGATCACGCGCGACGTGTCGGGGGAGGGAGTGCAGCAAGCGCTCCTGAAGATCCTCGAGGGCACGCAGGCCAGCGTGCCGCCCCAGGGAGGCCGCAAGCATCCCCACCAGGAGTTCATCCAGATCGACACCACGAACATCCTGTTCATCTGCGGCGGGGCATTCGCGGGGCTGGACAAGATCATCGAGAGCCGGGTCGGGAACAAGGGCGTCGGCTTCCACGCCGACATCCGCCGGTCTGAGGAGAAGGACGTCGGTGAGACGCTCAAGAAGATCCTGCCCGAAGATCTCCTGAAGTACGGGCTGATCCCGGAGTTCGTCGGTCGCCTCCCCGTTATCACCAGCGTGAACAACCTGGACGAGGACGCGCTGATCGACATCCTGACCAAGCCGAAGAACGCGCTGGTCAGGCAGTACGCCAAGTTCTTCGAGTTCGACGGGGTGGAGCTGGAGTTCACCGATGACGCCATGGTGGCCATCGCGGGACAGGCCATCCTTCGTGGAACCGGTGCTCGCGGCCTTCGCGCCATCATGGAGGAGGTCCTCCTCAACGTGATGTACGAACTGCCCAGCCGCGATGACGTCACGAAATGCCTGATCGACCGCGACGTGGTCCTGAACGGGGTCAACCCGACCTTGGTCCCGCGCGCGGCCCCGGCCAAGCGCGCCAAGCGCGAAGAACGCTCCGCGTAGGATCCTCGGTTCTGAGGTTCACCCCAGGCGCTCACGGGCGGCCAGCAGGTCCCGTATAGACCGCAGGTCCTCGAACACCGAAACGGCGGCTGTCAGAGCGCGCCGTGCACCGTCATCGTCGCCCTGCGCCGTTAACGCGTCGGCAAGGGATACGTCGGTGCGCGCTGTCTCCCACCGCGCGGAAAGCTCTTCGAAACCGAGCCGGGCAGTAACCAGGCGGTTCACGGCCGGACCCGGTTGCCCGGTCGCAAGGAGCCACTGACCTTCGAGGCGATCAAGGTGGTGGGGGAGCGCGATGAGCCCGGCCTTACCCGCGTAGCGGCGGGCACTGACCAGGAAATCGGGTACCTCATCCCACGCGTGGGCCTCGGCCAGGAACCATGCCCAGACCTGCGACTCGACCGGGGCGAAGACGCGGCTGTTCGAGGTCTCCGCGAGTTCGAGGAGCGAGCGGGCCGCGTCGAAGTCTCCGTCCAGGATCTTGAACGTGGCCATCCAGATCGACAGGGCGGTTGCGCGGCGCGCGTCCGTTTCTGAGGCGACCCGATGCATCTGCTCGATCTTTGCGATCCGACCAGGGGCGTCTGGATCGTCCCGGAGCGCGGCCGCCAGCGCACTCGCCCCGAGGTAGCTGACGCAGAAATAGGGAGGCTCGCGGTCGCCAAGGATAGCGTCCACCCTCGGCACGATGTCGGTCATCAGCCCCTGCCACTGGCCCATCGAGAACGCCGCGAAGGATTGCCAGCTCAGGCAGTGAAGCAAGACTCCCTCGGCTTGCAGGTCCGCGGTCCGTTCGATGCCGACCCGCGCGAACCCATCGGCCTTCCGGAAATCACCGATCATCGACCACCACCACGCACACATGGCGTAGATATCGCCGATCTCCCATGGGTCGTCGATACGCTCGGCGAATTCGAGACGGCGAACATTGACCGAGACGTCGGTTCCGTAATACCCCGTGATCATGCTGGTCGACGCGACGGCATCCAGCGCGGCCGATGCCAGGTCGAGCCGGTCGATAGCCAGCGCGAGCTCGCAGGCGCGTTCGCCGTCGGCCCGTCCCTCGGTGAGCTCCTCCTCCGAGATCGGACGTTCCGAGACGAACGCGAACGTCCCGAATCCGCGAGCGATCAACAGGCGGATATAGGTCTCGCTCCCCACCTCCTCGGTGGAGTTCGCGAATCCCAGCTCCAGGTAGCGCCGGGTCGCCGCCTCGTCGGGGATGGCGTTCATCGATCCCGGCCAGCGTGTTGGGATCTCAACTGCCCGGGCGCACACTCGTGCGATCGACTCCCGGTCAGCAGGTGCGTGCTCGCGGCGCAGATCTACCGCCTCCCGGTACGCATCCCAGGCGACCGAGCCCCGATAGTCGGCGAGCGCGATCGACCCTCGTTGCTCTAGCGCGTTGGCGCGGTCGATGGGACCCTCGGCGAGCGCGAGCGCACGGTCGTTCATCGTCATGGCCTTCCCGATCGCGTTCCGGCGGCGCGCCTGTTCTCCGGCCGACATGGCCGCATCGAAGGCTCGGCGGCGCAGATCGGCGGTCCGTTCGGGGTCATCGCGGCCCTCCCGTTCCCCGCGGTAGGCCTCCTCGTAATGGTAGGCGAGCAGTTCGGCGAACTCCCCGCGCCGGCCACCGGAGGTGCGTTCGATCCACTCGGCAACGGTTGCGTGCGCCCGCGCCCGTTCCCGCCGGGGGAGTGTCGCGTAGGCGACGTCGCGCGTGAGGATGTGTTTGAAGATGTACTCGAGTTCACCGGCGATCGCGGAGCCCAGGCGTTCGAGCACCATCTCCCGGGTCCGGAGCACCTCGAGCGCCTCGTAGAGATCGGACCCCTCGCCGCCCAGGAGCTCGATGATGGGCCCGGCCCAGAACACGCGGCCGACCACCGAGGCCGACTGCAGAGCCCGCTTCTCCGGCGCGGCCAGCAGATCCATCCGTGCTGCCAGCATGCCTTGAACCGTGTCCGGGATCTCGACGTCCGCGATCCCGGCCGCGGCCCGCCATCGGCCTTGGTCGTGCACGATGAGGTGCTGGTCGATCAAGCCCCGCACGATCTCCTCCAGGAAGAACGGATTGCCTTCCGCGCGACTCAGGATCCGTTCCCGAACCTGCGACGGAAGGTCGTCCACGTCGAGGAGGAGCGCCACCAGGCGGCTCGCATCCTCGGATGAGAGCGGTTCGAGCCCGATGCTCGAGAACGTCCGGTGGCCTCCCCCCCAATCCGGGCGGCGTCCAAGCAGGTCCGGCCGCGAAGGACAGACGAACAGCACCCCGCCATGGATGCGATCCGCCAGCTCTTCGAGGAGGTCCAGCAGGGCGAGGTCCGCCCAGTGGATGTCGTCGATGAGGGCGATGACGGGGCCGCTCACGGCAAGTGCCGAGAAGAACGCGCGCCACGCGGCGTGCGTTTCCGCGCGGACCTGCCGAGGCTCCATGGTGGCGAACGACGGAACGTCGAGCCCGACCGTGTACGCGAGGGCGGCGGCCACTCGAGCAGCATCCGGGGTGAGATCGCCGGTCAGCAACGGGATCGTCGTGGCGTCGATCTTTGCCCGAGCTGCCTCGGTGCTGTCGGTGTCCCGGATGGCGGCGTGCATCTTGAGGATCTCGGCTAGCGGCCAGTACGTGATGCCCTCTCCGTACGGCAGGCAGCGACCTTCCAGGATGACCGGCTCGGGTTCTTGGGCTCGCGCCCATCCGAGGAATTCGGCGGTGAGCCGGCTCTTACCCACGCCGGCTTCGCCGTACACGGTCATGAGCTGCGGCTGGCCACCGCCCGCGCGCTGGTAAGCGGTCTGCAGGACCGCCATCTCGGAGTCGCGGCCGACCATCGGCGCCCGCAGTCCCGGGATACCGCGAGCGGCGCCTCCAGCTTCGCCCTCCACAACGAAGGCACGGGTGGGCGCCGACTTGCCCTTGAGGTCCAGCAAGCCGATATCGCGGAAGCTGAACGTGCGGGCGGCCAGCGCCGTCCGCTCAGAGGTCACGACCTGGCCCGGCTCGGCCGCCTGCTCGAATCGCGCGGCGACGTTCACGGCGTCACCCGTCACCATGGGCTCGCCGGGCCCTGAGTCCACGGCGGCAAGCACCTCTCCGGTGTTCACCCCGATCCGGATCTGTAGTTCGACGCCGTAGGTCTTCTGAAGGGCCGGATTCAGTTCGGCAAGGGTCGCCTGCATGCGGAGAGCCGCTCGGAGCGCGCGCGCCGGATCGTCCTCATGCGCGGCCGGAACACCGAAGGCGGCGACGACGGCGTCACCGATGAACTTCTCGACCGTTCCGCCCTCGGCCTCGATCTCTGCGCGCATGGCGGCGAAGTAGGTGTCGAGCACCTCGCGGAGATCCTCCGGGTCGAGGCGTTCGCCGAGTGCAGTCGAGCCGGTCACATCGGCGAACAGGAGCGTCACGACCCGGCGTTCCTGGCCCGCAGGTGAGGCCGTCTCGGCCAGCCCGTGGCCGCATGCGGAGCAGAACCTGTCGTCGGCAGCCAGGGAGGCTCCGCAGGCGGGGCAGGTCCTGGAAAGTGCCGACCCGCATCGAGCGCAGAAGTGTGCTTCTTCGCCGTTCTCAGAGCCGCAGGCCGGGCAAAGGTTCACCGCGGGAGCTTACCCGTGGGGTCGCCGGGCGAGCCATGCTCTATCGGCGCCGAGTTCCCGATCGCGTCCCTTCCGTAGAATCCCATCCATGAGCATGCCCGAGAAGCCGTCGCTGGACGGCCTAGAAGCCAAATGGAACGAATGGTGGCAGGCGTCGGGGACCTATCGGTTCGACCGCTCGAAGGCGCGGGAGCGGGTCTATTCCATCGACACGCCACCGCCGACGGTGAGTGGGTCTCTCCATGTCGGGCACGTGCTGAGCTACACCCACACCGACCTGGTTGCTCGGTTCCAGCGGATGCGTGGACTCGAGGTCTTCTATCCGATGGGCTGGGACGACAACGGCCTGCCCACCGAACGCCGGGTCCAGAACTACTTCGGTGTTCGGTGTGAGCCGTCGCTTCCCTACGACCCGGTGTACGACTACTCCGCGTTGGAACGGCCGGAGGATCGCGACCAGATCCCCTTGAGCCGGCAGAACTTCATCGAGCTGTGCGGCCGGCTCACCGTCGAAGACGAGAAGGCGTTCGAGGATCTGTTCCGGCATCTGGCGCTCAGCGTCGACTGGGACCACACCTACACCACGATCGGCGAACGCTCGCGGCGCGCGAGCCAGCGCGCGTTCCTGCGCCTCCTCGCGAACGGTCATGCCTACACGGCCGAGGCCCCGACCATGTGGGACGTCGACTTCAAGACGGCCGTCGCGCAGGCGGAGATCGAGGACAGGGAACAGGAAGGCCAGTACCACCGGATCGCCTTCGACCGGGAGGACGGGGGGACGGTCGAGATCGAGACCTCGCGCCCCGAGTTGATACCCGCGTGCGTTGCCCTCGTGGTTCACCCAACCGATGAGCGCTACGCGGCGCTGGTCGGGAGCACCGTGTTGACGCCGCTCTTCCGCGTGCCCGTGCCGGTCATGGCGCACGCGCTGGCCGATCCGGAGAAGGGCACCGGCGTCGCGATGATCTGCACATTCGGAGATGTCACGGACGTGACGTGGTGGCGTGAACTGGGGCTCCCGGCCCGCGTGATCATGCAGAAGGATGGCTCCATCGGGAAGAAGACGTTCGGCGAGCCGGGGTGGGAGTCGCGCGATCCCGCCGCGGCGAACGCGGCCTTGGCCCAGATCGCGGGGATGTACGGGAAGAAGGCCCGGAAGAAGATCGTCGAGATGCTCACGGCCTCAGGCCACCTCCTGGGTGAGCCCCAGACCATCAAGCATCCGGTCAAGTTCTACGAACGGGGCGAGCGGCCGCTGGAAGTCATCTCTAGCCGTCAGTGGTTCGTTCGAACCTTGGAGCATCGGGAGGATCTGCTGAGGCGTGGCGCGGAGCTCGCGTGGCATCCGCCGTTCATGCGGGCGCGGTTCGACGGCTGGGTGCAGGGGTTGAACGCCGACTGGTGCGTCAGCCGCCAGCGGTTCTTCGGGGTGCCGTTCCCCATCTGGTACCGGCTGGACGAGAACGGTGACGCGAACTACACATCGCCGCTGGTGCCGGACGAGGCGCGGTTGCCAGTCGACCCGCTCGCCGACGTCCCCGACGGCTTCACGGCCGGCCAACGCGGTCAGGCAGGGGGTTTCACGGGCGACCCCGACATCATGGACACGTGGGCGACGTCCTCGGTCACGCCGCAGATCGCGAGCGGTTGGGAGGACGACCCGGATCTGTTCTCACGGGTGTTCCCGATGGACCTGCGCCCGCAGTCACACGAGATCATCCGCACGTGGCTCTTCTACACCGTGCTCAAGGCCGAGTTGGAGCACAGCTCCCTCCCGTGGACCGACGTCGCCATCAGCGGCTGGGTCCTGGATCCGGACCGCAAGAAGATGTCGAAGTCCAAGGGCAACGTGGTGACGCCGCTCGGGCTGCTCGAACAGCACGGCTCGGACGCCGTTCGCTACTGGGCCGCGTCCGCGCGGCTGGGAGCCGACGCGTCGTTCGACGAACAACAGATGAAGGTCGGGCGCAAGCTCGCGATCAAGATCCTCAACGCGTCCAGGTTCACCTTGGGGATGGAGGCCGTGCCGGGAGAGGTGACGGAGCCGCTGGACCGCTCGATGCTCGCCGCGCTCCGGGACGTGGTGGAGCGGGCGACGAAGGCGTTCGCGGGCTATGACCACGCGCGGGCGTTGGATCTGGCCGAGACGTTCTTCTGGGCGTTCACGGATGACTACCTGGAGCTGGTGAAGCAGCGGGCGTACGGGGCGCACGGGGAGTCCGGGGCAGCCTCCGCGGTGGGGGCGCTGCGGACCGCGCTGGACGTCCTGCTGCGGCTCTTCGCTCCGTTCCTGCCGTACGTGACCGAGGAGGTGTGGTCGTGGTGGCGGCCCGGCAGCATCCATCGCGCCACCTGGCCGGCTGCCGAAGACATGGGAGCCGGTGCGGCGCAAGGCGACCTGGCGGTCTACCAACTGGGCGCGGACATCCTGACCGCGGTTCGCAAGGAGAAGGCCCTTCAGAAGGTGTCCCTTCGCGCCGCGGTGGATCTTGTCACCGTCCACGACGTTCCCGAACGGCTCGACCTGCTCAGGCACGTCGAGCCCGACCTCATCGAGGCGGGGAATATCACCCGTATCGAGCGTGCGCTCGCCGAGACCCCATCGGTGGTCACGGTGCTCGCGCCCGTGGAGGGGTGAGCGCGGTGCGGTTCGCGGCGGCGCAGGCGCTCCTGGATACGCGACAGCCCGAGCACATGCCCGGGCCCTCGCTCGATCGCATGCGGGCGCTCGCCGCCTACCTGGACGATCCCCAACTCACCTACCCGA
>JBBRTK010000121.1:0-7262 GCA_038244455.1 Actinomycetota bacterium
GTAGGGGGTGGTCAGGAACATCGCGACCGCGGCGAGCATGGCGACCGGGATGAACAACGGATCCTTGCGGCTCCGGTACCCTGCCGCGCCCAGCGCCATCCCGGCCAGGACCGGGAACCCCACCATGAGGAGCGCGGCGAAACTGTATTCACCGACGCCCGCCACGCGCTGGAGGAGTGCGCCGGCCATGGGCGCGGTCACGCGATACCCGCCTGAGAACACGGACGCCGGCCCCCACTCCTTCGCGATCGAACCGGGGTCGCTTTGGAGGATGAGGTTCGCACGCCATGTGTACCAAGCCGGATCGCGCGTCGGCGCGGTCAGCGTCGGCGACTTGATCAGCTGGAAGCCGAGCGCAACCAGTAGCACCAGGCCGAAGCCCACGATGACGTACCACCTGCTAAGGAGACTTCGGGGTGCGTCGGGGACACTCGCAGCGGCATCGCTCTGGGTATCGGTTGCTGCCACGTTCCCTCCTGGTTCGTCGCTAACTGCCGGAGCCGGCGGCGGCCGGGGCCGGGGCGCACGGAAGTCCGCTCAAGATATGCGACGGGAAGGCTGCTTGATAGACCGTGTCGCCCTCGGTTCCCGCTGGGATCGTGTAGTAGCTCCTTGCCGTCTGCGCCACGGTGAGCGCGCTGACGAAGGCCGCGACCGCCTCGGGAGTGACCCCGAGCTGCTGCGCGACCGTCGTGTTGAACCACATCTGCGTCGGCCGGACCACCTGGAACAGGCCCTTGTTCGTCGGGTCGAACCTCGCGTTCAGAAGCGACCGCACCTTGGTCGGGTCGATCGGCACACCACCGGAGGCGGCTGCCGAGTATTGGGAGCCGTGGTCGGCGGTCACGACCATCGCCCATTGGCCCTTGCCCACCTGCTTATTCAGGAACGCGACGAACTGCTTCAGCGCCGCGTCCTGGTAGGCAACGGAGTCCTTCATATAGACGCTGTTCAGGCTGGTCAGGTGCTCGGTCGTATCGATCGTCTTGTAGTTCAAGTACAGCAGGTCAGGGGTCGCGTCCTGGCCGAACCCGTACTTCTGGATGACGGCCTCGATCACGGAGGTCTCGTACGGGGTGCGGGCCGGGGTGTCGAAGCCGGTGCGGAGCCCGAGGATGCTCTTGTCCCGCCACAGCCCGTCGCGCTTGCCGTCCTGCTGGTCCAGGATCGTGTTGTACTTCGCGATCCCCGGCAGGCCGTTCACCCAGGCGGGGAACGTGTAGTAGGGCGCCATCGGGGGGGTGAGGTTCCAGCTCACGGACTCCGCGCCGCCGGTCGCCGCGTTGTTCACCTGGCGCATGACCGCGATGTCCTTGTCGCCGCCGTTGTAGAGCGCGCCGTGGCTCATCATCAGGTCGTGCGCGGCCAGTGTCGCCACCGCCCCGACGACCGGCTTGTTACCGTGCGCGATGTCGTAGAGATCGCCGAACGTCGGCGTCAGGAGCAATCCCGGTCCGGCCTGGCTCGGCTGCACGATGTGGTTGTTCAGCCGCACGTATTCATCGACGAACCCGTTGGTCTTCGGGAACGCGCCGGTGCCGATCTCCGCGTGGCCGGGCGGGGTGTTCGACTGGGAGGAACCGACGTAGGTGTGGGTGAACCACGCGCCCTGACTCTTGATCGAGTCCAGATAGGGATGACTGTGGCTCCACGCGTTGAGCACGTCCATGCCACCCGCGTCCCACACCAGCGTGACGAAGAGCTTCGGGAGGGTTCGCTGGGCGGCGGGCAGGAGCGCCTCGGTGAGCGGCTTGCCGTCCGGGGCTTTGAACGGGAACTTCATGATCGCTCCGGTGGTCGGCGCGATATCAGTGAGATACGTCGTGTCGTTGTACACACCCGGCTTCACGATGCCCGGCCCGTAGTAGAACATCGGGACGTTCTGGAGATGGTCCATGGGCCCGGCGTGCGAGTAGCCGCCGTCGACGATGTTGTTCTCCTTCGGGATCGTGTAGACGTCGCCGCTCCAGTCGGGCCGATACCCGTTGAGGATGCGCGAGATCCACGTCGCCGGGAGGGCGCAGACGTTCGAGATGAACGTCTGATCGCCGGTCGCGGCGGACGACGACGAGACGATCGCCATCGGAAGAGCCAACAGCGCGCAGCACGCGAGGGCGGTCAGCCGCCGTGACGCCAGAACACGCTTCACAGAACGATCTCCCACAAGGTCCGAAGGTCCGGCCCGGCGACCGGAATCCCGCAGTGTACCGGCTGCCGCTCGTCTCTAGGTCGGGGCGCCGGGTAGCGTGGACGGGTGCAGAGACGCGTCCTCTCCGTGGTGCTGGTGGCCGGACTCATCGGCCTGCCCGCAGTGGCGCTCCGATTCGCGTGTGTCGGGAAGAGCTGCCCCGTAGCGGCGGCGGCACCTCCCCCGGTGCCGTTCTGCCCGCTCCCGGCGGCTATGAAGGCCCAGATCGCCGCCGGGTACGTGGACGGACGTTCGCCCGTTGTGCTCGGCGTCCCCGCCCGGCAAGGCGCCGTCACCGGCGGCACCGGTCCGACCCCCGCTCGGCTGCCCTGGCCGGCGTTCGCTCCGGCGCCTGACACCTCCGTGCCGATCGTCTTCGTGGGAAGGGGGGTCGGTCCCGGGCGGCTGCCGCCCGGGACCGGGCTGGACCAGGTAGCGCCGACGCTCGCCTCGATCATGGGATTCCGACGGTCTCACCCGGAGATCAGGGCGGGCGTGGCCCTCCCCGGAGTGGCTCGGGTGGCACATCCCGCGTTAGTCCTGATGATCGGGTGGGCCGGGGTGGGTTGGTCCGACCTGTCGGGACATCTGTCGAGAACGCCCTGGCTGCGCTCGGCGCTGGGATCGGGAGCGGGAACGCTCCGCGGCACCACCGGGTCGGTGCCGCTCGACCCCGCATCGACCCTCACCACCATGGGAACCGGCGGTCCGCCACACGAGCACGGCATCACCGGCTCGCTCCTTGCGGGCCCCGGCGGAACGGTCGTGGCCGCCTGGGGCGCGGGCGCCCCGCGTTCGATCATCGCGACACTCGCCGACGATTGGAGCCAGGCGCGGCCGGATGCCTCGATCGGCCTCATCGCGCCCGGCAGCGCCGACCGGGGCCTGATCGGGGGGAACTGGTACGTCGGCCACGGTCCCGTGGACCTGCGGTTCGGCGGCGATCCCCTCGCCGCGGAGCGATCGATGCTGCGGCAGGGATACGGGACGGACGGGACCACGGACATCCTGGGGGTCGTGCTCAACGGGTCTCCGGGGCGCGTGGATCGGGAGACGGCCTCGCTCGTTCGCGCCGCGAACGCCGCCACCGGCGGTTCCCTGACCGTGGTCGTGGCGGGAACGGGTTCGATGGGCTCGGCGGCGATCCCCGCCGCCATGCCGCCGGCCGTCACCGGGACCGAGATCGCGGCGCGGATCGATGCGGCGCTCGGCGCACCGGGGCTCATAACGGGCGTCGGGGGCGGTGGGGTCTTCATCAACAACAAGGTCATGACGAGCCGGAGCCTCTCGACGTCCGACGTCTCCTCGGCGATGGCCGCGCTCCATGAGCCGGGCGGAGCGCCGCTGTTCGACAGCACGTTCCCCGGATTCGCCGTCGCATTCGGGAAGTACTGCTGATGAACCTGCGGAGGAAGCCGGCCGCGATCGAAGGGGCGATCGAGGGGGCGACCCGGCCCGGCCCGGGGACCCGCCCCGCGGGCGCGAACGCGCTGGTCGTCGCGACCGTGCTCCTGCTCTCTCTCGCGTTCATGCTGCGCTTCGGCCAGCCCGAGCGGATCTCCTGGATCCAGAACTTCTTCATCGTCTTCGGAGCGATCCTGCTCGAAGCGATCCCGTTCGTGCTCATCGGGGCGGTGGCGTCGGCCCTCATCGAGGTCTTCGTTCCCCCGGGCGCGTTCGAGCGGATCGGGAGGCTCCCCACGGTTCTCCAGCTCCCCTGCGCCGCGATCGCAGGCATGGCCTTCCCCATCTGCGAATGCGGCTCCGTTCCGGTCGCCCGGCGGCTGCTGCGGCGCGGCCTGGCGCCGGGGGCGGCCGTCACGTTCATGTTGGCGGCGCCGATCCTCAACCCCATCGTCATCGCCTCGACCATCGTCGCCTATCACGGACGGCCGGACTTCTGGGTGGTCGTGCTCGGAAGGTTCACCCTGGGGTTCATGGTGGCGGTCGCCGTCGGGTGGGTCATCGGCGCGCGCCGCCCGGAGGACGTCCTGCGCAAGGGGACGACCGACCTGGACGCCGACGACCACCCGCCGGAGGAATCCCGCTGGTCTCAGTTCGCGGGGCACATCGCCGGGGACTTCATCTTCATGGGACGGTTCCTGGTGGTGGGGGTCGCCGTGGCCGCGGCGATACAGACGGCGCTGCCCCAGACGCTCGTGGCGAAGGTCGCCGACCTGCCGATCCTCAGCATCCTCGTGATGATGGCGCTCGCGTTCGTGCTGTCGCTCTGCTCTGAGTCCGACGCGTTCGTCGCGGCCTCGTTCACCCAGTTCGGACCTGCAGCCCAGCTGGCGTTCCTGGTGACGGGCCCGATGATCGACATCAAGCTGAGTGCGCTCTACGCGGGCACCTACTCCAAGGGGTTCCTGCGGGCGGTGCTCATCACCGCCGCGGCGATCATCCTGGCCGGCACGCTGTGGGTGGCGGTGATCTGGGGATGAGATGGAACCGGCGACGGCTGCTGGGGGGAGTAGTGCTCACGGCCTGGGCGTCGCTGTTCTGGTTCGTCCTACTGACGGGGCGGACGGGGCTCTACCTGTCTACGCGGACGGCGTGGCTGATCCCCACGGGAGCCGTCATCCTGGCGTTCGCGGCCGCCGGCCGCCTGGCGTCATGCCGCTCGGCCGAGCCACCACCCATCCGCCGGATCGACCTGCGGGGAGCGGTCCTGCTGGTCGTCCCGGTGGTCGTGTTGCTGGCGCTGCCTGCGAGCTCACTCGGGACCTTCGCGCTCGGCCGGCGGCCGGTCTTCGGGGTCGGGGGCACCGCTCCAACCGGCGGGATCTCCACCGGCACCCTGTCCATGGTCGACATCGCCCGCGCCCAAGCCACGAAGCAAGACCTGGCGGCGCTGCAACAGCGGGCAGGCGAAACGGTGGTCATGGACGGGTTCGTCGCGACCCAGCCCGGGGAGCCGAGTGGCGAGTTCTTCCTGTCGAGGTTCATCATCACGTGCTGCGTGGCCGACGCGACCGAGACGCAGGTCCGCGTGGTGGATGTTCCCGCCGGCTCAGCTCAGGCGAACGCGTGGGTGCAGGTGACCGGCAGGATCTACCCACTTGGTTCTCAGGTCATCATCGACGCGACCGGTGTCAAGCCGATCCCCCGGCCCGAGAACCCCTATCTCACCGGGTAACGACAGGCGCACCGCGAGAGGCAGCGCGTCCGGCGTCAGCCGCAGTCGCGACAGATACCGATCAGGTCCAGCCGGTGGCTAACCGACGCGAACCCCGCACCGCGCGCCAGCCGGTCGAGCGAACGGTCGAGCTGCGACTCGACGTCTGCGGAGAGCGCCACGTCCTCGACGCGGCCGCACTCGGAGCACACCAGGTGGTGATGGTGTCCCATCAGGTCCTCCGTCGGCTCGTACCTGGCGAAATCCTCATCCGTCACGACCCGGCGGACGACGCCTGCCTGCTCGAGCACGGCCAGGTTGCGGTACGCGGAACTCTGCGTGAGCCCACCGGCGGCGGCCAGGATGGCCGGGACCGGAAGTGGGCTGCCCGCGCCGGCCAGAAGCGCGACCAACGCCCGCCGTTGGCTGGTGTATCGCTGGCCCGCCGCCCGGAGCCTGGCACTCGCTGCGTCGTCGATCGCTCCGGTGTCGCCTGCGTGCGTTGCGGTTCGCCGGCGGGCCATCATCGGTGGATCCCCGTGAGCGCGTTCGCCGCGGTGCGCTTCGCGACCGCCACTACGATGAAGACCGCGGTCGTCGTGAGCACGATGGTGCCGCCGGGGGAGATGTTGAGCGCGCGCCCCAGCGAGAGGCCGACAACCGACGACCCCGCGCCGATCGTGACGGCGATCCACAGCGTAGCGCGGAACGAACGGGCCACCAGTTGCGCGCTTGCGACGGGGAGCACCATGATCGGCGCGATGAGCAGGATCCCGACCACCCGCATCCCGGCGATCACCACGCAGGCGGTTGCGACCGCCAGCGCCATGTTCAGCCGGTCCACCGGCAGGCCCGACACCCGGGCCCAATCCTCGTCGCTCACCACCGCGAACAGCACCCTGCGCTGCGAGAGCGCGGCCGCCGCGATCAGGATGCCCAGCGCGAGCACCGCCCACACGCCGCCCCACCCGATCTTGAAGGGATCGCCGAACAGGTACTTCGTCGATTCGAGGTCGACGGTTCCCTTGCCGATCCGGCTCGTGAAGACCGCGCCGAGCGCGATCCCCGTGTAGAAGAAGAGCGCGAGCGCCAGATCGCCGCTCGCCTTGCGGCGCGTTCGCAGCATCTCGACGCCGGCCGCGCCCACAACCGCGAACCCGAGCGCGGTCCAGACCGGCCAGATCCCCGCCAGCATCCCCGCGCCGACTCCGGCGTAGGCGACGTGCCCCACACCGTCGCCCATCAGCGACAGCCGCTTCTGCACCAGGAACGTTCCGATCATCGGCGCGAACACCCCGACCGCAAGGCAGGCGACGAGCGCGCGGAGCACGCTCTGGCTCATCGCAGACCCTCCAACCAGAGCGGCAGGTCCTCGTCGTGGATCCCGAGCGACACGCCGGTGGCAGACAGTTCGGACGGCGGCCCGTCGAAGAGCACCTTCCCCTTCAGGACGATCACCCGGTCGACGTCGGATGCGACGGCGGACAACTCGTGCGATACGAGGAGCACGCCGGAGCCGTGATCGTGGATCAGGTGCACGAGCGAGTCGCGGAACCGGTGCTGCGACTCGCCATCGACGCCGGCGACCGGTTCGTCCAGCACCAGAAGGTCCGGCTCCGACGCGAACGCCCGCGCGATGAACGCACGCTGCTGCTGCCCGCCCGAGAGCTCGTTCAGGGGGCGATCGGCAGACGCGGCAAGGCCCACCGACTCCACGGCGTGCGTGACCTCGGCGCGATCCGGGGCCGAGGGGCGCCGCCACCACCCGCGTTGGCGCAGCCGGCCGGCCTCGACGATCTCGCGCACGGTGGCCGGGACCTCGCTCGCAAGGGTCGGCCGCTGCGGGACGTACCCGAGCCGTTGACGTTCGTCGAAATCCCGGGGTGCCGCGCCGAAGAGGCGCACCGATCCGGACTGCGGGGAAAGGGCTCCCAGCAGGAGTTTGAGGAGGGTCGA
>JBBRTK010000122.1:0-7232 GCA_038244455.1 Actinomycetota bacterium
CCTCTCAGGGCATGTGGATGTCCCGCCCGTCGGCTCGCGGATCGGCCCCGTGTACACGCCCCCCGAGCACCGCGGCCACGGCTACGCGACACGGCTGGTCGCCGAACTCTCCTCCGCGCGGCTGGGCATGGGCGATCCGGCATGCTTCCTGTTCACCGATCTTGCCAACCCCACATCGAACGCCATCTACGAGCGGATCGGCTACACGCAGCTATGCGAAGCGGCGGAGTACGCTTTCGCGGACTGAGTCAGGCGAAGATCTCGATGTTCACGAAGGAATCCGCTCGGTCTAAGATCCCCGTGTCTGTGCCGTCACCGCCGTCGACGATGTCCTTGAGCCCATCGAGGGCATCGATCGTGTCGTCGCCGCCGAGTCCGAAGAGCTCGTCTTGGCCGCCGCCGCCGACCAGGACGTCGCCGCCGGGACCGCCGGTCAGCACGTCATCCCACCCGCTTCCCACCACGCGCTCGACGTCACCGCCGACGTTGTCGCCTTCTCCGGCGCCATCATTCGCGAGGCCGTCCAACGAGACCGTGACCCCGGAGGTTGCGGCCGAGTAGTCCGCCGTGTCCGTGCCCGGCCCGCCGGAGACGGTGTCAGCCCCGGGATCCGAGCCGAGCGGGAACGTCTCATCCCCTCCCCCGCCCCTGAGCCGATCGTTGCCGGCGTCCCCAGAGAGCTGATCGGAGCCGAGCCCCCCGGTCAGGGTGTCGTTGCCCCCTCCGCCTATGAGCTGGTCGGGGGCCGACCCACCGGTAAGCTTGTCCGCGCCGTCCCCTCCGTCGATCATGAGGGGTCCGGCGAACGGTCCTCCGGTGGCCGCGGTACCGCTGCCGAGGAGCGAATCGTTGCCACCCAGCCCGTAGAACAGCCCTGCGGCGAACGCGGTGGTCGTGGTGACATCACGGTCACCGTCGCCGCCGAGATCCACCCCGGTGGCCCCCACCTTGACCTTGTCGCCGACTGCGCCACCGACGTACAGCACCTCGAGCGGCAGCGGATCGTTCGGTGGGAAGACGCTGATGCCAGGTGTCACATCGATCGAGATCTCGATCTCGCTGGCGCCGGTGGGTTCGAGCGTCGCCCCGGGTCCCAGACGCCCCTGGCTCTCGTCGATCCGCACGAAGGTCGCGGAGTACGTGTCGGAGGAGCCGCCCTGTCCGCTCATGAGGATCTGGTCGGTGTTGGTGACGGTGGCTGCCCCGCAGACGAGCGGGGCGCTGTCGACGATCCCGATGATCGCCGTCCCCTGACGCCCCACGCCGAGCGTGAGGAACTCCGAAGCCGAGAGCACCACCGTCTTGTCCGAGGACCGGTACGCGCACGACGGTCCCGCAGCCGCCATCGCCGTTCCGGCGAACCCTCCCGGAAGGAACGCGGCGGCCGCCGCGGTTGCTGCGAGGACGGCCCTGAAACGCATGTCAGACACGCTACCGGTCCGGCCGCCGCGAAGTAAAGGCCCAGACGCTACGGCGCACCGGCCGTGAACGCCGCGTCGGCGACATCCACGGCGCTGAGGATGGCGTTCGGGAAGCGCAGGTCGACCTCCCGGATATCGGCCAGGTTCACCCCGTCGAAAGCGGTCAGCGGGAACCGCACCTGGTTCAAGATGACGTGGCCCCAGCCTTGGGAGATCCCTCGTGGATAGACCAGGGGCCGATCCCCAACGTCGGCCGAGCTCACCGAGGCCTCGTTACCCGCTCCGTCCACCAACACGACAGAGAAGTCCTGAACGGGGACGCCGCCCATCCCTGGGCCTAAGCCGTAGCCCGGGTTCACCGCGGCTCGGAGCTGGAACGCGTCGTACGTCGTGAGATCACCGGCGCCGGGTGGGAGCGAGAACCGAACCGAGCCGGTGCCGTCCGATCCGCCGATGGTGGCTTGCGCGAGCCCTGGGAGGTGCACGTCGAAGTAGGAGGAGAAGCCCGGGATGCAGGGGAACTCGTACGTGTCCGCGCACCACCCGTACTGCGCCAGACCGTTCGCGATGACCGATCCACCGAGCTGGTCCACCGAGAGGCTCGAGGCCTGGGTGAACCGGTTGAGGTCGAGCCGCTGGCCGGGCATATCCGGCGCCAAGTAGCTCACCAGCGTCTTCGCGCCGCCGATGCCCTGAGGTTGTGCCGCCCCCGTCCACATCTGGTCCAGGGCCGTGGTGCCGGCGAGGTACCGGCGGAAGAACCCGACGACGTAGGCCCGTCCCACCCGTCGCTGGGCCGGAGCGCGCAGACGCCCGGCGCAGTTGGTTCCGTCGTCCCAGGCACCGGGATAGCCGAACGAGGGTGACCACGTGGTGTTGAAGAAGTCGTGGTTGGCCCCGAAGACCGTGACCGTGCTCTTCGGGGCCAGGTCATCGGGCACGTTGTACCGGGACGCGTCGAAGAAGTGCGCGCCTTGCAGGTCCGAGACGTCCCCATCGCAGTACGGGAGGACGACCGAGAACGGCACGTTGTTGATCGTCTGCCCGGTGAAGTCGACGGGCGCCAGCGCCAGCACCGCGTTGATCCCGTAAGGACTCCCCTGCTCCTGGTTCACGATGTTGCCGTACACGGCACCCTCGCCGCCACGCGAGTGCCCCATGAGCCCCACGTTCTGCATGTCGACCTTGCCCAGGAACAGCGTGCCGAACGGGGCTCCCCCGGCGCTGGTCCATGTGTTCCAGAGATCGAGGTGCTTCTGGAGAAGTTCACCGCGCTGGAGCATCCCCGTGTCCTCGACCTGGTTCCCGAGCACGTTGACGCCGTTCGCACTGACGGAGGCAACGATGAACCCGTAGCTGGCCAGACGGCCGGCGATGTAGTCGTACCCGGCGTCGTTGGGCAGGGGCTTCCAGCCCGCGTTGCACGGCCACGTGTAGTCGGCGCGGTTTCCGTGATAACACGAGTAGTGGTTGCCGTGCATGAACAGGACCAGAGGGAACGGACCGCCGGGCAACCCTGTCGGATAATGCACGTCCGCGGCAAGCTCT
The DNA here is from genome assembly GCA_038244455.1 of Actinomycetota bacterium. Taxonomy (GTDB): domain Bacteria; phylum Actinomycetota; class UBA4738; order UBA4738; family HRBIN12; genus JANXVR01. The sequence continues at coordinate 2,970 of JBBRTK010000122.1, forward strand.
ACCCTGCCCCTCATGCCCGACAGATGAACGGCGCGATCGCCAAGGTTGTAGGAGGTCGTCGTGACCGCGTAAGGGCCCGGCGGCGCCGGGCCCGGGAGCGAGCCGGATACACCGGTGGCCGATGACGGGAAGGGCTGAGCGGGCGAAACTCCCGTCTGCGCTGAGGGCGAGAGTTCGTATCGAGCTGCGAGCGTCGCCGTCAGCACGGACGGGTCGGCCGTCACGGCCCGGACCTGCCTGGCGCTTGCGGTGGGCGTCGCGTACGCGATCGGGCGCCCGTCTGCTGTCACCACGTACCGCAGCGCCCGCGGAGGGAAGTCTCCCGCGACGGTGACTCGCCAGAGGGTGGTCGGGACGCCAGGCGCTCGCAGCGCCGAAGGGACGATCACACGTTCAACGGTGACGGCGCCGCTCCGGCGCACGAACGACCCGGGTCCGCGCAACGCCGCAGCGAGTACGCGTGGAGGGAGGTGGCCCTGGAGGAAGTGGATGGACGCCGCAGGGCGCTGATCCGGACCCGCCACCGCGGTCAGGGGCGTCCCCAGCAGGGCCGTGGTCAGCGTGATGGCGGCGAGCGCCCTGGTCCGTCGGAAGCGCACCAATGTGTTGGCCCTCCTCCCTGCGCCGGAGCGTTCTTTGTACTACAGATGGAAGGATCTCGGTAGCGCGTGGTCACCTTTGCTTCGCTCCGATGACGACGGTGGCGTTTAGCTCATCGGAGCTCGCCACCCGCGGGATCAGTCCGCTGCGGGTGAAGGCTTCGACGGTCTTGGGCGCCTGGCGTTCGCCCGTCTCGACCAGCAGGTGACCGCTCGGTCCCCAGCCACGCCGGCGCCGAAGCGATCATGCGGCGCTGGATGTCGAGGCCGTCGACGCCACCGTCCAACGCTGTGCGCGGTTCATGGAGCCGCGCCTCCGGGGGAAGGAAGCCCATGGCCTCCGTGGGGACGTAGGGCGCGTTGGCGACCAGGACGTCGACGCGGCCCCGTAGCGCGGCCGGCAGCGGCTCGAAGAGGTCACCTTCATGGACGTGCGCACCCGGAACGTTGCGGCGGGCGCACGCTACCGCGACTGGATCGACGTCGACGGCGTGCAACTCGGCCTGGTCCAGCAGCGCGAGCATCGCGGCACCGACCGCGCCCGAGCCGCAGCACATGTCGACCACCATGGCCCGCGGCCGGGCGAGAGCTGCGGCTTCGCGGACCAGGAGCTCCGTGCGCCTGCGGGGCACGAAGACCCCCGGGTCCACCGCGACCCGCAGGCCGCAGAACTCCGCCCAACCCAGGACCTGTTCCAGAGGGAGTCCCGCCGCCCGCTGCTCCACCATCGAGGCCAGATCAGCCGGCGTGCGCGCCGCGGAGACCAGCAGCGCTGCTTCGTCCTCGGCGAAAACGCAGCCGGCTTCCCGTAGCGCGCGCACGATCGTGTGGGGCGAGGATCCGACGGGGAGTTCCACCGCGCGGTCTACTTGACCGCCTCTTCCTGGCGGGGGGCTCGAACGGTCGACAGCCGATACTGCATGTTGGCTGCAAGGCTCGAGGACCGCTGACCGCCTTCGGTGACGAGCTGGAGGAACATCTCTCCGGGCATGCGCCACAGATCGGCATCGGTCGACGCCGTCACAGTGGCGGTCCTCGGGATCTTGTGCAGGAGCCCGATCTCACCGAAGTACTCCCCGTCGCCCAGTTCCCCGACCTTGCCCTTGGCCGCTGTCGTGACGTCGAAATGCCCGTGTTCCACGATGAACAGGTCATCCGGCTCGGCACCCTCGTTGATCACGATCTGACCCGCCGCCACGCGTTCGGGCGAGAGCGCCTCCGCGAACGCCTCCAGCATCGCGCGGGACGAGCCTGCGAAGATCTCCTGTCCTTCGAGCAGCGCGACCCGGGGCGCGAGGTCCGCCGCGCGCTGGGCGCCGCGCTGGTCGATCCCGCGCGCGCGAAGGAGCACCAGGATGCCCACCACCCCGACGACGGCGCTGGAGGCAAGGACGGCGCCGCGAACGCCCACCAACGTCGCCGCCGGCGGGATCACGACCGATCCCAGAAGCATCCCCGCGACGACGATCGAGTCGACGGCGCCGAAAGCGCGGCCCATCACCTCGTTGCCGAGCATCCGCTGCAAGCTCGTGAGGACGAGCACGTCGAGCACGATCGACGCGGCGCCGATGATCGCCGCCAGCAGATAGCCGAGCGCCGGCGACGTGGTGAATGCGTAGCCGGCGAACGCCGCAGCGGGGATCAGGGTCGTGATCGCGAGTGTCATCCCCTGCCGCGGCTTGTCGGCCGCGCGGTGCGCGACGCCGGCCGCGGCGATGCCGCCAACGCCCAGCGCCGCGTACAGGAAGCTCATCCCGTTGTCCCCGATACCGAGACGTCCGGTGGCCAGCAGGGCGAAGAGGACGATCTGGGTGCCGTACAGGAAGGAGGCGGCCGTCCAGGTCGCAACGAGCACGATGACGTCGGCCGAACCTCGCAGGGCATCGATCCCCACGCGGAGCCGGACCAACATGGACGGTTCCACGTGATGCTCCTCCGTGGGCGCCGGCCCCAGGTCGGCCTCAACCCTTGCGACCGCGATCGCTGACCCCAGGAAGGAAGCCGCGTTCACGATGAATGCGGTCGCCGGCGAGCCCAGGAGGAGGAGCACGCCACCGACCGCCGGCCCCAACGCGATGCACACGTTCTGGATGGTGCTTGAGATGGAGTTCGCGGCCGAGAGTTCATCCTCGGTGACGATCAAGGGAAGACCCGCGTTGAGCGCCGGTCCGTAGGCGACGGCGAAGCAGGTGGACAGACCCGAAAGCACGATCGCGATAAGCGCCGAGCCCGAGGTCAGGTCAACGAGAGCGAGCAGCCCCATGATCCCCGCACGCGCGAGGTCGGACACGATCATGACGCGCTTGCGAGGGAACCGGTCCGCGACCACGCCTCCGAGCGAACCGAACGCCACGTACGGCACCAGGCGGACGATCCCGGCCGCAGCGACCCACGTGGCCGAATGGGTGGCCCGGATGACCAGGACGATGAGGGCGACGTTGTAGAGCCAGTCCCCCGTCTGACTGATCGCCAGCCCCGCGGCCAGCTTGCGGAAATCCGGGTGGCGGAACGGCGCGCGCATCCCGCGCTCGCCGCCTGCCTCCGCCCCGGTCACGGACGACATCCTGACGGAAGGGTCTCGCCACGTCGAGTCCACGAACCCGGTCCGGGCGGCGTGAGCTGCTCCCGAACGCCGATGCCCTTCACCCCCGCCGGACCTCCGCGGTACCGAGATCGAAGATGTCGTACGTGCGATGGACCTGCATGCCGACGCCTTCGTACAAGGTGACCGCGCCGTGCGGGTTCTGGGCGTCCACCTCGAGCCGCGCCTTCGCCTTCCCGCGGCTCGCCAGTTCGGCGAACGAGCGCCGCAGGAGCGCCTTCGCGATCCCCCGACCTCTCCACGCTGGTGGAACCCCCAGGATCCCGACGTACCCCTCATCCTCGAAGGCGAACGACGCGGCGTGTCCGACGAGTTCGCCGCCGGAGGCGGCGAGGAACACCAGCGAGGGGTCCCAGTCCTCGCCGTGGAGCTCCTCGGTGAAGATCTCGAACGTCGTCGGGCTGAACCCCCAGTGGTCGGCGAACGATGCCTCATGGACCTCGAAGAGGGCGCGTTCATCCGCATCTCCGTAGGGCCGGATCGTCACCCCGGCCGGGACGGCACCCGGGTCCTCATCAGGTTCGAGCCGCTTGGTCATGGTGAACGAGGACCGGACCTGCCGGTATCCGCGAGCGCGGAGCAGGTCGTGGCCGGCCCCGTCCCGATCCACCACATCGGCCCGCACTCCCTCGGCGCCGAGTTCGCGCGAGAGCGCTTCGCCCCAGGAGAGGAGGAGCGTCCCGATACCGGCAGCCAGGTGCTCGGGGTGCACCCGAACCAAGAGGATGAGCGGTCCTTTCTCCCCGGGTCTCCACATCCCCAGCGAGAACGCGATGACGGCGTCGCCGGCCACGACGACCCGTGTGTCGCGTTCGAGATCGGTTCTCGGGAGGCCCCAGCGCCACAGGAGGAACTCGCGAACCGGATCGTGCGGCACACCGAGGCCGCGGTCGAGCTGTTCGAACAGCCGGACCACCTGGTCGACGTCGCCCGCCGCTGCCGGTCGCAGCTCGTAGCGGTCCGGGATCGAAACGGTCATGCGGTGAAGAGTGTCACATCGGTGCCGGAACCTGCCGCCGGCGTTCCAGGTTCACGGAAGGCAGACTCGTGATCCGGCACGCG
>JBBRTK010000123.1:0-7204 GCA_038244455.1 Actinomycetota bacterium
GTTCGGCGCCGCTGCGCCGGGAAGGTCGACCACCACGGCCGCCTGCGAGCCGATCCACTGGAAGTCGTTGTGGTTGAGCCCCATCGACTGTCCGGCCTGATCCAGGTAGGTGTTCAGGCGCTGAGTCAGATCGGACTCCGACCCCAGCACGGGGAACTTGTCCGTCATCCGGAACAGGTCCACCTTTTGACCGGCCGCCGGGTTGAGATAGACCGTCGCCATGAAGTCCGCCGAGGCGGGCACCTGGCTCATGAGCATGTCCGAACTGCCTCGGAGCTGGAAGAACGCGAACGCGGCGCCACCCACCCCCACGACCACGATCGCCGCGAGCACCACGGCGAGCGTGCGCCTGCCCTTCCCGCTGGGAGCCGCGGGCGTATCCATGGCCGCGCTGTACGGCATGTCCGGGGTGGGAGGCGGGGGCGGCGTTGCAGGCAACGGTTCGGTCGGGACGTCCGCCGCCGGGATCGGTTCCTGCGTGGGCTCCTGGGGCGTTTCGTCGCTCATCGAACGGACTTCCTTCCGTGGGGACGGTCAAGTCCGAGCTTACAGCGAAGGTCGTGCCCGACCTACCACCGACTCAAGGTTGCACGCGCTCCACCGCAATCGTCGTGTCGGCCAACCGGTCCAGCCGCGGTTCGACGCCGATGCCGGGCCCGGACGGGACGCCCATGGTGCCGTCGGCTGCCATGACGAACGGCTCCGTGAGGTCATCGGTGAAGTAGCGGGCCGACGCGCTGGTGTCTCCTGGCAGCGTGAATCCCGCGAGCGAGGCGAGCGCCAGGTTCAAGGCCCGGCCGACCCCGGTTTCAAGCATCCCACCGCACCAGACGGGGACGCCGGCTTCCCGCGCCACGTCGTGGACCCGCCGCGCCTCCAAGACCCCACCGACCCTGCCCTGCTTGATGTTCACGATCCGGCAGGCTCCGAGTTCGATGGCGGCGGCGGCGTCCGCGGGAGAACGGATCGATTCGTCCAGGCAGAGGTCGGTGCCAAGCTGTGCCTGGAGTTTGGCGTGCTGGAGCATGTCCTCGTAGTGCAGTGGTTGTTCGATCATGAGGAGGTTGAAGTCCTCCAGGGCTTTGAAGATGTCCAGGTCGGCCAGGGTGTAGGCCGCGTTGGCATCGACCGACAGGAGGATGTCCGGGTGGGCGGCGCGCACCGCGGCCACGCGCTCCACGTCCACGCCCGGCGCGATCTTCAGCTTGATCCGTTGGTAGCCCTCCGCCAGGTAGCCGTCGACCTGGGCTAGGAGTTCCTCGGTGCTCGGCGTGATCCCCACGGACACACCGCAGGGAACCCGGTCGCGTTCGGAACCCAGATAGGACGCCAGCGACCGGCCCTCGCTCTTCAGTTCGGCGTCCAGCACTGCGTCCACCAGCGCGCCCTTGGCCATCGGGTTACCTCGGACGAACGAGAAGAGCGCCCCGAGTTGTGCCGCCGTGATGTCGCCCGCGCGGAAGAGCGCAGGGGCCAGGAAGTCTCGTATCAAGATCCAGGCGCCGCCGTTGAACTCGCCGCTGAAGTCGGGCTCGATGTCGGCCACGCACTCCCCCCAGCCTTCGGCGACGTCGGTCTCGACCCGGACCAGCACGCACTCCTTGCGGTTGGCCTCCCCGAAGCTCGTGCGGAACGGACGAACCAACGGCACGCCCACCAGCCTGAGTTCGACGGCGCGCACGATCATCGGCGGGCCTCCGGGCGGGCGAACGCGTAGGCCGACCGCTCCTTGTCGAACGCCAGGGCGATGGCCCCACGTTCCAAGAGCTGAGCAACGACGTCGGCCACCGCGTCCCGCCACGCCGCTCCGAGCGAGGGGTCGGACACGCGGAGCCCTGGGTAGTCGGAGGGGATCTCGACCCAGCCTGCACCGGCGTTTGACGGGCCACTGGGTTGCGGCGCAGGGTGTTCCGGATCTCCCGACCTGGCCAGCATTACGGGAACATCGGGGTGAGGCGCCTGCGCAGGACCCGGCTCCGGGTCCAGATCCCAGCGCACCACGAACCGGTCCGAGCGCTCCCCCGCGTTCAACGAGTCACCCATCTCACCGTAGAAGTTCCGTTCGAATCGATCCGCCGCGGCGCCGAGCTTGCCCATGTTGAACCATGCGTTGCGGGCCACCAGCGGGTCGAAGGTCCACCGAACCAAGTGGATGTCCTGATCCAGCGCCTGTGCCCGCTGGGCCAGCTTGAGCGCGTAGCCGACGCCCCTATGACGACGGTCGGGGACCGCGGCGAGCATGTGCGAATGGATGTGCAGCCCATCCTTGGGGTCCATCCCCGCCCACCCCAGCACGTACCCGACGAGCGTTCCGTCAACGAACGCCCCCCAAGACACATTGCCCGAATGGCTGAGCGCGTGGATCATCTCGCGGGGCAGGAGTTGGTGGTTCCCCCAGGTGGCGATCATCACCCGGACGATCTCCCCGGCATCCTCCAACGACAGCAGCGGGCGCAATTCGACGCCCGCGGCTTCCCCCGCTCGGAACGCCTGGTGCCAAGCCTGACTCTCCATGGCGCGGGAGTCTATCTTCGGTGGAGCCGGACGGGTGCTAGCCGCCGGCCGGCGGGGGGAGCTCCTGCCACTCAACGTCGTCGAGGTCATCGCCGCGCCGCCGCTTCAGAACCTTCACGACTGCCGTGATGGCGGCCCCGATGAAGGCGAGCTTCAAGAGCTTCCGGAAGAACCCGCCCTTCTTCTTCTCCGTGGCTCCTACTTCGTCTGCCATGGCGGTTCCTCCTGTCGTTGGGAGTGGGTCTGGATGGACTTGAACCATCGACCTCTTCCTTATCAGGGAAGCGCTCTAACCGAGCTGAGCTACAGACCCGTACGTGGGACCGAAGCCCTCCCCGCAGCCTAGCCACGCTGCGGAAAGGCTGTCAAACGTCAATCGCGGTGTTTGGACTCGGCCAGCGTCAGCTCGAGCCCCCCAACCACGTCGCTGACCAGGTTATACGCGAGTGCCACTAGGCAATTGATGATCGACCAGATAACGACCGTCACCACCCCCCCGATGAACAGCCACGTGAAGACATGTTTCCCGTTGATGGTGGGCTGCGCGTTGCTCGCCTGCCAGAGCCCGATCCCGGCCATGAGCTTGGTCAACGACGTGATGGCGCCGGTGGTACCCAGGATCGCGTAAACGATGAGCAGCGCACCCCACCAGATGAGCATGACCACGAAGTAGAAGATCAGCGACAGCTTGAGCACCGACCACGGGCCCACCTTGCGGACCACAACACGGGTCCGTTTGGGCGAGCGCTTGGGGGTGCGTTCGCCGGAGATCACAGCCCCGGCCTGGTCCTGCACGGGACCCTCGATCGCCGGGTCGACCGGGACGGTCGCGCCGGGATCGGGCAAGGTGGGATCGGTGGTCTGAGCCATGAGTGTCGATAAGGGTACGCCTTCGCCGGGCGGGAGGCCCGCACCAGCGCATCCCGGTTTCAGGTCCTGAATGGCCCCGATCCACCGAACAACGCCCGGTTGTGCGCAAGGGACGCCAGCGCCAGGATCGCCGGAGCCACGACCCAAGAGGCGACCGGCACGCCACGATGAAGGAGCAGGAGTCCCCCCACGCCGACAGCTGCGCCGCCGAGGGCAGCCAGGCTGTCCGTGACGCGGACCCCGGCCCGCGAGCGCAGAACGAACGCATCGACCGCAAGCAGCAAGGCGGCGGCGATGATGATCACGATCCCGGTCCCTATCCGCACGTGCTCGATTATCGTCCCTGGCGATGAACATCGAACGCGATCTCAAGCGGATCCTGTGGATCCAGGCCCTTCGGGCGTTCGCCTACGGGTTCGGCGTGGTGGTGCTGGGTGTGGCGCTGGTCCGCGACGGGTTCTCTGCGGCGAAGGTCACCTTCATCCTCACGACGATCCTGGTCGGGATGGGACTCGCATCCATCCTGGTCGGTTTCATCGGTGAACGGGTCGGACGGCGGCGTCTCTACATCATCCTGCTGGTGTTGATGGGGGTCGTCGGCGCGATCTTCGCGATCAGCGGGAACGTGTGGGTGTTGGCGGCGGTGTCCCTCACCGGGACGATGTCCACGGACGCCAACGAATCCGGGCCCATCACGTCGCTGGAACAGGCGATGATCGGCCAGGCGCCGGGGGAGGCGAGGATCCGGGTGTTCGGGCGCTACAACGCGGTCGCCTACCTGGCCGGGGCGCTGGGGGCGCTTGCCGCGGGTGGACCGAAGTTCCTCCACGACCATTGGGGCGGGGCGCCCTCGAGCCAGCGGTGGCTGCTCCTCATCCCGCTCGCCGCCGCGCTCTCCGCGACCCTCGCGCTCCGCCTGTCCCCTGAAGTCGAATCGGACGGCGCCCCGGGGGTGAACAAGCCCCTCGTACGGTCGCGTTCCACCGTTCGGAAGTTGTCGCTCCTCTTCGCCACGGATGCGTTCGCCGGTGGGTTCGTGGTGTCGACGTTCATCGTCTATTGGTTCGGGGTGCGGTTCGGGGCGAGCGGATCGCAGATGAGCGTGGTGTTCTTCGCCGGTGGATTGCTGCAGGCGGGTTCGTCCATCGTGGCCGCGAGGGTCGGCGAGCGATTCGGATTGCTGAACACCATGGTGTTCTCCCACTTCCCGTCGAACCTGCTCTTGATGGCGATCCCGTTGATGCCCTCGCTCACGCCGGCGCTCGTCTTCCTGATCGCCAGGTTCGCGCTGAGCCAGATGGACGTCCCCGCCCGCCAGGCCTACATCGCCGCCATGGTCGACCCCGAGGAGCGAACCGCAGCGGCGGCCTTCACGAACACCTCGCGCTACGTGGCGCGGCCGTTCGGCCAGATCCTGGCGGGCGTGCTCATGAGCAACGTGGCGACCGGGGCCCCGTTCGTGGCGGCGGGGACCATCAAGTGCGCCTACGACGTCGTCCTGTACCGGGTGTTCCGGCGCGTCCCGCTGCCCGACTAGGCCCGAAGATCTCCGATCCCCGCTTCAGGTTCCCCCTCCGGCGCGCCGAAACTCAAGGTATGGAACGGTGCAGGCATGGCCTGGACACCACGTGGTGCTACCTGTGCCGCGTGGATGAGAGCGGAGCCCCGCAGGCGGCATGGGGCCTTGAGGACCCGCCGGAGGGCTGGCAGTTCCGCGAGGAACCCATGGGGGAGGCACAGGCCGAGTACCTGCGGTTCCTTTGCGAGGAGTTCGGCTACGCATTCGAACCGGACCTGGCGGCCGGCGAGGCGGACGTCTTGATCGAGAGCTTCCTGGACGAGCCGTTGACCGAGCGCCAGGCCCATACGCTCGAACTGCTGGCGCGAGAGGCGGGCCAGGACGTTCCGGCCACGCTCACGTACGCCGAGGCGCGCCAGCGTATCCGCGTACTGGTGACACGCCGGGCACTCCGCTTCAGCGCGTAGCCCGCTAGCTCTCCTCGTCCATCTGGGTGATGACGGGGGCCAGGGCAACCACTTCGGCCCCTTCCTCCACGCGCATGGTGCGCACGCCCTGGCTGGCACGCCCGACCCTGCGGATGTCGCCTGATGTCACGCGGATGACGATCCCCGACGAAGAGATGACGAACATGTCCTCGTCCTTCGTGCCGACGTAGGCGCCCGCGAGCAGGCCGGTCTTCTTCGTGAGCTGGTGGCCGATGACACCCTTGCCCCCTCGCCCCTTCGTCGGATAGTCGGCGAGCTTCGAGCGCTTGCCGTAGCCCTGCTGGCTCACGCTGATGAGTTCCTCGCCCTCCGAGGTGAGCCCGACCGCCAGAACCACATCGTCCTCGGCCAAGCGCATCCCGATCACGCCGGAAGTGCCCCGGCCCATGGGGCGAACCGCCGCCTCCTTGAATCGGATGGCCTGGCCCTTGCGGCTGACCAGCATGACCTCGTCCTTGCCGGCGGTCAGGCGGACATCGATAAGTTCGTCGCCCTCTTTGATGTTGATGGCGATGAGACCGCTGCGCGGTGAGTCGTATTCGGGCAGCGCCGTCTTCTTCACGATGCCGTGCTTCGTTGCGAACAGGAGGTACTTGCCGGACTCGTACTCCTTGAGATCGATGACCGCGCTGATGCGTTCGTCCCCGTCCAGCGCGACGCCGGGCAGGTTCGCGGCGTAGAGTCCGCGCGCGGTCTTGCCGGACTCGGGGATCCCGTGCGCCTTGACCCGATAGACCTTGCCCTTCGTGGTGAAGAAGAGCATCCAGTGATGGGTGGTGGTTGTGAAGACGTGTTTGACCACATCCTCTTCCTTGAGGTTCTGCCCGCGCACCCCGCGCCCGCCGCGACCTTGACGACGGAAGGCGTCGATGGGAAGTCGCTTCACGTACCCGGTGCGGGAGACCGTGATGATCACGTCCTCCTCGTTGATGAGGTCCTCGATGTCGAAGTCGCCCTCGTCGGCCCGGATCTGCGTTCGGCGAGCGTTCGCGTGCTTCTTGCGAACCTCCGCCAGCTCGTCCTTGATGACTGTGCGGAGCTTCACCGGATCGTTCAAGAGCGAGTTGAAGTACGTGATCTTCTCAAGGAGTTCGGCGTGCTCCTTGTCCAGCTCGGCGCGCGCCAGCTTGGTCAGGCGGCGAAGCGGCATGTCCAGGATGTGGTTCGCCTGGATCTCCGAGAGCTTGAACTTCTTCATCAGGCCCGTACGCGCGGTCTCGGCGTCGGCGGAAGCGCGGATGAGCTTGATGACCTCGTCCAGGTGATCGAGCGCGATGAGGAGCCCCAGAACGATGTGGTCGCGCTCCTCGGCCCGGCGCAGGTCATAGCGGGACCGCCGGGTGACCACGTCCACCTGGTGGTCGACGTAGTAGCCGATCATCTCCGCCAGGTTCAGCGTGCGGGGCACGCCGTCGACCAGCGCAAGCATGATGACGCCGAAGGAGTCCTGGAGCTGGGTCTGCTTGTACAGCTGGTTCAGCACGACCTGCGCGTTGGCACCCTTCTTGCAGTCGATGACCAGCCGCATGCCGTGGCGGTTGGATTCGTCCTTGAGGTCCGCGATGTCCTTGACCTTGCCGGTCTTGACCAGCTCTGCGATCTTCTCGGCCAGGCGCGCTTTGTTCACTTGATACGGGAGTTCGGTGACGACGATCTTGGAACGCCCGCCGATGCCTTCCTCGATCTGACTGACCGCGCGAACCTTGATGGAGCCGCGCCCGGTCTCGTAGGCGTCGCGGATGCCCTGGCGCCCCATCACCGTTGCCCCCGTCGGGAAGTCCGGGCCCTTCACGAACTTCATGAGCTCTGCGGA
>JBBRTK010000124.1:0-7136 GCA_038244455.1 Actinomycetota bacterium
AGAACGGGGCCTGGTACGTCGAGGACCTGGGCTCGACCAACGGCACGTTCGTGAACGATCAGAAGCTCGCGTCGCCCGCGATGGTGCAGCCGGGCGATTCCATCCGGATCGGGACCACCGTGTTGGAGCTGCGGCGATGAAGGTCCTGGCCGGGTTCGCGACGGACATCGGCCGCGTTCGCAAGGCCAACGAGGACTCGTTCCTGGCGGAGTCGCCGCTGTTCGCCGTGGCCGACGGGATGGGCGGGCACCGCGGCGGCGAGGTTGCCTCGCACTTGGCGCTGGATACCGTCGAGGCGATGTACCTGCGCGGCGAGGGCACGCTGGCCGACCAGGTCCGCGAGGCCAACCGCGTGGTGTTCGCGCGATCCTCCGAGGACCTGAAGGTCGCGGGCATGGGGACCACCCTGACGGCGGCGTTGGTCGATGGCGACGGACTGCACCTGGCGCACGTCGGCGACTCGCGAGCGTACCTCCTCCGCGCGGGTTCGCTCCGTCAGCTCACCGACGATCACACCTTGGTCAACCGGATGGTCAAGGCCGGTGAGATCACGCGCGAGGAGGCCGCGGTGCACCCGCACCGCAACGTGGTCACGCGCGCGCTGGGAACCGAAGCCGAGATCCCCGTTGACGAACAGTCGGTCGCGCTGCTGGAGGGCGACCGGGTCCTTTTGTGCAGCGACGGCCTGACGGGCATGGTCACCGAGGATCAGATCCAGGCGATCATGGAGAGCACAGACGACGCGCAGGAGGCCGCGGATCGGTTGATCCGCGCTGCCAACCGCGCCGGCGGCATCGACAACATCACCGCGGTGGTGCTGGACGTGCGCGAGGGGTCGGATGAAGGCGCGACGTCAGGCACGGTCTCGGCGAACCCGCGCGCGGCGACCGCCACCGCCCCGAGGCGCCGATCCTTCCGCAAGGCCGGCGTGATACTGCTCGTATCTGTTGCGGTGCTGGCCCTTACGGCACTGGGTCTGCGCGTGTACGTCCACTCGCAGTGGTACGTGGGCGTGTCGGATGCCGGGTACGTCGCCGTCTTCCAGGGCGTGCCTGCGACGCCGCTGGGCATCCACCTGTCCACGCTCCAGACCGAGTACAAGGATCTCCTAGGCGCCGACGTCGCGTCGTTCGACCTCTACAAGAGCCTGCCGAACGGCATCACCGCGAACTCCCGGGCGGACGCCGAGGCGATCGTGACGCAGATGCGGGCCGACGTGACGACGCAGCGCGCGATCAAGGGTGGGCCCGGGCCAACTGCCACGCCTTCCGCCGGGGCGGTGCCGTGAGCTTCGCCGCGCCGGCGCCCGCGCCATCGCGCGGCAAGACGGGCCTCGCCCTCCTGCTGTTCGCGATCGCGACCGCGATGCTCGCATACGCGACGGTCGGACTTGGCAAGAAGGGGAAGCTCCCAAGCGGACTACCCATCTACGGCGCCCTGATGCTGGTGGCGTTGCTCATCGCGTGGCTCGTGGTGCGAAGGACCGCCCGGCGCGCAGACCCGGTGCTCCTGCCGGTGGCGGCGATGCTCACCGGATTGGGTTTCGCGATGATCTCGCGCATCGAGGGGCCGCAGACAACCGTCACCAACATCGCGCAGTCGCAGTTCACGTGGTTGATGATCGGGCTGCTAGCGTTCGTGCTGACGCTGGTGGTCATCCGCGACGACCGGCAGCTGGATGCGCTGACGTACACGATCGGGCTGGCCGGCATCGCGATGCTCCTGTTGCCGGTGGTGCCCGGCATCGGTCTGACGATCAACGGCGCGCGGCTGTGGGTCCGCGCCGGACCGCTCAGCTTCCAGCCGGCCGAGTTCGGCAAGGTGCTCATCGTCATCTTCCTTGCGTCCTATCTGTCGGCCAAGCGGGAGTTGCTGTCCTCGGGCGTCGGGAAGTTCGGGCTGCCGCGGGTGAAGGATCTAGGCCCGGTGATCCTTGCGTGGGGGGCCTCGCTCGCCGTGCTGTTCCTGGAGAAGGACATCGGCGCGTCGCTGCTCTTCTTCGGGGTGTTCGTGGTCATGCTGTGGGTTGCCACCGGTCGTCCTGGTTACCTGGTGCTGGGAGTGGTGCTCTTCGCCATCGGCGCCGTCGTCGGCTACATCCTCTTCGCTCATGTGCAGGACCGTGTGGCGTACTGGTTGCACGCGCTGGAACCGGCGCACGAACAGGGGCTCGGCTACTACCAACTGGCGCAGGGCTGGTTCGCGATGGCGAGCGGCGGGCTGGTGGGGACCGGCCTCGGGCAGGGGGCGCCCTACCTGGTCCCTCTCTCGTGGAACGACTTCATCTTCGCGGCGTTCGGTGAGGAGCTGGGGTTCATCGGGTGCGCCATCTTGTTGCTGATGTACCTGGTGATCATCGGCCGGGGACTGCGCGTGGCCGTGGAACGAACCGACACTTTCGGCAAGCTCCTGGCGGCCGGGCTGACCACGATGGTTGCGCTGCAGACGTTCGTGATCGTGGGCGGGGTCACGCGGTTGATCCCCCTGACCGGCATCACGCTGCCGTTCGTGAGCTATGGAGGATCCAGCCTGGTGGCGAACTTCGTGATCCTGGCGCTGCTGGTGCGCGTGTCGGGTGGACCGTGGACGCGCGAGACGCGCGAGACGCGAAGGCCGCGCGAGCCCCGCCCGGCGAGAGAACCTCTGTGGATCTCGAAGAAGAAGCGAGCCGCCCCAGTGGAGGATGGCGCATGAACAGACGCATCCGGCGACTGGGCATCGGGTTGCTCGCCCTGTTCGCGCTGTTGTTCGGACAGATCGCGTACGTGCAGGTGTTCGCGGCGAGTTCCATCAGCCAGAACCCGGCGAACGCCACGCGGCAGTACATCGCCGAGTACCGGATCCAGCGCGGGCCCATCCTTGCCGCCGACGGCACCGCGATCGCCATCAGCAAGCGCGCGAAGGGCGCCTCCATCTACAAGTACCAACGCTTCTATCCCCAGGGGAACCTCTTCGGCCAGATCACCGGCTACTACTCGCGCGTCTACGGCACCAGCGAACTCGAACACTCGATGAACCCGTACCTGTCGGGGAGCGATCCATCGCTCGCGGTCTCGACGCTCTCGGACCTGGTACTCGGACGGCCGCGCAAGGGCGGCACCGTCATCACCACGCTGCAGCCGGCGCTCCAACGCCTGGCGCAGCAGGCGCTGGGCACGCAACAGGGGGCGGTGGTCGCCCTGGACCCCACCACCGGCGACGTCCTGGCGATGTACTCCAACCCCGCTTACGATCCGAGCGCGCTCTCCGATCCCAGTTCGACCACCCAGACCAACGCGTGGAACACGTTGACGAAGGACCCGAACCAGCCGCTGCTCCCCCGCGCGAACGCCGAGCTGTTCCCGCCCGGGTCGACATTCAAGATCGTGACGGCGGCCACCGCGCTGGGCGCGGGCTTCACCCAGCAGAGCATCTGGCCGAGCCCGCACACGCTGCAGCTGCCCGGCAGCACCGCGACCATCCAGAACTTCGGCGGCGAGTACTGCAACGGCGGCGCGTCACAGGTCACGATGCTCGAGGCCTTCACCGAGAGCTGCAACGTGATCTTCGGGGAGATCGGGCTGAAGGTCGGCGCGGACGCGCTCTCGGCCCAGGCGCAGGCGTTCGGGTTCTGTTCGATCAACCCGCCCGCGCAGGTCTCGTGCCCACAGAACCCTATCCCCTTCTCCGACCCGCCCTTCGGCGTGACGTCGGCGGCCGGCCGGTTCCCCGCCGCGTCCTACTTCGCCTCGCGCGAGCCGGCGCTGGCCATCAGCGCCATCGGCCAGGACAACGACCTGGCGAACCCACTCCAGATGGCGCTGGTCTCGGGCGCGGTCGCAAACGGCGGCGTGCTGATGCAGCCCAAGCTGGTCAGCGAGATCAGGGACAGCTCGGGCCGTGTGGTGCAACGATTCCCGAGCACGGCGTTCGGCCAGGCCGTGACGCCCCAGGTCTCGGCCGACCTGACAACCATGATGGTGAACGTGGTGGCGCACGGGACCGGCACCTACGCCCAGATCCCCGGGATCACGGTGGCCGGCAAGACCGGCACGGCTGACCACGGCTCCAGCGCGAACCCGCACGCGTGGTTCACGGGATTCGCCTCGGCCAACGGCCGAAGCATCGCGGTCGCGGTTATCGTGCTGGACGGTGGCAACATGGGGAGCGAGGCCACCGGCGGCCGCGTGGCGGCCCCCATCGCCAAGCAGATCATCCAGGCGTGGCTTCAAGGAGGAGCATGAGCGAGGCCGTACTCGGAGGGCGCTATCGCGTGGAAGCCCGCATCGGCGCGGGCGGAATGGCCGAGGTCTTCCGCGGGTTCGACACAACCCTGCACCGCACGATCGCCATCAAGACGCTGAACGCCCCGTACGCCCGCGACGCCAGCTTCGTCGAACGCTTCCGGCGCGAGGCGCAGGCCGCGGCCCGCCTGAGCCATCCGAACATCGTCGCGACTTACGACTCGGGAACCGACGGCGGCACACAGTTCATCGTCATGGAGTTCATCGAGGGACGAACCCTGGCCGAGTTCCTGGCGAGCGGGAAGCGCCTTACCCCGGTCAAGGCCACCGAGGTCGCGGAGAAGGTGTGCGACGCCCTCACGGCCGCGCACGCACAGGGCGTGATCCACCGTGACATCAAGCCCGGGAACATCATGGTCACGCGCGAGGGCGCGGTGAAGGTCATGGACTTCGGCATCGCCCGCATGGTCAGCGGGCCCGAAACCGCGCCCCAGACCAGCGTGGTCATGGGCACCGCCACCTACATCTCGCCCGAGCAGGCGAAGGGGCAGCCCGTCGATGCGCGCAGCGACCTCTACTCCTTGGGAACCGTGCTCTACGAGATGCTCGCGGGGCGTCCGCCGTTCGTCGGGGACTCCTCCGTCGCGGTTGCCTACAAGCAGGTGAACGAGACTCCCCAGCCCCCGTCGGTCCACAACCCGGACGTGCCGCCCCGCCTGGATGCCGTGATCATGCGGGCCCTGGCGAAGAACCCTGCCAACCGGTATCAGGACGCCTCGGAGTTCCGCGCGGACCTGGAACGCGTTCGCAAGGGGCAGGAGGTGGAGGCCACGCCGCTGCTCCCCCTGGCGGGCGAGGCCACACAGGTCATCTCCCGGCCGCGGTCCACCGAGGTCCTGCCGCCGATGATCGATCCGCCCGGCACGGGCCGGAAGGTGTGGCTCGGGATCCTCATCGGCATCTTGGTGGTCGGCGTGATCGCCGGCGGTGCCGTCCTCCTCGTGAACGGCCTCCTGGGGGGCAAGACCAGCCCGTCGGTGGCGCTGAAGCCCATGCCGAAACTGGTCGGGCTGGACCAGACGGCGGCGATCGCTGCGTTGAAGAAGGCCGGGTTCATGAAGGACCCAGTCATCACCACTAAGATCTCGACCCAGACCGCCGGAACCGTCCTCTCCCAGGACCCGCTTGAGACCACGCCGACCCAGACCGACGCCGTGGTCACGCTCGTGGTCGCCAAGGCCGCCAAGCAGGTCTCGGTTCCGAACCTCAGCACGCTCACCGCAGATCAAGCCCGCACCGCCCTGATCGCGGCGAGCCTCAAGCCGGGGGCGGAGACGACGGCGCCCAGCACCGCACCCATCGGCCAGATCATCGGCCAGAACCCGGCCTCCGGCACGCCGGTCGCGAAGGGAACGACCGTGAGCTTCGTTACATCGAGCGGTCCGGCCGCCGTCACCGTGCCCAACGTGGTGTGTCTCACGCTCGGGAGCGCCACGTCCAAGCTGTCGAAGGCGGGGTTCACGCCGGTCAGCGGCGGTCCTGCGACGACCTTCAAAGCCACCTGCCCTCCCGGCAACGGCCGCATCGCGGAACAGGATCCCGCTCCGGGTCCGCAACCGCCCGGCACCACCGTGACCATCTACACGAACCCGCCGTCGCCTTCGCCCACCCCCAGCCCGACCCCGTAGGAGTCCCCATGCAGTGGTACACCGCCGAAGCGTTCACCCCCGCAGAGCGCGATCAGCTGGCGCCCCATTTCACCAACCTGGACGGTCCCGTCTTCGCGCTGACGAACCTTCCCGAAGCGGTGAAGGGCGCGCTCTTCGCCCGGTATTCGCGGAGCACGAAGTCGCTGCGCCGGCTGTTCCTGGACGAGTTCGTGCAGGACGTGACGGACGCGGGGACGCTGAGCAACGTTGGATCGGCGCGGGCGGACAAGCTCTACGACAAGGTGTTCGTGGAGTACGGAGACGACTCGGTGGCGCAGCTGGGCGGCGTACACCTGGCCTGCGAACAGTCCTCACAGCTCCTCTGCAAGGCACTGGAATGGGGGCGGCTGGCCGCCTATCTGGAGCAGTCGACGCGCTACATGCGCTATGACGGGCGCCCCGGTGACCGCTGGCGCGCAACGGTTCCCACGGAGATCGAGGGGACGGACCTGCAGCCCGGGTTCGACGCGTTCCTAGACACCGTGTTCAACACCTACGGCCAGATGTACGGGCCGCTGGACGCATTCTGGCGCGAACGGTTCCCCAAGTCCGATGCCGACAGCGAGTTCGTCTACAACCAAACGATCATGGCGAAGACGTGCGACACCTTGCGCGTGCTGCTCCCCGCCGCCACCCGTTCGAATCTCGGCATCTACGCGACCGGTCAGAGTTACGAGCAGCTGATCATGCGGCTGGCCGTGCATCCGCTGGCGGAGATGCGCGAGTACGGCGCGATGATCCTGACCGAACTCCGCAAGGTCATCCCAGAGTTCCTCAAGCGCGTGGACGTCCCCGAGCGCGGCATCGCGTGGGGCACCTACTGGCAGGCCAACCGCGAGGCCACCGAGCACCTGGCCGCCAAACTCCTCGGCGACGCGGCGGCCGAGCCCCGAGCGGAGGTCACGCTGACCGACTTCGACCCCGACGGAGAGGTCAAGCTCACGGCCGCGGTGCTCTACGCAGCCAGCCATCTCCCCGACGATCAGATCCTGACCCTCGTGCGAGCGATGAGCACGGAGCAGCGCACCGAGATCCTGGCGGCGAGCGTCGGTGACCGCGAGAACCGGCGCCACAAGCCCGGCAGGGCCTGGGAGCGAACGCAGTACCGCTTCGACGTGCTCTGCGACTTCGGCGCGTTCCGCGATCTCCAGCGACACCGGCCTTTGACGGTGGAATGGCAGCGGCTCACCACGGCGCACGGCTA
>JBBRTK010000125.1:0-7132 GCA_038244455.1 Actinomycetota bacterium
GCGATGCTGTTCGTGGGGCCGTTCTTCGGGGCTGTGTTCGTGCACGAACTGGCGCACGCGTGGATGTCCAGGCGCCTGAGCATCCCGGTGCGTGGGATCACGATGATGTTCTTCGGCGGGGCAACGGAGACGCGGGCGAACTCCCGGGGTCCGGGGGCCGAATTCCTGGTTTCGGCGGCGGGACCGGCCAGCACCCTGGTGATGAGCGGCGCGTTCTGGCTGATCGCGCGATCCCTGCACGGCACCGTTCGCGACGTGGTGCTCCAGCTGGCCGGGCTCAACCTGCTGTTCGCGATCTTCAACACGCTGCCGGCCCTGCCGCTCGATGGCGGCCGGATGTTGACGGCGATCGTGTGGCGGATCACCGGCAGCCGCAGCAGCGCGCAGCGGGTGAGCGGCTACGTGGGTACCGCCGTTGGGATCGGCGTCGGGTTGCTGGCCTACCAGCAGCTGACCACGGGCGGTGGCTACGGCCTGTTCCTGCTCATCGTTGCGTTCGCGCTCGTGGCCACCGGACGAAGCACCGAGGCGCGGGTCCGGGCACAGGAACAGCTGGCGAAGGGCACGGCCGCGGACGCGATGCGGGCGGCGCCGACGGCCGTACCTGCCGGCATGAGCCTCCAGGACGCCTTGGAGCGGTACCTCCGCGCCGCTCCCCACGACGCGTTCCCCGTGGTCGATCAAGGGCGGGTGATCGGAACCGTGTCGGTCGCCAGCGCGAGGAAGGTGGGGAGCCGCGATCCCATGCGGCCCGTCCGGGACGGGATGGCTCCCTTGGACCTTACCCCCGTCTTCCGGGAGGACGAGTCGCTGGACATGGTGGCGGACTGGCTGAACGGACTGGAAGGTCTGGTGCTCCGCGACGGAGCGCTGGTCGGCGCCATCGGTCCGACCGAGATCACCCGCTGGTACGAGCGGACGGTCATGGGTGACGAAGGCGTCGCGGCGGGCGGCGGGGGCATCCCCCCGCGGCCAGATCGCTAGCGGCCCGGCCGTCCACCCGCCGTGTCGGTACGTGCGAGTAGCATCCCCTTCGTGAACCCCTCGTTCAGCCCCGACCCTCTGCAGCGCGCGGTCCTCGAGCATGGGCGCGGCGCCCTGCTGGTGACCGGCTCGGCAGGAACCGGGAAGACCACCACGCTCCGCGAACGCCTGGCCGCGCTCATCGATGCCGGCGCGGACCCAGAGCGCGTAGCGTTGGTCGTGGGTTCGCGCCGCGCCCGGGACCAGGCAGTGACGCTCCTGCTGGAACGACTTCAAGGCTCCCTGCCCACGCTCCACGTCTTCACCATCCACGGGCTGGCGTTCCATGTGCTGGCCGAACGGTTCCCCAAGCTCGGGTACGCGGAACCGCCGACGGTGCTGTCGGCCGCGGATCAGTTCGCGCGGGTTCGTGAGCTCCTGGCGAACCAGGATCCGGCCGCCTGGCCCGCCTACGGACACCTCTTGGAAACGCGCGCGTTCGCCGATGAGGTCCGCCAGTTCCTCTCGCGGGCGCAGGAGTCGCTGCGGACCCCGGAGGACATCCAGGAGCGCGCCGTCGCCGCAGGGCTCACGGGCTGGGTCGAACTCGCCCGTTTCTACCGCGAATACCAGGAGGTCGTGGACGGCCTCAACGTGGTGGACTTCGCGGGCCTGGTCCAGCGAGCCGCGCGGGTGGCGGGCGAAGGACCGTCCCTGTTCGACCACCTGATGATCGACGATTACCAGGACGTGACGCTGGCGGCGGAAGCGTTGGCCGCGGGACTGGGTGCGGGCAGCGTGGTGGCCGCGGGCGATCCGGATGCACACATCTTCTCGTTCCAGGGCTCCAGCGACGTGCCGCTCCGGCGATTCGACCAGACGTTCTCGGGGGCGGAAACGGTCATCTTGGCGACGAATCGCCGCACCGGGAGTCAACCTGTGACGCTCCAGGCGTGGCACGCGGCGCACACCTCCGAGGAGCACACCGCCGTCGCCCGCGAACTCCGGCGCCTGCACGTGGAGGAGGACGTGGCGTGGGGGTCGCTGGCGGTGGTGGTTCGCCGGCAGGGCGCGCACCTTGGGGGCCTGCTCCGCGCCCTCGACGACGCGCGGATCCCTCGCGTCGTCCCCGAGCGCGGGCTCTCGCTCGGCGCCGAGCCCGCCACGTTCCCGTATGTGTTGGCGCTGCGATGGATCCGCGCCACCGATGAGAGCGAACGCGCGGACCTCATCGGATCGGTGCTCACCTCGGACCTGGTCGGACTTTCGCCCGCGGTTGCGCGCGGCCTGATGCGGGTGGCCCAGGCCAGCACCGGCAGCGCCGCCACCGCGCTGGAACAGACGGAAGGACTGACCGCCCAGGAAGCCACCGGCATCCGGGAGGTCGGCGCGGTCCTGGGCGCCGCCGCGGCCCTCGCCGATCGGTCCGTGCTGGACGCGTTCGCGATCTTATGGCGCGACCTGCCGTCGTCCCGCCGGTTGGTCACGCGCGCCGAGCACGACGAGGACGCGCGGCGCGACCTGGATGCCGTTGTGTCGTTCGCGTCGGCCGTCGCGGACGCCGGGGAGGGCGCCGACCCCAGCACCTCGGCGTTCCTCGCCGCTCTCGAGACAGGGGAACACGGTCCCGGCAGCAGCGCCTGGGACCGCATCCGTCCGAGCGCTGTTCAGGTGCTCACCGCGCACGGCGCCGTCGGCCAGGAGTTCGATTCGGTGCTGGTGGCGGGTGCGGTCGAGGGGAACTTCCCCAGCCTCTCGCGTCCCGAGCCCATGTTCGACCTGGCCGCACTGGATCGGCCCATCAGCCAGGCGGACCGGAACCGGGCGCGCCTGGAAGACGAACGCCGCCTCTTCCGGATGGTGCTGGGGCGCGCGCGACGCCATGTGGTCCTCCTGGCGAGCGACCCCCACGCGGAACGCGAACCAGCCGCCCGCTCGCGGTTCGTCGAAGAGTTGAAAGCCGCCTGGGTTCCGGCGCCCCAGGGCCCGTTCCACGAACCGGTTTCGGTCCGCGAGGCGGCCGCCCTCTGGCGGCGAACCCTGGCCGATCCTGCAGGCGGAGCGCCCGACCGGCTCTCGGCGATGGAGGGCCTGGTTGCCCTGGGCGTGGACCCGGCCCGATGGTGGTTCCAACGCGATTGGTCCGAGACGGGCCGCCCGCTCCACCAGACCTTCCACCTCAGCTTCTCCAAGCTGAGCACCCTGGAGAACTGCGAACTCCAGCACGTCCTTCGCAACGAACTCGGGCTCGGCCGCCCCGGCGGCTACCACGCGTGGGTCGGCAAGACCGTTCACAAGCTCATCGAAGAGGCCGAGAAGGGCGAGCTGGAGAAGTCGCCGCAGGCCATGACGGCCGCGCTGGATGCGCGGTGGCGCCACCAGGAGTTCCCCTCCAGGGCCGTCAGCGAGGCGTTCCGCTATGTCGCGAAAACGAAGATGCTTCGTAACTGGTTCGACAGCTACGCGGAGACGCCGGCGACCGCCATCGAGCAGTACTTCGAGTTCGACTACGACGGGGTAAAGGTCATCGGGTACATCGACCGGATCGGACCCGCCGTGGGTGGGAGCGCCATCACGGACTTCAAGAGCGGCAACGCGGGCCGGGCTCCCAAGGCGGAGGACAGCCTCCAGCTGGGCATCTACTACCTGGCCGTCCAAGAGGCCGAGGAACTGCAGCAGTACCAGCCGGTGAAGATGGTCGAGCTCTCCTACCTCAAGGGCAACTGGCGCGACGGACGCATCGAACACCGCAAGTGGGTCATCAGCGAGGGCCAGGAGGAGGCCTACGCGGAGCGGATGCGCGAGCGCCTCAGCGGCCTCATCGCGCGGATGCAGGACCTGAACGGAACCGGTGTCTACTCCCCCAACCCCTACGCCGACTGTCATTTCTGCGAATACCGGACGCTCTGCCCGCTGTTCCCTGAAGGCAGCCAGCTGTTCCCGGTGGATCAGGTGGTGGCCCCATGACCATGCGGCGTGATGTGCCGCCCGAGATCCTGACCGCCATGGGCGGCGTCCAGGAGATCACCGGCGAACAGTGGGACGCGATCAGCATGCCGCTTGAGCCCTACGTCCTCATCGCAGGCGCCGGGTCGGGCAAGACCAGCGTCATGGCCGCGCGCGTGGTCTACCTGGCGCTCGCGGCCATCGGCCGGATCTCGCCCGAAGGTGACGTTGCAGCCAATCCCGGCGTGCGTCCGGGGAACGTGCTCTGCCTGACCTTCACGAACAAGGCCACGGAGAACCTGCGGGCCAAGGTTCGCCATGCGCTGGCGGCGGTCGATCTCCCGGAGGGCGAGGAACCGGAGATCTTGAACTACCACGGGTTCGCCGCCCAGATCCTGGAACGGTATGGCACGCTCGCCGGTATCGAACCCGGACGGCGCGTGCTTTCCCCCGCTCAGCGGAGCGATCTATGCGGCCAGGTCCTCGAGGAGATGACGGACTTCCAGCACGTGAAGGTGGAATGGCAGCCTTCGGTGGTGTCGAAGATCCTGGATCTGGACGATCAAGCCCAGAACCACCTGGTCTCTCCGCAGCAGATCATCGACTTCAACATCGCGCGGCTGGAGGCGCTGAAGGACCACCGCTCCGATCGCGCATACAAGTCCAGCCTGGAGCGGATCGAACTGGCCCAGGCCGGGGCCATCTACCGGCGCCTGAAGCACGAGAAGGGCGTCATCGACTACGGCGACCAGATCGAGCAGGCGCTCGCGGTCGTGCGCGCCCACCCCGAGGTCGCGCGCGACTACCGTGCCCGGTTCGAGGCCGTCCTGCTGGACGAGTACCAGGACACGAACGTGGCGCAAGCCCTGTTGATGTGGGAGGTCTTCGGCAACGGTCACCCGGTCACCGCGGTCGGAGACCCGGATCAGAACATCTACGCGTGGCGCGGCGCCTCCCTGTTCAACCTCTTCGAGTTTCCGCGGCAGTTCGCGCGGTCCGACGGCGTGGCAGCGCGGCGCCTGCCCCTCTATACGAACTTCCGCAGCGGGTCCAGGATCCTGGCGGCAGCCGACACCATCATCGGTTCCCTCCCCGCCTCGCAGCGCCCCGACCCCGGGAAGCGCCTCGTGGCCTGGGATGCCAACGGCCAGGGCGAGGTGCACGTGGTGGCGCACCTGGATGAGCACACCGAGGCCGGCTGGATCGCCGACCGCATCCTGGACCTGCACGAAGGCGGCGCCGACTGGTCCGACGTGGCGGTCCTGTGCCGCACGTCCAGGTTCTTCGAGAGCGTGCAGCGGGCGTTCGGCGAGCGGGATATCCCGGTCGAGATCGTGAACCTGGCCGGGCTGCTGAAGCTCCCCGAGATCATCGAGGTGCTGGCGTACGCGAGGTCCGCCTTCGATCCGATGGCATCGGTGGCGCTGGCGCGCGTCCTCCTGGGACCTCGCTACCGCGTCGGCTACAAAGACCTGGCGCTGGTCGCCGCCGTCGCCAAGACGGAGACACGGCGCCTCATCAACGAAGACGAGGAGGAGGGTGAATCCAACCCGTTCCTGTTCGCCGAGGCGCTGGAACGCCTGGACCAGGTCGAGGGCTTGTCGGATGAGGGGCGCGCGCGCCTCCAGGAGTTCCGCGACGAACTCCACGAACTTCGCGCGGAGGCGCGCCGACCCGTCGGGGAGTTCCTGAGCGAGGTCATCCGCCGCACCGGGCTCCTGACCGAGCTGGACGCGGACCTGGATCAGCGATCGGCGGCAGCGCGGCGCCGGAACCTGGCGTCGTTCATCGATCAGGTGCATGCCTTCGAGCCGGTGGAAGGGGGCCTCACGCTCGGCGCGTTCCTGGACTACGTGGACTCCGTCGAGCGCCTGGAGAAGGAGGAGTGGGCGCCGGTCCAGCTCTCCGACGACGACGCCGTGAAGGTCATGACCATCCACGTGGCCAAGGGTTTGGAGTTCGACCATGTGTTCGTGCCGGGGGTGGCGAACGGGCGGATGCCGTCCAAGCGGATCCAGCAGAACCCGGCCGAACGCGGCAAGTCACTCGACTTCGAGCTGCGCGGGGACGCGGCCATCCTTCCGCGGTTCGATGGGGTGCTCAGTCACTTCAAGGACGCGCTGCAGAAGCAGGAGGTCATCGAGGAACGCCGGACCATGTACGTCGCCCTCACTCGCGCTCGGAAGTCTCTGTGGGTGAGCGCGTCGGAGTGGTACGGGGAGAACATCGATGCGCGCGGCCCCAGCGAGTTCTTCCACGAGCTGGCGGACTGGGGCGAGAAGGCCGGCGCTCACGTGAGCCGGCCCAGCGGGGAAGTGGGGGACCAGAACCCGCTGCTCGGCTTCCGGTTGGGATCGGTCCGGCCCTGGCCCGAGCCGGCGCGGCCCGCCGAGGCCGACGACGTGTTCGCGGGCGGGTGGCGGCGCGCGGCGCTGGACGCGGCGCAAGCCGGTGGGGTGCAGCCGGAGCTGCTGGAGGCGCTCGCGCCCGCCGAGCGCGAACGGTTCGGCGCGCTGGCCGCCGACACCCGCTCCCTGGCACGCCACCTGGTGGATCGCGAAGCGGCCGACCAGTCTGGGGTCGTTGGTTCGCCCACGAAGGTGAGCGTGGGCGGCGTGGTCGACTTCGCCCGCTGCCCGAAACGCTTCTACTGGACAACCGTCCGTCCGTTGCCCAGGTTCAGCGGTCCGGCGGCGCGGCGCGGGACCGAGGTGCATCGCTGGATCGAACGACGGGGCGCCGGTCAGACCTCGCTCCTGGAGGCCGAGGCAGCGCCCGACCTGACCTCCGAGGAACTATCCGGCGAGCCGGGGGTGGTCGCGCGGCTGCAGGAGGCGTTCCTCACCTCTCGGTTCGCGGACCGGACGCCGCTGTTCGCCGAACGGCCATTCCTGCTTCGTCTGGAGGGGTTCACGGTGAGCGGTCGCATCGACGCCGTCTACGGGAACGATCTGGATTCGCCGTGGGAGGTCGTGGACTGGAAGACCGGACGCAAGCCCGGGCAGGACGATGGGGTCGCGGGATTGCAGCTGGACCTCTACGGCCTGGCGTGCGTGGAGATCTGGCGCAAGCGTCCCGGAGACGTCGCCCTCACCTATCTCTACTTGGCGGGACCGGACGAAGTGACGCACCCGATGGGCGATCCCGCGCAGGTGCGGGCGCGCGTGCTGGAGCGCCTCCGCGCGATCGAGGCGGGCGCGTTCGATCCCACGCCGGGACCCCA
>JBBRTK010000126.1:0-7044 GCA_038244455.1 Actinomycetota bacterium
AAGCGGCCTCGCCATCCGGACGATTCGTCGGTTTCATGCGCTCTCCGATCCTTCGTTTCGCCAGCCACTTTGGTCCGTCACTCCACGCATCATGTCGTTGTCGGTGCGTCCAGTACCCCATGTGATGCATCGTTCTACTGCTTGAAGGTGTCGCGCAGACAAAAACCCCAGGTCAGAGCGGGAGGAGTGGGATTCGAACCCACGGATGAGTTGCCCCATCAACGGTTTTCAAGACGGTACGGGATACCCGAATGCGAAGATCCGGACGACACGAGCAGAACACCGGCTACGGGCCGAGGAGCGCCGCCGGGACGACCGCGATCCCGTCCTGGCGTCGATATGCGTCCGCGCCGGTCGTGATGATGACGCAGTCGAGCAGTTCGTCCCCGAGCTTCTCGTCGAGCCACTTCAGGTGGCGAACGGCATCGGCATCCGGTGTCGTGCCGAGCTTCACCTCGATCGCGACGACACAGCCATCGTCGCGTTCCACGATCAGATCGGTCTCGTGATCACCGCGATGCGTTCGGAAGTGCGACACCCGCGACTCTGCAGCCTGAGCGTAGACACGGACGGACAACGTCACGAGCGACTCGAACAAGGCGCCGAGTAGCGTCCCATCACGCGGGGTCTTCGGGCCGGCCGGGCGTCCATCTAACAGCGACCCCGCGGAGGCTCCGACCAGGCGCGCAGCGAGGGCAGGATCAACCAGGTGGTGCTTCGGCGGGAGCGCGAGCTCCGCGATGTGGCCTCTGGACGGCTTCCAACCGGGGAGCGGATCGATGATGAAGAGGCGCTCCAGCACGTCTCGGTAGGGCATGATCGCGCTTCGGGATGGCTTCCGATCGTCGCCGCCGGTCGCGGCCGCACGGATCTTCTCGAACGAACTAGTCGTCGCCGTCGCCGCTGCGTAGGCTGCCATCCACCGACGGAGTCCTCCGGGGTTCCTCACGAGATGCCCAAGCTCGGGAAAATCTCGGTCCACGACGCGTTGCAGGTATCCGTCGAGCTGCGCACGAAGCGGGCGGTCGCTAAGCCCCCTCAGGCCGGGAAACCCGGAGCGCAGGATCTCCTCAGCGTAGTCAACCAGCGTCAAGGTCGTGGCACCTTCGATCGTCGGTCGCTCGCCCCGAAGAAGTTCCGCCAGGCTCACCGTTGGTCGCTCATCCAGCCGTTCGGCCAGCGAGAGAGGGCGCATGCGCACGCTCACGATGCGACCGCCACCGCTGTGCGTTCCCGTCCGGGTCGGTGACGCGGAGCCGGTAAGAAGGAATCGTCCGGCAGGCGCACCGGAATCAACAGCGCGGCGCACCGCATCCCAGACCGCGGGAACGAACTGCCATTCATCGATGAGGATCGACTCCGAGCCTGCCACCACCCTCGCCGGGTCCGCTTCGACCACGGCTCGCTGTCCCGGGTCGTCCAGCTGCCGCACGGTGGAAGCTCGCTGCAGGGCAGTCGTGGTCTTGCCAACCGCCTTCGCTCCCTCGACAGCGACGGCCGGAACCGCTCGGAGGAGGATGTCGAGCTCGTCGTCAAGGACCCGTCGCGAGTAGGCATCTGAAGCGATAACCATGTTTGAACACTACTATTTCGGGCGGATGGAGGCTACAAGTTCGGACCATAAAAAGTACAGTTTCGGCCCTCGATGCACGAGCCGAGCCGCAGGGCGGGAAGAGTGGGATTCGAGCCCACGGATGAGTTGCCCCATCAACGGTTTTCAAGACGGTGATTCACTCCAGACCGCTCTCAAGGCTCACCATGAGATCTAGCAAGCCTTCGGCCTCCCACGCCCGATTGCGCGTCGATTCACCGAGCCGATCGAGCACGCCTGCACGCTCGAGCTCGTCGACACCATTGGTGACGGCGGGCTTCGTTCGCTTGGTCGCCGCAACCGCAACGGGCACGGTCAGGACGGGGTGTGCCGGGAGCACGTCGATGATGGCCCAGGCGGCGGCGTCAGACCGTGGGTTCGAGCCCTGCCGAAGCCGCGTCCGCCAACGCGCCTGCATCTCCGCAACTCGTTTCGTGTAGCGCCTTGCCAGATCCGCGGCTCGATGGGCAGCGACCGCGAATATTTCCAGCCATTCGTCGATCCGATCTTCGCGGAACAGGGTCAGCCCGTTGATGTACCGATCTTTCTCTCGAGCAAGGATGACGCTGATAGGCGGGACGAAGGCCGGGGCGAGACTGCGGCGGCGAAGGACGACCTGGATCAGTGCTCGGCCGGTTCGCCCATTCCCGTCCTCGAACGGATGGATCGTCTCGAATTGAGCATGAGCGACCGCGGCGTGGAGCAATGGAGGAAGCGCGTCCTCGTTGCAGAACGCTGAAAGATCACGCAGCAGCCGATCGACTTCCTCGAACGGTGGCGGCACGAAGTCGGCTCCACAAGGGTTGTAGTTGTTTCCACCGATCCAGTTCTGCGAGTCGCGAACGCGGCCCGCGGTTGCCCGATTCGGAGCATTTGCCATGAGGACGTTGTGGATGGCGACGATGTCGTCGACGCGAATCGCGTTCGTTGAAGACGCCCGTTCGATGGCCAGCTGCATCGCGTCGACGTTGGCCAGGATCTCTGCCGCATCCGATCCAACGCGACGACCTGTGTCTTGGTTGGCTTCCGCTCGGGCCAGCGATCGCGCGTCGACCTGCATGCCTTCGACTCTTGAGGATGCGATCGATTCGGTGCGCAGCAAGAGCCTCGCGAGTGGGTCCAGCTCAGGCCCGGCGATCCGGTTCAGGTCGGAGATCGCTCTCTCAGCATCTGAAACGACTCCGGCGATCGCTCCCGACAAGGAAGGGTCAAACCCCCTCATCGGTTCCGGAATGAAGGCGTTGTAGGAGCACGCCTTGCGGTAGCGAGCGGGGGCGTACAGCGCTGGGTTCGATTGCCAAGTCCTTTCAACGAAAGTCCCGCGCATGAGCCTCGTTCCTTTCAAGAGTGGGCCGGTCAGTAAAGGCTAGTTGATATCCTTTACTACGCGATCTCACAAGTAAAGGCTAGATGAGCGCCATCTTCCTTGGTGAGGGCCCTGAATCTTGGGCGGGAGGAGTGGGATTCGAACCCACGGATGAGTTGCCCCATCAACGGTTTTCAAGACCGTCGCCTTCGTCCGCTCGGCCATCCTCCCAGGTGGGAGCCTATCGGCTCGAACGGGTCCTCGGTGGCACGCACGAGACCGTTGACTGGCCGCCAACTCCGGCCCCTCTTCGCAGGCCCTTGGCTCTCGATCCCGCCCGGCTTGCTCACGGCGCGTTCGAAGCGCTTACCGAGCCCGAAGTGCGGCTCGCGTTCGCGGGAGCCCGACCCGGAGATTGAGCGGTACGTCCCTTATAGAGGCGAGGTCTTCCAAAACCGTCGACGGGAAGCCGAACATGGAATATCGAGGTTCTCCCCTCGGCGGCATCCGGCGCGGACGCCCGGTAGCGCGGGACGCCCGGTGAGGGGCCCCGTTCCGATCCGGCCGTGGGCCCAAATACGGACGATTGATCCAGCCGCGGGGAAGAGTTTGAGGAGCCAGGGCGGACCAGGACTAGCCCGACTGACTGCCTACCCAGGAGTCTGCCGAGGCCTTCAGGGCAGCCGCTCCGGTGCACTCTGATCCGCTCCCGTATTGAACGCTATCGTTCCCGCCGTAGCGGATGTAGAGGCAGCCGCCGGCGCCATCTGAGGTCGCGGCCCCGAAGGCACCGCTATTCCAGGCAGCGAAGACGGTGGTGCCGCCCGAGGCGCCGCATGCCCCGCCCGACCAGTGTCATCGACGAAGCATGCGTCCGGCTCGACGTTCGCGAAGGCATCCAGCGTTACACCTTCGAAGCTCTTCGAGTTGTCGTCAAAGACGACTCCTACTGCAGCAAATGCGGTCCTCAAGGTGCTCTCTGCACCTGTGGACTCCTGGTATGCCTGCCCACCGGCGGATGATTGAGCCGCCCTGGGTGTGGCATCCGCCTGAGCACAAGCGGCGAGCGCAAGGACAGGAAGCACATACAGCGCTGTACGCATAAGCGCCGAGGTCATCAGATCGCTCCTTCGCCTCATGAATCGATCATCGGTTCTCAGCATCACGGTTTTACGTCCTCTATGAGCAACAAGTGAAGGAGTTCAGGATTGTGTAGGTGTTGGTGTCCGTTCCGGCTCCATGGATGAAGATCGTCACCCTCATCATGCAAGCGGGGGATGCCTCAGCGAGCTACAGCGACGTCTCCATTGTCGCCGTGTTCCCATACCCGGAGGGGACCACCCCTTAAGGGGTCGAAAACTCGGATCCATCATGCGGCGACCCGTAGCACTCGCTGATCAGTCCGCCCAGTACCTTCTGACGTCGGATCCGTCCGATGGGAACCGGGATCTGGGAGACACCCAGCGTGTCCGGTGCGGCGAGATCGACCCCGCGGTGCGGCCGGTGCACACGAAGCGCTCGGCGAAGGCGTTGGCTTTCGGAGGGTGATGGACGAGCTCGGGAAGCGGGCCGAGCGCTGGGCCGCCGTCTAGGTCCGCTCAGGGAAGCTCGGGGGAACCATTCGTCTGGATGCAAAAGACGTTCCCCTCGGGATCTTCGAGCACGATCCAGCGCTCCACAACCCCGTCGAGCGTATCGGTGAACGGACGCGGATCGCGCGCACCCAATGACACCAATCGCCGTGCCTCCAGCTCCGCATCCTCGACGTTGAGATCCAGGTGGAGCCGGTTCTTCCCAGACCCCGACTCCGGAACGGTCTGGAAGTAGAGACGCGGCCCCCGGTCCGAAGGGTCCACCAGGGTGACCGACGTGCGCCCGTCGGCGAGCGATGTTGCCGTCATCGGCTCGGGCTCCCATCCCAGGGCCGCCGCCCAAAAGGCGGCCAGGCTGGTCGCGTCCAGACAATCGATCACGACGTTACGGATGAATGGCCGCACATGCACCTCCGGTCGATGTTCGGGCGGCCGTACGCCATCAGCGCCGAGAGGCCGATCACGAGCCACGGCAGGATCAGCGGCGCGCCGACGAGCCCCGCGATCACGCCCCGTCCGCGAAACCGGAGGCGCGTGAGTCCGAACGCGGTGAGCGTGCCCAGCACGAGGCAGGCCAGCGCCACCATGGCCACCGTTATCTGGATCGCGAAGCTGCCCAGGAACCGTCGCGACACCTCTCACCTTCCCGGTGCTGGGATCTGCGTGAGTGGGGCCGCGCCGAACGCGGTGGAGAACCGGCGGCACCAGATCACCGCGCTGGCGAAGCGGGAGGGATCGGCGCCCGCGGGAAGCTCGTAGTTCTGATCACCGATGTTGCCCTTCAGGCCGCCGAGGTTGATGGACGAAGCGTCGAACGATGCCGGATCACCGCCCGCTGGTGCGGTGGAGAGGCGCACGCGCAGGTCGGGCCCGTTGAGCGTCTTGAACCCCTCGAGCCGCAGGAAGACTCGCCCACCGCCGAGATCGATCAGAGAGGCCTTGCCTGAGGTCTCATGCTCGATACCGGCGAAGCTTCCTTCCGCCAGGACGACGCCGGTTGTGCTCCCGCCGCCGGCTCCCGCCTGGGTCGAAGGGAGGGGCTCGTTGACGCTTCGGTTGATCAGCGCGCTCTGCGGTGAGAACCAGTAAAGGCCGAGGCCCGCTGCCACCAGCCCCGCAACCACGATCGCGATCGTTCGTTGCCGGTGTTCCCTGATCTGCTTGCTGATGAGGCTCATCGCGGCCTCCCTGATCGGCGACTGAAGCGCCGGTCTCGACCGGACTAGGAACGTTACGGTGTGGACAACGGTTTCTGCACTTCCTGCGTTGGATTCCTCGTGTAAGGAAGGAAACAAATACCGCGGAGTCCCGAGCTGGAAGAGGCGCGAGACCGTTTTCAAGACCGTCGCCTTCGTCCGCTCGGCCATCCTCCCAGGTGGGAGCCTAATGGCTCCGGAGCGGTCGAGGATGGAGATTGCTCTCCGAGCCACCGGCTGGTGAGCACCGTGGGAGCCAAGGCCGTCCCGCCCTATCGATAGATCGTGCCCCCACGGGCTGGATGACGGCGTGGCCGCCCGCCACTGTTCAGCGTTCGAACGGACAGGCTGGAATGGAGCAGGCTAGAGTCACAAGGATGGATGAGGTGTTTCGGTCCGGCAGAGCACGGTTGCTCGCAATGGCGGACGACCTCGGCGACCAGGAGATTGGTTCGATCGAAGAGTTCCGGGAGGTTCGGAGGCGTGCATTCGCCAGCGCGGGCGACTTGATCGACAGCCTCGGGGTTGATGAGGTTCAGAGTCGTGCATTGGCGGAAGAGCATGCGCTTGCGGTGAGCCTTCGCATGAGGGAACGTTGGCCCGCCTGGATGTCGGCCTCAGCGCGTTAGGCGAGGGGCATCCTGTAGAGGGCGCCCTCGGCACCAGCCGAGATCCAAAGCTGGCCGTCGACGGCGACGACGCTCGCACTGCCGGCGGATGGTTCGCCGAAGCGTGCAACGACGCGATTGGTGGTCGGGTCGATCTGAGCGACCAACTCCATCGTTCCCCTGACCCAGACCGAGCCGAGCCGGGGGTGATCGGCGCCGAACTGGCAGGCCGGATCCTCGGTGCGGCTAAGGGTCACCAGCTCGAGCTCCCGATCGCGATCGCCCTTTCAACGGGTATGCGCCGGGGCGAGATCCTCGGCCTGACCTCGACGCCGATCTCGTGGTCGCCCACGTGCGGCGCTCGCTGCAGGGCCTGGATCCGGGTCCGGTCTTCGAGGACCCGAAGACCCGGCGCTCGCGCCGGGCGGTGGCGCTGCCACTAACGGCCCTGCGAGACCGTTTTCAAGACCGTCGCCTTCGTCCGCTCGGCCATCCTCCCGGCGGGAGCCTATCGGGTGATCGAGCCAACCGGCCGCGCGATCAAGACCGTTGTCAATGCCCGCTTCCTACCCAACATGGAGCAGCAGGTCGCAGAGGAAGAGAAAGCGGAACGTTTAGCTAAGCGGGTTCGCTCACCGCTCGGTGGAGGCGCCACCGCTCGTGCCGCTTCCCACCACGATGGGTGCAACGAATAGGTTGCACTCGTCGACCAGTCCGACCTTCATCGCCTGGACCGCGAGGTCGGGACCGC
>JBBRTK010000127.1:0-7002 GCA_038244455.1 Actinomycetota bacterium
CAGTCGCTGAACCAGGTCGCGAACGAGCATCTGCCGCTGGTCGAGGCGATCGAGTCCGGGGATGCGGATGAGGCCGCGCGGATCGCCGAGGCCCACTGCGATCACGCGGGGGATCTCATCTCCTCTTACATCGAGACGAGGCGACGCTAAGTGGCAGACAGTCAACTGTTGACAACCTGAAGGCGTGGGCATAGGTTCGCGAAGGCCAACATCAGGAGGAGGCGATGAGGATGAGCCGAGCGTTGAAGTGTCTTGCTGCCACGATGTTCCTCACGGTCGGGGCGGCGTGTTCTGGTGGCAGTTCGGCCTCACCGACCTCCAGCGGGGGTGCGCCGGCGGCGTTGTCCGGCACGCTCCGTCTCTTCGCCTACTCGGACGGCTTCGCGCCGGCCTACATAAAACCCTTCCGCGCCCAATACCCGAACGTGAACCTGGTGACATCCGCGTTCGGCAACGGGGACGAGGCCGTTGCGAAGATGCAGGCCGGTTTCCAGGCGGACGTCGTGAACAGCTGCGTGGACGAGAACACCCTCACGATGGTGCAGGACGGTCTCTACCAGCCGCTCGATCTCAGCCGGATCCCGGATTGGAAGAACGTGTTCCCCGCTATGAAGACCCTTCCGGGGGTGGTGGTGGGCGGCAAGACGTACATGATCCCGGTAGATGCGGGAACCGCCGGTCTCATGTACAACGCCGACGTTATCAAGACCCCGCCCACCTCGTGGACCGACCTATTCAACCCCGTCTATAAGGGGCGTGCTGCCATCGAGGACAACTCGACCACGGCGATCGACATCGGTGCGCTCGCCAACGGGATCACCGATCCGATCAACATGACCAGTGATCAACTCGATACCGTCAAGAACTACCTGATCGCGAACAAGAGTCAGTTCCGCACCTATTGGCAATCCGACTCGGACATCACGAGTCTGTTCAAGTCCGGGGAGGTCGTGATCGCCTCCGGCTATCCGGGCAACGCGCAGATCCTTCAGCGCGAGGGCTACAACGTGAAGTTCGTCCCCGCCAAGGAAGGGCAGATGCTCTGGACCTGCGGGTACGGCATCCAGACCGGTGCCTCGAACCTCGACGCCGCATACGCCCTCATCAACTGGTACCTCGATTGGCACCAGGAGCTGTTCGAAGCGAAGACTTGGAGCTATCAGGTCGCCAACGAACTGGTCCTCAAGCACGCGCCGGCCGACATCATCCAGCAGGCATCGCTGAACGCGCCCTATAGCTACGCGAACGCGATCCCCGCCAGTCCGCCCGCCGATCGGCAAGCGTGGACCCAGGTCTGGCAGGAGGTGAAGGCGGCCTAGTGGGGGCGATCGCCCCGACCGCGCCGCAGGCGGCCCCGCCGATCTCCCTGGCACCGGCGTCGATCCGCTGGCGCCGCCGGGTGGGTCGCGGCGCCAGGGTTGCGTTCATCGGGGTCACCATGGTGGTGCTCTACGGGCCCCTCGTACTGCTCGCGGTCTTCTCGTTCAACAAGTCGCAGATCATCTCGTTGCCCTGGGCTGGCTTCACGACGAAGTGGTATCCGGAGGCGTGGAATAACTCGGATCTGCGCGCCTCGCTCGTCAACTCGACGATCGTGGCGCTCATCGTCGCACCGACCTGCCTGGTCGTGGGAACGCTGATGTCGTTCGCGCTGACACGGTTCCGGTTCAAGAGCCGCGGCCTGGTCAGCGGCCTCGTGGCCGCGCCGCTCATCCTGCCCTGGCTCGTCATCGGCATCGCCGGCCTCTTGTTCTTCGCGCAACTCCAGAAGATCATGGGGTTCTTCCATCTTTCGCTGCGAACGGTGGTGGCCACGCAGATCGTCTGCACGTTCCCGCTGGTCACCGCCATCGTGTCGGCCCAGCTCCTGCGGTTCGACAAGACGCAGGAGGAGGCCGCGATCGATCTGGGGGCATCGCGGATGGAGGTGCTCCGGTACGTGATCATGCCGCACATCACGCCCGCGCTGGCGGCGGCCGGCATCTTCGCGTTCACGTGGTCGTTCAACAACTTCGAGATCAGCTACTTCACGATCGGGTTCCAACAGATCTTCCCGGTGTGGGCCTACGGCACGCTCAGGAACTCAGCCAACCTTCCCGTCATCAATGCGATCTCGACCCTCATCTCCGCCGCCCAGGTCGTCATGATCCTCTTCGCGTGGCGCATCTTGCGGAGTCGCGGCGGTGGGGCGGAAGCCATCCTGGGTTCGCTGGTTGCCGATGTTGAGCCACAGGTCAAGATCATCGAAGAGGTGGTGGGCTGATGGCCGCGGTGTCCGTGCAGGCGAAGGGGACCGCGCCTCGCCGCAGGCGCTTCACGCATTGGCGTTACCTGTTCATCCCGACCGCACTCCTCCTGGTCTTCTTCGTGGCGCCCATGATCCTCATGGTTCGGATGAGCGTCCTGCGCTATCCGCCGAACAGTACCGGGGGGTACACGTTCGCCCATTACGTGAACGTGTTGGGTGATCCCATCTACCGGCGGATCGCGGTAACCACGTTCATGATCGCAACATCCGCGCAGGTGTTGATGCTCGCAGTGGGGATCCCCCTCGCCTACATCATGGCGTTCAAGGCCGGTCGATGGGAGCTGATCCTCCTGCTCCTCCTCGTGTTGGCGGATGAGCTGAACCCCATCGTCAAGATCTACGCCTGGCGGATGCTGCTGGGCCGGGAGGGGCTGATCAACGGGTTCCTGATGCGCGCGCACCTCATCAGTCAGCCCGTCACCTGGATGCTGTTCGGCCGGTTCTCCGTGATCATCACACTTGCGACCAGCTGGATCACCTACACCACCATCCCGATCTACGCAGCGATGAAGGCGATAGACCCTGCCCTCTTCCATGCCGCGGAGGATCTGGGCGCCGGGTGGTGGACGAAGGCCAGGAAGATCCTCCTTCCATTGGCGGCTCCCGGCATATTCATCGCGATGATCCTTGTCTACATCCCGATGTTCACCGACTTCGTGACGAACAACCTTGTCGGCGGGACGAACTCCTACATGTTGGGCAACGCGGTCAACGATCTGATCCTGTCGACCAACAACTGGGGAGATGGCGCGGCCCTGAACTTCGTGCTCCTGGTCCTATCGGTGGTGCTCTCGTTGATCGCCTACCGGCTCGCGAAACTGAATCGGATCGACGTATGAAGGGAACCCCGATGGTGCAGGCAGCGCACGCGGACCTCGATGGCGAGATCGCCCTCGAGCGCGTCAGCAAGGCGTTCGGCCGAGTGGTGGCGGTGGACGACATCTCCATCACGATCCCGGGAGGTTCCTTCTTCTCCCTCCTGGGACCCAGCGGTTGTGGGAAGACCACCACACTGCGGATGATCGCGGGGTTCGAGACACCCGACACGGGCCGGATGTTGTTGCAAGGGCTCGACGTGACCTACGTCCCTCCGTCCAAACGCAACGTGAACATGGTGTTCCAGAACTACGGCCTCTTCCCGCATATGACGGTGGGGGAGAACGTCGCGTTCGGTCCGAAGATCAAGAAGTGGTCTCGCGATGAGACGCGGGAACGCGTGGCCGAGGTGATCCGGACCGTGCAGCTGGAAGGCATGGAGGACCGTCGTCCCGGACAGCTCTCCGGGGGGCAGCAGCAGCGGGTCGCATTGGCTCGCGCGCTGGTCAACCGCCCCGCCGCGCTCCTGCTGGACGAACCCCTCGGTGCCCTGGATCTCAAGCTGCGCAAGGAGATGCAGTTGGAACTCAAGTCGCTCCAGCAGCGAACGGGAACCACGTTCATCTACGTCACGCACGATCAGGAAGAAGCGATGACGATGTCCGATCGCATCGCCGTGATGAAGGGTGGCGTGGTGGAGCAGTTGGCCACCCCGCGCGAGCTCTACCAGCGTCCGGCCAGCGCCTTCGTCGCCGGGTTCATCGGGACCTCGAACCTGATCACGCTCCGGATCGACCGAATCGATGCCGGATGCTTCGTGATGGACCTTGGGGATGGCGAGCGGATCATGGCGGTCGATCCGGGAGTGGGCACGTCAGAGAGCGAGCAGACCATCACGGTTCGGCCTGAGTGGATCAAGCTCGCTGCTGCTGCTTCCCCCACCGGCGAGCGTGCCACCCACGTGAGCGCGACCGTCGTGGACGTGGTCTACCTGGGCAGCGTGACCCAGCTGATCGTGGAACTCCGAACGGGAGAACGCGTAACGGTGCACCGTCTGAACGATGAGGTCGGGGCGGAGGATCCGCGGCCGGGCGACCGGGTCGCGCTCCAGTGGGCGGCGGAGCATAGCTTCGTCATCGGTGCGAGGGAGGACGTCTCATGAGCGACGAAGCACACCTGAGTACGGACGAGATCCTGGCGCTGGTTCGGCGCCACACGCTCTACGACTGGCAGGCGCAGGCGGGTGTCTCGCCATTGATCATCGATCACGCCAAGGGTGTCTACTTCTGGGACACGGACGGCAAGCGGTACTTCGATCTGAACAGTCAGCTGATGGGCGTCAATATCGGCCACGCGGATCCTCGGGTGCTCGAGGCGATGGCTCGCCAGGCCGAGAAGCTCCCTTACATCTCTCCGTTCATGGCGTTCGAGGGCCGGGCGCTCCTCGGGCGCAAGCTGGCATCGCTGTTCCCCGGCGATATCGAGAAGTTCTTCTTCACCCTCGGCGGGGCGGAGGCGGTCGAGAACGCGATCAAGCTGGCGAAGCTGGCAACGGGCCGGCAGAAGGTGTTGGCAAGGTACCGCAGCTATCACGGCTCAACCGCCCTCACGATGAACCTGACCGGCGACCCCCGGCGCTGGCCGAACGAGAACCCACCGATACCGGGGGTTGTCCACGTCCTGGACCCCTGGCACGGACCGGCGCGCGAGGTGGACGACGCCGGGACGGCGCTCGCCTATCTGGACGAGACGATCCAGCTCGAAGGACCCGGCACCATCGCGGCCTTCATCCTGGAAACCGTCACCGGCACGAACGGGATCCTGATCCCTCCCGATGGATACCTCCAAGGGGTGCGCGAGCTGTGCGATCGCTACGGGATCCTCATGATCGCCGACGAGGTCATGTGCGGGTTCGGCCGGACGGGTGAGTGGTTCGCGGTGGACCACTGGAACGTGGTTCCCGACATCATGACCACGGCGAAGGGCCTCACGTCCTCATATCTGCCGCTCGGCGCCGTGGGTATGCGTCCCCACGTTGCCGCGCACTTCGAAGACAACGTGTTCTGGGGGGGCCTGACCTACAACACGCACCCGATGGGTGTTGCGGCGGCGCTCGCGACCATCGACGTCATGGAACAGGACGGGCTCGTGGGCAACGCGAAACGGATGGGTGAGGTGCTCGGCGCGCATCATCGGGCTATGGCCGACAAGCACCCGAGCGTGGGCCGCCACCGCAACATCGGGCTCTTCGGCATCCTCGAACTGGTGAAGAACCGGGAGACGATGGCGCCGCTCTCACCGTTCAATGTGACCGACGCCACGATGCAGGCAGTCAACCGGTATCTCCTCGACCATGGCGTCAGCACGATGATCCGCTGGCACAACATCATGACGAACCCACCGCTCTGCGTCACCGAGGAGCAACTCGCCGAGGCGTTCGAGGTCGTCGACGGGGCGCTCGCCATCGCGGACGCCGCGATGGAGGCCTGATGACCGACCGCGTGGGGTTCATCGGGCTGGGGATCATGGGAAAGCCCATGGCGAAGAACCTTCTGGCCGCCGGCTTCGCGGTCACCGTCCACTCACGGAGCGCAGGACCGGTGGATGAGGTGGTCGCGGCGGGGGCAGGTCGGGGAGCCTCCCCGAAGGATGTCGCCGCCACCTCCGATGTGATCATCACGATGCTGCCCGACACGCCGGATGTGGAGTCGGTCCTGCTCGGCGACTCGGGTGTCGCGAGCGGGGCGGCCGCGGGTGCGCTCGTCATCGATATGAGCACGATCGACCCGGGGCCCGCGCGCGTGTTCGCGGCTACCCTGGCGGAGCGGGGGGTGGCGATGGTCGATGCCCCGGTCTCGGGCGGGGAGAAGGGCGCCATCGAGGGAACGCTCTCGATCATGGTCGGGGGTGAGGAGAGTGACGTCGCCCGCGCGAAGCCGTTGTTCGACGTGCTGGGTTCGACGATCGTGCACGTTGGGGGAAGTGGGGCCGGGCAGGTGTGCAAGGCCTGCAACCAACTCGTCGTGGGTGCGACCATCGAAGCCGTCGCAGAGGCGCTGTCGTTGGCCGAACACTCGGGCGTGGATCCCGCGAAGGTGCGAGAGGCGCTCATGGGCGGGTTCGCCGGTTCGAAGATCCTGGAGATCCACGGTCAGCGCATGCTCGATCGGTCCTACGAACCCGGGTTCCGCGCCCGGCTCCACGCGAAGGATGCGGGGATCGTGCTCAAGGCTGCGGCCGACTCCGGCTCGCCGGTACCGTCGTTCCAGGTGGTGGCGGCGCAGCTGGCCAAGCTGGTTGCGGCCGGCGGGGGAGAGCTCGACCACAGCGCCCTTCGCACGCTGCTGGACGAGACCGCGCCGGGTTAGCCATCACCTCGCGCCCTGCGCATCACCTCGCGCCCTGCGCATCGCCTCCTTGACTCCGTCCACGTCGAAGGTCATCTCGAAGAAGCCGATCTGGTCGGCATAGACCGCGGGGTCGCACGCCCGCTTCACTTCGTCTTCGAACACGTGCCACACGGGAAGTCCTAACTGGACTCCGGCCAACGGACCCACCCAGGCAGGATCGCCATCACGAACGGTCTCGGCGGCAACCTCCACCGCCTCCGCGTCCGCCGCACCGAGCATCACCACGATGTTCTCGGTGCCGCGTTCCTCGACGATCCGCTTGATCAGCGCCTGGTTCTCTGGATCCATGGCTCCCGAAGCCGTTCAGACGAAGCACTCCGTTCGGACCTCGATCACCTCGGCGCCCGCGCTCCGGACGACCTCGGCGATCGCTTCGCCCGGCACGCCGTCTCGCTCGCCGAGCGCGATCACGTGCCTGCCCTTCAGTTCCATGTTGTCTTCACCCCCTCAGATGCTCGGGTATCGGCG
>JBBRTK010000128.1:0-6960 GCA_038244455.1 Actinomycetota bacterium
ACCGCCCTGGCGGGCGAGGATCAAGCTCAGCGGTCTGCTAGAGGCCGTCGTGACCACCTCGGTGGCCTCGCTGCCGTACGAACGCAGCGTCCTGCGCCAGCAGGTCGATTACCGGTTCAAGGGGCCGCTTGGGAGGTTCGGTGCGGCCAGCCTGAACGCCGTGGGCGGCGCCCATCTGGCCCTTCGCCGGGGGGTTCTGGCGCAGAAGCATCAGATCGAGGTCGGCGGGGGGCTCGTTCCGCCATGATGGGCGGCATGCGGACGCGAACGATCCTGTGGGGGGCCGCGCTGGGGGCTGCCGGCGCGGCGCTCGGCCACGCGGCGCTGCGCACCGAGCAGGGCCGCGAGCTGGACGAGCAGCTCTTCAAGGCGGTCAACGACGGGCATGGGCCCGAGGCCGATCGCTTCTTCTTCTCCGTGACCGAACTCGGATCGCTCTACGCGGCCGGGGCCGCCGCCGCCGCGATCGCCCTCTGCGGCCGGCCGCGCGAGGCCGGGCGCGCCCTCAGCGCGGCGGGCGCCACCTGGATGCTGGGTCAGGGCATCAAGAAGGCGGTCGATCGTCCGCGTCCGTTCCAGGCCGACGAAGACGGCACCCGGCGGATGATCGCCGAACCCCACGGAACCTCCTGGCCGTCCAGCCACCCCGCGGTCCTGACGACGTTCACGCGCGTGGCGGTCCGCGAGCTGGGGCTCGGCTCCCTCGCCTCCGCGGCCCTGACGGCGCTGGACGGCGTCGTCGCCACGTCCCGGGTGTACCTGGGCGTCCACTACCCCAGCGACGTGGGGAGCGGGCTGTTGTTCGGGCGCGCTGTGGCGCGCGTATGGCCGCGAGGGCGCGCGGGCGCATGATCGCATCCGTGGGGTGGCCGGTTCTGGACCGGATCCGGTTCGGGAGTTCGTTCGCGGTCTCGCCGCACGGGCTGGGCATCGCGATCGGATTCATGATCGGGGCGTGGCTCCTGGCCAGGCTGGCCCCCCGGCGCGGGATCAGTGACGAGCACATCAGCACGATGATCTTCTGGGCGTTGATCGGCGCGATCATCGGCGCGCGCCTCTTCTACGTGATCGCGCACATCTCCGAGTATCCCCGGCCGCTCGAATGGTTCCAGGTTTGGAACGGCGGCATCTCGCTGCTCGGCGGCATCGCGGGCGCGGTCCTGGTGAACATCCCGCGCCTTCGCCATTACGGGTACAAGTTCTTCCAGATCATGGACCCGGCGACGATCGCGGTGTCGCTCGGGATCGCGATCGGGCGGATCGGTGACCTGGTGATCGGCGACCATCTGGGCAAGCCGACCAGCTGGTTCGGCGCCTGGACGTATCACGGCGGGACGCTCGCACCGCCGTTCGCGCAGGCGCCCAACGCCCCCGGGACGTGGACGGCTGAACTCCAGCACGGCGTGTTCGAACAGATCACCCGCACCGGCGCGAAGTTGGTGCAGGTCCTGCCGAACGGCACCAGCAAGGTCCTGGCTTCCGGGGTGGGGGTTCATCAGACCGCGATGTACGACATGGTGCTGGCCTGGATCCTCTTCGCGTTGCTCTGGCGGTTGAACAAGAAGATCAGGCGCCCGGGCATCCTCACGCTGACGTTCGGGTTGTATTACGGGCTGTGCAGGGTGCTGGAGGATTCGCTGCGGATCGACAAGCGCTTCGGCCCGTTCACGGGATCGCAGTGGACGGCGCTCACGGTGTCCTCGATCAGCCTGCTGCTCCTGATCTGGTGGGCGTTCCACCCGAAGGCCCCGGACAACCAGGCGGATGACCCGCCGCCCGGGGTCGTCGAGCTCGTCGCTCCCGACGCCAGCGGGTAAGGCCGTTCTCCTCACCGATACCAGGAGGTTCCGCCGTGCTGTCGTCACCCTCGGCTACGCTACGGCTTCGATGGACACCCTCTATGAGGTCCTCTCCGAAGGCGTCGCCAAGTGGCGCGCCGACGCGTACGCCCATCCCGAGTTCCCCGCGATAGCGGAGATCCTCGAATGGGCGGGTGAGACCGGCGAAGGCGAGCTTCGTTTCCTGCGCCGCCCCCAGCTGCGGGCGCTGGAGACCTACTGGTACCTGCGGCTGATCGAGGGAACGCCGCATGTCTTCGATCTGTATCGCAGGGCCTTCCCACCCGGGGAGGACACGCAGGCATTGCTCAACGCCCTCGGGATTGCCGAGCGGGCGTTCGCCGATGCGAACTTCAACCTGGACCGGCTCTGGGCCGCGATCCGGGACGACGACGACTTCGTGAAACGGCATCGGCTGCAGGCGCTCCGGGAAACCCTGGCGCTGGACTATGCCAGCTATATCTTCGCTTTGGCGATGGGAGCTGGGAAGACGATCCTGATCGGGGCGATCGTGGCCAGCGAGTTCGCGATGGCCCTCGAGTATCCCGACGGCCCCTTCGTGCAGAACGCCCTGGTGTTCGCACCCGGCAAGACGATCATCGAGTCCCTTCGCGAGCTGACACAGGTGCCGTACGACCGGATCCTGCCGCCCCGCCTCCACAAGCCGTTTGCGGCCTCGCTGAAGCTCACCTTCACGCGTGACGGGGAGAAGGACATCCCAGTCGTGCGGCGCTCGACGTTCAACATGGTCGTGACCAACACGGAGAAGATCCGGATCCGCAAGGAGACCATCCGCAAGGGAGACCTCGGCCCGCTCTTCGGCGATGGCGAATTGGATGAGGCGAAGGCCGAGGTAGCCAACCTGCGGCTCCAAACCATCGCGAGCCTGCCGCACCTGGCCGTGTTCTCGGATGAAGCCCATCACACCTATGGCCAGTCATTGGAGACGGGACTCAAGCGGGTGCGCCAGACCGTGGACTACCTCGCCGAGAAGACGAACGTCGTGTGCGTGGTGAACACGACCGGCACCCCGTACTTCCAGAAGCAGCCGCTGCGCGATGTCGTCATCTGGTACGGCCTTTCGCAGGGTATCGCCGAGAACATCCTCAAGCCGCTCGACGGGAACATCCGCAGCTACGACCTGAACGGTGACGCGCCGGCGTTCGTCACCGAGGTGGTCGGCGACTTCTTCCGGGACTACCGCGACGTCGCCCTCCCGAACGGCGCTCCGGCCAAGCTGGCCCTCTACTTCCCGCAGACCAACGACCTGAAGGAACTGCGTCCCGCCGTCGATGCCGCGCTCATCGAAGCGGGGGTCGATCCCTCTGTCGTCCTGGTGAACACGAACGAAAGCTCGACCGACGAGGTCGATGCGTTCAACCGGCTGAACGACCCCACGTCACCCCATCGCGTCATGCTGCTGGTGAACAAGGGCACCGAGGGCTGGAACTGCCCCTCGCTGTTCGCGTGTGCCCTTGCCCGGAAGCTGAAGACCTCGAACAACTTCGTGCTCCAGGCCGCCAGCCGCTGTCTGCGCCAGGTGCCCGGTAACACCGCAAGTGCCCGCGTCTACCTCTCGAAGGACAACGAGGCCGTCTTGGACCGCCAACTTGTCGAGACCTACGGCGAGACCATCCAGGACCTCCGCGGCGCCACGACCGATCGGGTCCGCCGCCAGCTTGTCCTTCGGAAGCCCAACCTGCCGCCGCTGCGGCTCACGCGGCACCGGTCGAAGGTCGTCCGTCGGGAGCCAGCCGGACCTCTCCACCTGACGAAGCCGACAAGCAGGCAG
Source organism: Actinomycetota bacterium (assembly GCA_038244455.1). Taxonomy (GTDB): domain Bacteria; phylum Actinomycetota; class UBA4738; order UBA4738; family HRBIN12; genus JANXVR01. Next base: position 3,631 of record JBBRTK010000128.1, read on the forward strand.
ACGACCATGCGCCGCAACACCTTCGGCCTAGCTGAGTACGCGACCGCGAAGCGGGTGCTTCGCGACATCGGCGAGGCGGTCGATATCCAGGTGGCGGCGGAGCAAACCGACGTGCTCACCGTGGCGGTGGACCTGGCGGCTGCCTACCGTCTCGACCTCTGGGAGATCCGGGACGAACTGACCCGCCTCTATCCGGCAACTGAGATCCCGGTCTCGCACGTGACGGCGCTCGCCACGCAGATCGAAACGCATACCCGCGACTACGAAGAGGTGGAGGAAGAGATCGAGGTGGCGCTCGCATTAGTGAAGCCTGCCGGCTTCCGGCAGGAAACCGACGGCAACGGCGCGCCGGTCTTCACCGCCGAGATCGCCTACCCCAAGGGGAAGGAGCATCTCCTGCTGCCGCTGTCGAAGCTGGCCAACGTCCATCGGTCGGCCGATCTGTCCTTCCACTACGACCCGTACAACTTCGACTCGCAGCCGGAGGAGACGCTGTTCGAGGACGTGCTCACGTGGCTGGATGTCGACGCGGGTGAAGTGGAGGACGTGCTCTTCACCGGCGCGATCACCGACCCGGCGAAGACCGACTTCTGGGTCGACTACAAGGACACCGATGGCAAGTGGCATCGCTACACCCCCGACTTCCTGGTCCGCCGCAAGGACGGCCGGGTCCTGGTCGTGGAGGTCAAGGCGGAGAATGCTCGGGGCGACGCCATCAACGGCGAGAACGGACGCAAGGCCATGGCGATCAGGGAGTGGGTCGACCTGAACCCCGAAACGCTCGGCTACGAGATCGTCTTCGCGAAGACCGATCGGGTGGTCGGCGAGGAGCTGATCAAGGTCCGAACCCTCATCGGCATCGGCGCCGCAGATGGTGACGGCCTCCGCATCCACCCCGACCCGGTCAAGATCGAAGCGTTCTGCCAGAAGTGGAAGATCATCGAGCTCGCGTTCTTCGGGTCGGTGCTCCGCGAGGATTTCAGCGCAGCCAGTGACATCGATGTCCTGTACACGCTGGCGCCGGAAGCGCGCTGGGGGATGAAGATCTCCAGGGCCGCCGACGAGTTGGAGGCGCTGCTCGGACGCAAGGTCGATTTCGTATCCCGGAAGGCCGTCGAGGAGAGCGAGAACTACATCCGCCGCCGACACGTCCTCGAACATACGAAGGTCGTCTATGTGGCGTGACCCGTCGTTGCTGCTCGACATGCTTCAGGCCGCGCAGAACGCCGAGCGGTTCATGACGGGCGTGAGTCGTCAAGACTTCGACACCGACACCAAGACCCAGTACGCGGTCCTGCGAGCTCTCGGGATCGTGGGCGAGGCGGCGGGGAGCGTGTCAGAGGAGACGCGAACTCAGCATCCGGAGATCGACTGGCCGAACCTGGTGTCCCTGCGGAACCGGCTCATCCACGAGTACTTCCGTGTTGACCTGGACATCGTCTGGGAGATCGTCGCAACTGAGTTTGTGCCGCTGATCCAGCAGCTGAAAGCGATCGTGCCGGCGGAGGGCGCCGAGTGAGCCCGCGCAAGGCCGCGCCCAAAGTGGCCATCGTGAAGAAGGACGCCACCGTGAAGGTGTCGGCGGCGAAGGGACGCCCCATGCTCAGCTGGGTCGGGAAGCGCCCGCTCACGCGCGTGACGGCATTTCCGGCGCAGCACGTGGAGACCTACGATCCCGACGGCGATGCCGTGTCCCGTTCGGGCGAGATGTGGAATGACTGGCCCGCGCAGTACCCCAAGGGCGGACTCCTCTTCCACGGCGACAACAAGGAGGTCCTAGCCCACCTCCTGGCGAACGGCTTCCGCGGCAAGGTGGACCTGATCTACATCGACCCGCCCTTCGACTCGGGTGCCGACTACGTGCGGCGAGTGTCGCTCCGCGGCGCCAAGGGCACTGCAACCATGGAGGGTGACAGCTACACGCTGGGTGAACAGATCCAGTACACCGACATCTGGGCGAACGACAACTACCTGCAGTTCATGTACGAGCGGCTCTTGCTGCTAAAGGAGTTGCTTGCGACCTCGGGGGCGATCGTCGTGCATTTGGACGAAGGGCGAGTCCACTACCTGAAAGTCATGCTTGATGAGGTGTTTGGCACCGAGCGATTCGTCAACGAGGTGATCTGGAAGAGGCAGACGGCTCACAGCGACGTGGGGCAGGGCGCGCGCCATCTCGGGCGCTTGCACGACTCAATTCTCATCTACGCGGGGGGAAGTCAGTTCCATTGGAACGAACTCTTCACTCCATATTCGACGGAATATGTTGATTCGTTCTATCGCCTGGTCGAACCAGGTACGGGTCGTCGCTACACCCTGAGCTACGTCACCGCGCCGGGGGGAGCAGCGAAGGGCAATCCCCGCTATCCCTTCCTAGGGGTGACTCGCTACTGGCGGTTCAGTGCGAAGCGGATGCAGGAGCTGTTCGACCAAGGCCGCATCGTGCAGGCTGCCGATGGCGCGATACCTAGGCAGAAGCGCTACTTGGATGAGATGCAAGGCGTACCGCTGCAAAGTATCTGGGACGACATCAAGCCGATCCAGAGTCAAGCTGGGGAGCGACTCGACTTTCCAACCCAGAAGCCCTTGGTCTTGCTGAAGCGCGTCATCGAACTCGCCAGCAAGCCGGGGGGCCTCGTTCTCGACGGATTCATCGGTTCGGGGACTACTGCCGGCGCCGCCCAAGCTCTTGGGCGCCGGTGGATCGGGTGTGACATCAACAAGGGCGCCATCCAGACCACGTCGAAGCGGTTGCAGGAGGTCATCGCCGCTCAGACAGCCGACACCCAGGAGACCCTCCCGGGCGATAACGACGCACCGCCACCTCCCGCCCAGCTCTCCTTCACCACCTGGCGGGTCAACGACTACGACCTGCAGATCCAACACAACGAGGCCGTGAACATCGCGTGCGAGCACATCGGCGTTCAGCGTTCGAAGACCGACCGGTTCTTCGACGGCACGCTCGGCAAGTCGCTGGTGAAGATCGCGCCGTTCACGCATCCGCTCTCACCCGAAGACCTTGAACAGTTGCGGACCGAGTTGGACTCCCGGCCCCAGGAGGACCGCAACATCACGTTCGTGTGTCTGGGGATCGAACTTGCGGCGCAGGCGTGGGTCGAGGAATGGAATCGGCTGCGCCGTGGTAAGAACGCGATCAACCGCGTCGAGGTGATCGAACTGCGGACAGATGAGCGGTACGGGCAGTTCCTCACGCACGATCCGGCGCGGGCGCGCCTGAGCATCACGCGCGCGAAGGATGTTATCCAGGTGCGGATCGAGGACTTCATCTCACCGACGATCGTGAAGCGTCTCGCCGATCAGACCGGCGTGGTG
>JBBRTK010000129.1:0-6880 GCA_038244455.1 Actinomycetota bacterium
CACGATGTACTCCTGGTTCCGGCCGGCGTTGGTGTCCGGGTCGGGACCCCTGGGGACCGGGTCGTAGTAGGCGGCGGTGATCTTGACGGCTCCGGCGGCGTTGGCAGCCGGGGCTCCGAGCATGGTGAGGCTCGCGATCGTCATGACCGTTGCGATGGACCGGGTGGTGCGTTTGTGCATGGTTTGCCTCCCCTGAACGGGTGTCAGCCGTAGGTATCGGCATATGGGGGACGGAAATGAAGCCGGGTAGGCTCGTTCACGTGATGACGGCACTGATCACGGGGGCCTCTGGCGGGATCGGGCTGGAGCTGGCCCGACTGTTCGCCGCCGACGGGAGCGACGTGGTCCTGGTGGCAAGGAGCGAGGACAAGCTGCGCGCACTTGCCGAGGAGATCAACCGCGACCACGGCGTCACGGCACACGTCTACCCCGCGGACCTGGCCGAGCCTGGCGCCTCCGGCCGCATCTGCGACGAGCTGGCGTCCGCCGGCGTCCAGATCGACGCCCTGGTTAACAACGCCGGCTTCGCGCTGTTCGGCCCGCTGGTGGCGCTGGATGAGGCCAAGCTAGACGAGCTGCTCCAGGTCAACATCGTGGCACTGACCGACCTCACGCGCCGCCTGTTGCCGGGGATGCTGGAGCGCGGTCTCGGGTACGTCCTCAACGTGGCGAGCACCGCGGCCTTCTTCCCGGGCCCGTCCATGGCCTCGTACTACGCCAGCAAGGCATACGTGCTGAACTTCTCCATCGCCGTGAACGAAGAGGTGCGGGGCACGGGCGTGAGCGTCACGGCGCTCTGCCCGGGGCCGGTCCAGACGGGGTTCCAGGCTCGCGCGGAGATGGGAGGCTCGAAGTTGTTCAACGCCAGGATGTCGAGCGCCGCCGAGGTGGCGGCCTTCGGGTACCGGGCGATGAAGGCCCGCAAGCCGCTGGCCGTGGAGGGGTCCAGGAACAAGGTCATCGCGTTCCTCTCTCGTCTGGGGCCTCGGCCGTTGGCGGCGCAGGTGACGATGCGGGCACACGCCCGACGGGAAGGCTAGGAGGAACCGTGATCAGGGAGTTCAAGGCCTTCATCTCCAAGGGGAACCTGGTGACCCTGTCGGTCGCGTTCATCTTGGGTGCCACGTTCGCGGCGACGGTGACCGCGTTCACGAACGTCATCCTCAGCCTGGTGTCGGCGATCTTCGGGGGCCACGCGCCGTTCAGTGAGTGGCAGTGGTGTCTCGGCGGGACCTGTGGCACGAAGCCCGCGACGGGGACGTTGATCCCGATCGGCGCCTTCCTGAACGCGGTGATCACGTTCGTCATCGTGGCGTTCGTGTTGTTCCTCCTGGTGAAGGCGTACAACCGGTTCCTGCTCAAGGAGGAAGCCGCGACCACCAAGCCGTGCCCGTTCTGCCTCACAGAGGTCCCGCTGGCCGCGACCCGCTGCGCCAGCTGCGCCAGCGAACTGCCGCCCGGCGCGCCGGCCTAGTGATCCGCGTCACCGAACCGGGCTCGGCTCGAACGGCCCGACTTCCAGGGTGGACGGCTGGCCCGGACCATTGCAGGGAGGCGGCGTGGCGCCGTCCGCGCCGTACACGTCCACCGTCCCCCCCGCTCCGACGGCCACCTTCCACAGGGCCGGGTGCGAGAGCTGCGGGCACATGTTGCCCCAACGGATCCTGACCGAGGCCACGGCTCCCGTGCGAAGACGCACGACCGGCCACCCCGTGGGACGGGACGCGGCGTCCGCTTTCCACTGCGGGCCGACGTCGAGGACGCGGACCGTGAGCTGGTGGGCCGCCGTGCGATAGAGCGTCACGACGGGCCGGCCGGCGAGGGTGCAGGTCGCGTCGCTGAAGTTGGTGAGATGGATCGCGCCCTCCACCGACCCCATCGCTCCTTGGAGCGACGCGGTGGCCCGCAGGTCGGCCCCGGTGCAGGAGGGGACAGGACCATGGCCTTGAGAGATGACCTTCGGATCCGGATGGCGCAACACGGTAAGGCCGGCCGCCGCCCCGGCGACCAGGACGCCCGCCGCCGCAACGGACATCACGGCGTTGCGGGCGACCCGCCGCCGCGCGCGGGCGAGCATGGGTTGCGGTGCCTCGCTCTGGGACGGGATCTCCCCCGCCCGTTCTGCCAACAGCTGTTCCAGGGTCGTCAGGTCCTCAGGCATCGTCGCTCCTCACATGGATGCGCAGTTCGGCAAGCCCTCGGGACATGAGGGATCGAACGGTTCCGGGACGGCACTTCAGGATTTCCGCTACCTGCTGCTCCGGCAGGTCTTCGTAGATCCGCAGCACGATCGCGGTTCGCTGGCGGCCGGGCAGTTGCTGGAGGCGGCTCCACAGGTCTTCTCGCATGCCGATGTCCGGCCCGTCCCCGGCCGGCTGCGGCTCCGCGGCCGTTCGCTGGATGTACGCGCGCTCCAAACGCTTGCGTCGGAAATAGGAGTTGGTCAGGTTGACCACCGTGCGGCGAAGGTAGGCATCGAAGGCACCCGGGTCGCGCAGGTGCACCAGATGCCCGGCCAGCTTGACGAACGCGTCCTGGACCAGGTCATCGGCCAGTTGGCGGTCGCCGGTCAGCATGTAGGCGAGCCGGATCGCCTCGGCCGCGTGCCGGCTGTAGAGGTCGGCCAGGCGACCACCTTCTGGCTGGGTCACCAGAACATCCTCCCGTGTTCTGAGCCGGTTCATGTCTCAAGGACGCCTGAGGCCCTCGGATGGTTGCACGCGCGCCCTCACCCTCGAGGACCGGTAGTAGCCTGGCGCGAAACCCGCGCCTAGGAGGATCCGAACGATGATCTCGCTCTACGCTCTCCCATCCAAGATCGCTACGGCCTACGCCCAGCCGATCGACTGGGTTGCGAAGTTGCTGACCAAGCCGGAGCGATACCTCAGGCCGGGGTTCGTCAAGGACACGCTGAGCGGCACCAGACTCGGGCACCCGCTGCATCCGGTCCTGACCGACGTGGCCATCGGCTCATGGACGTCGGCCGTGGTGATCGATGTGCTCGGCGGAGAGCAGGGTGCTGCTGCGGCGGACGCGCTGATCGGGATCGGGGTGCTTTCGGCGATCCCGACCCTTGTGACCGGTTGGTCCGACTGGTTGGACACGGAGGACGAAGCCCGGCGGATCGGCGTGATCCACGGCGTGGGGAACTCGGTGGTGGTGGCGCTCTACACCGGCTCGTGGGTGTGCCGGCGACGAGGCAGGCGTGGGCTCGGCGTCGCGCTGGGCATGGTGGCTGGAGGAGTTGCAGCCGGCACCGCGTTCCTGGGCGGGCACCTCGTGTACGGCCTGGGTGTGGGTGTGGACAACACCGCGTTCGATCGGGCTCCCGGCAAGTGGACCAAGGTACTCGACGATGCCGACGCGCTCATGGCGGGGACACCCGTCTTGGCGCAGGTCAAGAACGTACCGATCCTTCTGGTGCTCGGTCCCGACGGCGTGCAGGCCTTGCACGACAAGTGCACCCATCGTGGCGGCCCCCTGCACAAGGGCGTGGTGAAGGACGGAACCGTAACGTGTCCGTGGCACGGAAGTTGTTTCCGGCTGTCCGACGGCACGGTGATACAAGGCCCCGCGACCGCTCCGCAGCCTTCCTACGAGGCAAGGATCAGCGAGGGCGCGGTCGAGGTGCGCCGCCGGCCCACGGTGTAGGCACGTTCGAAGCAGCGGTATCCTGGCGTCTGCATCCAGAGCGGTCCGGCACCAGCCGGGCCCGGCAACCTGGGAGGACACCCAAGGTGCCACCCGCCCTGCGCGGGGATGCGGCCGGAACCGGCTCGCCGGGCTCCGCGCAACCAAGGTCCTCCAGCGGTGTCCTCCCGCCGACGCAAGGAGGAGCCATGTCCACCGAACTCGTCGAGCTGGCGAACGAAACCTGCCGTACGCTCCGCAAGCTCTGGGCGATGCACGGCCAGGTGGTGGTGGAGGTCCTGGACGTCGACCCAGACGTGGTGACGGTCGAGGTGAGGACGCGCGCGCCCAAGTGGCGCGGCTTCGACCTATCCGTCACGGTTCGGAACGCCTTGGTCGGCATGTTCCGCGACCTGCTGCCGGTCCCGATCGCCCGGATCATCTACACGAACGAGGCCGACGGGGTCGATGGGGATGTGCGGTTCCTGCCGTTCTACTCCGAGACGCTCCTGGCGGAAGGTGGATCCACCGAGCCGCTCATGCTGGTCCAGGAGGTGTGCGCCCAAACCCGCGAGGAACGAAGGGAAGCGTTCGAGGAGGCGTGGCAGAACTCCGCCCGATCGTGATGATCGTCACTGATGCTCCCCGTTGATCCGATCCTAATGAGGGCACCCGAGCGTTAGGAGGTGCCATGGATTTGTGGGTTGTGATGGTCACAGATGGAACGGTCGTCGAGTATCCGCCCGAGGTGTACGGCAGTCGTGAGATGGCGAGAGATGAGGCGACGCGCTGGGCGCTGCGGTTGGCACGCGGAGACGAATCCATCATCGAAGTCATCGATTCGGACCGGTGGTCGGTTCGCGATGTCGATGTGCGGCTCGTTGGTGTATCGATCGCTGCGCTCTCACCAGACGTGATGCCGTGGGTAGGCACCTACTGGACGCGCGACGGTTACCCGGACCCCGAAGCAGTGCTACTGGCAGACCGCGCCGAGGCGCGAGCGTGGGTCCGGACACCGCCGCCGAATGCCCTCGAGGCTGCCAGCCTGCATGAGGACGAGTGGATTCTGAGCGCGACCTACTTGGTTCGGGGCGAAGAGGCGTACGCCGTCGCTCACCGCGCCAAGCTCGTTGGAGCGCAGCCTCTGTCGGCCCAGATTGGGCCCGATGTCGTTGGGCAAACGGAGTATGAGGTTGAGGTCACGATCTCTCTCCTGCAGAGACTGAGCGGAATCGTGCGCGGCGGGCCCGGTCTTTCAAAGAACGAGGTGGAGAACCTCGTCGAACTGAACATGCCTGAGATTTCCTCCAATATCGAGGAGACACTGGATGTCAGCTGGGAGCTGGAGAGCTTCCGCGAGATCTAGATCGTCGGGTCGGCGACACGGATGAGTCGGGCATCCTCCTCCAGGGGCTCGAGGTCCGTCCTGAAGTTGACCTGGAATTGGACGCGTGGCTTCCTCGTTCGCTCGTGAAGTTCCTCCATCGTGAGCAGCACAGCGAACGGTTCCCCGTAGTCGTTGTCCGAATTCAGCACTACGAACGCGAACTTGTACTGAGCTCCAAGGGCCTCGGCCATCTTGTACTCGCGTTCGGTGGCGCCGAAGAAGAAGCCGTTGAGCGCGGAGTTGCGGATGGGCTTCTTCGTGGACTTCATCTCGATGAGCGTGAGTTGCGGGAAGAGTGGATCGATAGTGGCGAACGTGATTGCCGGCGTCGGTGCTGGCGTCATCACCACATCGAACGTTTGAATCCCAAACTCACCGCTCACCGGGAGCAACGCAAGGATTCTGCGCTTGGTGGCTGGATCTACCCGTTGGAAGCGAGGGTCGGCGAGCAGGAACGCGAGCCCTTCGTTCTGAGTGCCGCTGTTGCGCTGGCTCTTCGTGAACTTCGATTCGATCGGGCGGGCCGGATCCATCCCCGCATGATCTAGGTCGCCTCGCTCAGGATCAAGAATCCGCGGTCTTCGTTCGACGAGTACGGCTAACTGGCCGCGCGGAACCTCTCGAAGCGCTCCTCGAGCAAATCGGCGCTGGGCCGGGCGGTCTTGTGCGTCGGAACGTGGAGCTTTGCTTTGTGAAGCCCCTGCAGGGCATAGCGAAGCGTTGGTCCATCGTGTTCTTCCAGGATGTCTGGGCGGATCTGGACCTCGTACGCCGGCGTGATGCCGAGCACATTGCTGTCGAAGGCCCGGTGGTGGATGGCACACATCGCGAGACCGTTCGGGACGATCGGCTGGCCGCCGTCCGAGTCCTCCTTGATGTGCGCCGCGTCCAGGAGCTCGTCGTGGCGAAGGTGGCAGACCGCACACTGAGATCGGTAGGCCGCAAGCACCCGTTGCCGAAATACGGGCTGATGGAGTCGCTGTTTCACAGTGACCTCCGCGTAGCGGCGTCGCAGCGCGAGATCCGCTGGGTGCTCCAGCATCCCTGGCCCAGCCCACTGCTCCCGCATGATGTCGTCCAGGGCGACAACGAACTGATGGTTGTTCGGCTCTTCGCCGACGAGCCAGACAGGGAGCGGAAGGAAGACCCCGGAGCGCACGCCGACGAACCATAGAAGCGGCTTCTGGAGTTCGAGCGCCTGTCGGAGCGCCTTGTTGTCAAAGGCGTCGCGTTCCGTGCCGCGCCACTTGTACCTGTAGTACCCATCCTCCCCGACGGAATCGTCGTAAGGCAGCTGGGATGGATCCGAGCGGTATGTCGTTCGAATCGACAGCGCCGCTGGAAGCCCCGCAACGACCCGGATCCCCCGCATCGGCTGCAGAAGAGAAATACGCTTGCCCTCGAATTCGAAGGCCTGGAGTTGAGCGCTGGTCACAACGTCGTGGTCCGTAGGGGCCAACCGGTTCACATAGGCGAACATCGCCGCGCGCAACCGGTCGTCGTAGTCGCTTACCTTCACTCGCGAAGTATGCCCGCAGGGCGCTGCCCCGTCGAGGCACGCGCTGCCGCTGCTCACCCTGGGAACTCCCAGATCGGCACCAGCAGCGACACCCATCGGCCGCGTGTCATCCTGACCATCTCCCTCGGTCGTGCCACCCTCACGCTATCCCTCCGGGGCGCGCTGCCTATGGGCCGGACGGCTGGGTTCTCGAGAGCCCTCGCGATGTACACTTTCACGATGGCAAAGACGCTACCTACGGGTGTGACCGAAGTCGGGATCAAGGAACTCCGGGCTGACCTCAGTACGTGGGTGCAGCGTGTCGCTGCGGGGGAACGGGTCGTCATCACCGCACACCGCAAGCC
>JBBRTK010000130.1:0-6811 GCA_038244455.1 Actinomycetota bacterium
GAAGGGTGATATCGGCACCTTCGAGCAGGCGGTCAACGCGGCGGCTCCGACCGACTACCCGGACATGCGCTACGCACCCTGGTGGATCGTCATCACGAACGGGGAGATCACGTCCATCACCCAGCAGTTCCTCCCGTAGTTTCCCTGGCCCGGTCGGGGGTATACGGTTTCCTCCATGGATCATCGAGCCCACGAGCCGGGAACCGTTGCGGACTGCACCGAGTGCCAGGCCCTCGCGGTGGAACCGGGCTGGTACAAGGCACTACGGGACGAACGCGTCACCGGCGGCGCCCCCGACTCCGTGGTGATCCCCGACGTGGATGAGCAGCCCGTTGAGGTCTCCATCACGGAACTCCATCAGGTGGTCATCCCCGAACTGGAAGAGACCACCCCGGACGAGGGCTCGCCGCCGGCAGCTCGATAAGCTCGGCCCATGCCTCGCGAGTGGGACGCCGCCACCTACGACCGACTGAACATCCCGATGACGGCTTGGGGCGCCACCGTCCTGGAGTGGCTCGACCTCCGCGGCGACGAGCGGGTTCTGGATGCGGGATGCGGCACAGGCCGGGTCACCGCACTGTTGCTCGAGCGACTTCCACGCGGGCGCGTGGTCGCGCTGGACGGCAGCGGGTCCATGATCGCCGCCGCGCGCGAGCGGCTGGACGCGACCCGCGTCGACTTCCTGGTCGCCGACCTCGCGAGCCCGCTGCCGATACTCAAACCTGTGGACGCGGTCCTGTCCACCGCGACATTCCACTGGATCGCCGATCACGATGGACTCTTCGCGAACCTGGCGAGTGTGATGAAACCGGGCGCGCAGCTCGCGGCGCAGTGCGGGGGCGCCGGCAACATCGCGAACGTGCAGGCAGCCCTCCGCAGCATGGGCCGCGACTTCCGGGGCACGAAACACTTCGCGGCTCCGGAGGAAACGGTCGTGCGACTGCGGGCCACCGGCTTCACCGATACCGAGGTCTGGCTCCACGACGAACCGACCCCGATCCCGCCTGAAGACCTCGAGCCCTACCTGGAGACGATCTGCCTCGGCGACATCGTTGAGCCGATGGCGCCCGAGGAACGCCGCGCGTTCGTGGTGGAAGTGGCCTCGCGCATGCCGGAGCCCGTCATCGACTACGTCCGCCTCAACATCCGCGCCCGCAGAGCGACCCGCGCCGTCACCTGATCCGGCGACGCTGAGGCATTCGTGCCCACCCGCCCTCAGATGAACAGGGATACGGCGGCGTCGCGCATCTCGGCGATCGCCGTGGCGGCGCCGATGGGATCCTCCAGGCCGTCGAGGAGATCCTCGTGCTTGAGGCCCAGCAGGTCCATCGTCATCTGACATGGGATGAGCCGAACGCCCAGGTCACGCGCCGTTTCGATGAGCTCCTCCGGCTTGGCCACCTGCTTGTCGTTCGCGAGCTTCTTGAACATCGCGGGACCCGCGCCGGCGAAGTTGTAGTGCGAGAGCTTCGCCTTCTGGGCCGAACCGGGGTTCATCGCGCTCATCATCTTCTGCATCCAGTTGTCGCCGGTGATCCGCACGCCGGGCCTCACGATGGCGAAGAGCCCCCAGAACGTGAAGAACACGGTTGACTCCATGCCGCTGGCTGCCGCGGTGGTCGCGAGGATGGTGGTCGGCCAGATGCGGTCCAGGTCCCCGCCCCACGCGATGATCGTCAGCTTGTTCTTCTTCTTCACCTGGCCGCGCTGTTCGGCTTCCAGGGCCTCGACGCGGGCGAGCAGGTCGGCGTAGCTAACCTCCGGCGCAATGCCCGTTGGTGTGAGTTCGGCGAGGCTCATGTCAGACCTTCCGAACCACGTAGCGGAACTCGGCGCCGCCGGACAGGATCTCGGACTCCAGGAGTTCGTTGCCGCTGATGCTGGCCCAGCTGGGCACATCGGACTTGGAACCGGGGTCGGTGGCTAGCAGTTCGAGCAGGTCGCCCTCCTGCGCGTTCTTCAAGGCCTTGGCCAGCGAGACCAGCGGCCCGGGGCAAGACTGGCCTCGTGCGTCGACGGTGCGGGTGATGACGTCCATAGCAGGTACCTCCGGATGAAGAGAAGGGGAGAAACGAACGGGGCAGCCGGGCAGTTACGCCTCGGGGCCGCCGCCGGGCATGCATCGACAGCAGATGCGGTCGGGGATCATGGCCCCCACGATGCCGGCTTCGCGTGTGCAGATCATTTGCAGGTGCAACATCCTAGCTCAGGAGCCCGTTCCCGGCAAGGCCCAGGCTACGGACGGGTGACTCGGAACGAAACCGAGCCCTGGCAGGCGTAGCCGTCGTCGATGCAGTAGCGAACGGTCCAGCTCCCCGGGCCCAGCGGCCAGGATGTGTGCGACTTGGGACCGATCCAGGTGGCGCCGTTCACCTTCGCCTGGATATAGCGCCAGGCCAGGTAGTAGTCGACCTTCGGGTTCGAGGCGTTCGAACGGTAGACCCCGAGCCAGTCGTTACGGTTGCCGTAGGCGTTGGTCCAGGCGATCCGGATCCGGTGGCCCTGCTTCACGACGGCGTGGGGGGTGGTCAGGTTGGGCTTGGCAGCTGGCGCGACCACCGACACACGGACCCGGCCGGCGTCGGTTCCACCGGAGACCAGGGCGACGTCGTAGTCGCCCGGTGCCAGCGATCCGGTCGGTAACGCGACCGAGCCGTCTACCGACGAGGCCGGCTGCGAACTCAGCGGAGCCGCGACGTCGCCGCCGGGCGGGAGCAGTTCGATCACGTCCGTCGGCGCGGAGCGGCGGTAGGTCACCTGGATGTCCGCGCCCTGCGTGACGCGCGTGTCGGCCACGGACACCAGCGGCGGCGGGCTCACCGGATGAACGGTGAAGCTGCCGAGGACCGCGCGGTGGTCGCTCGGCCACGGGCTCACCGGCATCGTGACGTCGGGCGTCCCGGGCGCTCCCAGGATCTGGACGCCGTTCGTCTGGACCGCGCCGCCGTTCCAGATGAAGTCGATCCGGTAGAGCAGGTGCGACGGGTTGATGGCCGGCTTGAGGTCCAGGTACGGGGAGATCCAGGTGGTTCCCGGGAACTGGATCGGGTCCGGGTGGACCTGCCGGTAGGTGTCGCGAAACCCGAGGTGCTCCATCGCCAGCGAGACCGGCCACCGGAAGGGATAGGCGAGCCTCGGGTTCGCCCGGACGACGGCCTTGGTCCAATCGCGCCACGACGTCGAGTTGAAGTCGCCGGTGAAGAAGGTGGGGACGCCCGCCGCAACCAACGGGGCCGTCTTGTCCAGCCACGGCTGGATGTAGCGCAGGCGCGTTCGGCGTTCCATACGCATGACCTGCGCGCGCGGAACCCCCCGGGTGATCGCGCGCAAGCCCGCGGGCGCCGACGGCAGATGCGTATCGGCGAATGCCACGACCTTGCCCGGTGACACCTCCACGTAGCAGAGGAACCCGTTCGCGTTCGGCGGCTCGATGATCGGGAAGCGGGACAGGACGTAGCAGCGGGGCGAGGCGTACCAGCCGAGTTGGGCCGCCATGAGCCGGAGTTCGCCGAACGGTTCCTGGAGGCCGACGATGTCGGCGCCCGAGGTCCGGATCACGCGGAGCACGTCGTTGATCGGCGCGGTGACGGCCGGGGAATCGGGCTTGTGATAGTTGCCGCCCCACTCATCGCCGCCACTGTTGAAGGTCAACACCTTGAGGTGGACGGCCGGGGCCGTCGCGGGGGTGGCCGCGCGGACGGGCGCGCGGACTGCACTGATCGAGGCCATCAACCCCGCGGCGGCGAGGAACCCCGCGGCCAGAACCAGGACCCCCCGCCTCCGACCGATCGCTCGCATGCGCCGACCCTATGCCCGATGCCCTCGCTCGGCGAACCCGAAGGGCTGACCTGGGGTCAGCCGCCGGGTATGGGCGGGGTGCTCAGGCATCCTGCCGGGCGCCCGACCAACTTCAACCCTTGGAGGTCGCCGGGACCGAAGGTGGCCATGCCGCCGCCTGCGTACTCCATCAGTTCGCCCTGCTGTTTCACGTGACCCAACCCCACCACATGACCGAGCTCGTGGAGGATGGTCGCGCCTTGGACGAACGGCGTGCCGAACCCTGGCGGGTAGCCGTCCCGATCGTTGAGGACCACGAAACCACTGACGTACTGCCGCGCTCCCGTTGGTGGCCACATGGGGCCCCCGATGCCGATGGCCTCGCGCCCCTTCTTGTCCTTGGTGAACTTGAAGGCGGAGAGCGCGGGGTCCACCCATCCGATGAGCACCGGCGCCCACCGCTCTCCGTACCGATACGGCTGGAACGACTGGCGTTGCGGCGTGGGGACCTCGGTACTCGGCCCGTCGTAGACGAACGCGATCCCCGACGCGGAGGAGATGGTCTCCACCGCCGCCGTAACGTCAACGAGCGAGCCGGGCGGGGCGTTCGTCAGGTTCACCACATAATGGATGGGGGAACACGGGTTCCAGCGAACCGGCTGGCCGTTCACGGTGTCGATGAAGCTGTATTCACCGCGATGCGCGGTCGGGTTGTACTGGATCGCCGGTGCGATCGCGGCCGCGATCACGCCGAGCAGCGCGATCACCGAGATCGCCACGACCCACGGCCTCCCGCGGCGCTTCGGCGCGGGCCAGGTCTGAATGGCGGGAGGCGGGGGCAGCGGCCTGCGCGTGCCACCAACGTCGGGACGAGCGGGAGCCGTCACGGGGTCGGATGGGGGAAGGGGTTCCATCTCCATGGATGGTAGAAGCATCGGCCCCGAACGGTGAGGGCTTCAGCGCACCCGGCGACGCCGGTCCCCCGGGCCGTAGACCAGGAGGATGCGAGCGCGCAGCGCCTCGCGGGTCACTGGGCCGAAGTGGCGACTGTCGGTCGAGGCGTCCGCGCGGTCACCCTGGACCCAGTATTCGTCGGGAGCCAGGGTTCGGTCGCCGATGGTGTCGCCGGGGACCTGGGTGATGCGCTTGACCAACTCGTAGCCGGGGCGGCCCGGGTGCTCCACCACCACCACCTGGCCTCTCTCGAACCGCCGGGCCGGGACCGCCAGGGCCCAGTCGCCTGGGAGCAGGGCCGGCATCATGCTCGGTCCCTCGATCTCCACTCGCTGGGGGCGCCAGCGCAGGCATGCCCACACGACGCCGGCCGCGAGCGCGAGCGCCGCCGCTCGCGCCGGCAACGATTTCCGACTGTGGTGGTAGGTTTCGTCGGAGAGACCGGACAACCCTTCAGAAGGAGGCGGTTCCATGTTCGAAGCATCCCTCAAACCGCGCAGGACCGTGCACGCGCACTGCGACCTGCCGTGTGGCGTGTACGACCCCGCGCAAGCCCGCATCGAGGCCGAGTCGGTGAAGGCCTGCCAGGAGAAGTTCCAGGGTTCGGACGACGCCGAGTTCAAGGCGCGCGCCGTATCCATCAAGGAAGCGCGTTCCACGATGGTCAAGGAGCACCTGTGGGTGTTGTGGACGGACTACTTCAAGCCCGAGCACCTGGAGAAGCATCCAGACCTGCACGAGAAGTTCTGGAACGCCACGAAGCTGGCCGGCGCCGCCAAGAAGTCGAACGACCCGGCGCAGGGACAGCAGCTCCTGGACTCGATCGATGAGATCGCGAAGATCTTCTGGGAGACGAAGGCCTAAGCGGCGTCTGGGGTCCCAAGCACCGCGGAGGGCGGGGTCGCGAGACCCCGCCCTTTCGCGTCCGGCGCCGAGTCGGGCCGTCGGACCCCACCCGGTCGCGCGTTCTTCGCCCCCTCGTTCCGCGAGGCGCCGCCGAGACGGACCCGACGGCGGCGGGGGCGGGTCTGGCGTCGCCCCGCCGCCGCCGTGGTCTCATCAGCTGGTATCGGCCCGTGCCCGCGCGGCGGCGCAGGGACCGAAAGGCGGTAGTTGCCGAACGAACGGCTGATACGCTCGCCGACCGATGAAGGATGTGGGATTGGTCGGGGTGCCGTTCAGCGGGAAGTCGACGCTGTTCACGGCGCTGACCAGGGCCGGAGCGGCCGGCGGCCAAGCGAACGTCGCCGTCGTCCAGGTGCCTGATCCCCGCCTGGATGTCCTCACGGCGATGGAGCATTCGAAGAAGACCGTGGCGGCGCAGGTTCGGTTCGTCGACGTGCCGGGAGGGTTGAGCAGCACGCAGGGCGTGGCGAAGCTGCGCGAGGTGGACGCGCTGGCGTTGGTGATCCGATGCTTCGGGACGGACGCGTCGCCGGCGGCCGAGTTGACCGATGTCCGCAGCGAGCTGTTGCTGGCCGACCTGCAAGTCGTGGACTCGGCGCTGCAGAAGGCGACCAAGCGCGGGAAGGGGAAGACGACCGCGGAGATGGTGCCGCTGCAGAAAGCGCACGACGCGCTGAGTGCGGAGACCCCGCTGCGCGCCGCCGGCCTGGATCCGGTCGACGTTGTCGAGCTGCGCGGGATCGCGCCGCTGACCTTGAAACCCGAAGTCGTGATCGCGAACCTCGAGGAAGGCACGGAGGTGCCGGCCGATCTCGGCGCGGGCGCGGCAGGCGTCTACGCGTCCATCGAGGCCGAAACCGCCGAGATGGAACCGGAGGAAGCGCGCGCCCTGCTGGAGGAGTTCGGCGTGACCGAGCCGGGCCTGGAGACGGTGATCGCCGCGTGCTATTCGGCCATCGATCTCATCACGTTCCTGACCACGGGCGAGGACGAGACGCGCGCGTGGGAGGTTCGCCGGGGCGCGAAGGCGCCCGAGGCCTCCGGCGTCATCCACACGGACCTTGAGCGCGGCTTCATCCGCGCGGAGGTCATCGGCTACGACGAACTGGTCGCCCAGGGGTCGATGGAAGCCGCGAAGGCGCACGGCAAGATCCGCGTGGAGGGCAAGGACTAC
>JBBRTK010000131.1:0-6756 GCA_038244455.1 Actinomycetota bacterium
CAACGCAGCGACCAGACCCGCCCGGCCTCCGCCGACGACCAACGTTTCGACGTGGATGTGCCGGTGATCGGCGGTGATCTCGGCCGCATCCGGCCGGAGTACGCCGACGCCCGGCCGACCGGTCGCGACCAGCCCGTCGACGAGTTCGACCGCCGTCGCCGGTGCGACCGCCTCGAACCACGGCTCGCGCACCTCGACGAACGCGCCGGCCTCCTCAACACCCGCGCTCATCACCCCGCGCGGCCGCCCCAAGATCGGCGACGGGCACACGACGTCGACGCCGCTGGCGAGGAGCGCGGAGGCGAGCGTGTCGCCCGCGAACCCCTCGTACATCCGGCCATCGAAGGAGAACGAGAGCGCGCGGTCACGGTCGATCCACGCGCCGCCAACCCCCAGCCGCCTCGAGCCCATCTACGCCTCGCCACCCGGCGGTGGGGACCCCATCGGGTAGGTCGCGCTGATCCGGTGATCCACCGTTGACCGCACGACGTTGAACCACCGTCGGCACCCCGCGCTGTGCGAACACCGCTCGGCCCACTCGCCCTTCGGGATCTCGCGCATGAAGAGGAAGCCGGCCCACTCGGCGTCGGTGAGCACGTCGGGATCGGCCGGATACGCCAAGTGCGCCTGACCGCCGTAGCGGAACTCCGTCTCCTCGCGCAACCCGCACCACGGGCAGGGGATCAGCAGCATCAGTGCGCCACCGCGGCCGCGCCGTGTTCGTCGACCAGGGCACCGCTCGAGAATCGGTCCAGCGCATAGGGTCTCGCAAGGTCCGAAGGCGCTCCCGCAGCGAGCGTCTCCGCGAACACCCACCCAGAAGCAGGCGTGGCCTTGAAGCCGCCCGTGCCCCATCCGCAGTTGATGAAGAGCCCGGGGATGCCGGTCGGGCCGATGATCGGGGAGGCGTCGGGCGAGATGTCCACGATCCCGCCCCAGGTTCGAAGCAGCTGCGCGTGCGCGAACATCGGGAACAGTTCGACCGCCGCAGCCATCTGGTGCTCGATCACGTGGAACGAACCGCGCTGCGCGTAGGAGTTGTAGGCGTCGATGCCCGCGCCCATCACCAGCTCCCCCTTGTCGGCCTGCGACACGTAGACGTGCACGGCGTTGGACATGACCACACAGGGCAGGACCGGCTCGTAGAGCGCGCTCACCAACGCCTGCAGCGGGTGGGACTGGATGGGCAGTCGCAGTCCGGCCATCGAGGCCAGCACCGACGAATGTCCCGCCGCGACCAGCGCGACCGTCTTGGCGCGGATCACGCCGCGCGAGGTTTCCACGCCGGCAACAGCGCCACCCTCGCGCACGAACCCCGTGACCTCGGCGTGTTCGACGATGTCCGCGCCCAGCCGGTCCGCCGCCGTCGCGAATGCCCACGCCACCTTGTCGTGCCGAGCGATCCCGCCCCGGCGCTGAAGCGTCCCGCCGATCACCGGATAGCGAACATCCGGCGAGACGTTGATGATCGGGCAGAACTCCTTCACCTGCTGCGCGTCCAGCAGCTCCGCGTCGATCCCGTTCAGCCGGTTGGCGTTGACGGTCCGCGCCGACGAGCGCTTCGTGCTCAAGTCGTGGATGAGGTGCAGCACACCCCGCTGGCTGAACTGCATGTCGAACCCGAGTGCCTCCTCCAGCTCTTCCCAGAGCTTGAGGGAGTGTTCGTAGATGGCCGCCGACTGGTCCTGGAGGTAGTTCGAGCGGATGACGGTGGTGTTGCGGGCCATGTTGCCGCCGCCCAGCCAGCCCTTCTCGACCACGCAGACGTCGGTGATGCCATGGTTCTTCGCCAGGTAGTAGGCGGTGGCCAGGCCGTGCCCGCCGGCGCCGACGATGACGACCTCGTACGCCGCCTTCGGCTCGGCGGCACGCCAATATCGATCCGGCGCCTCGGTCACGGGACCAGGGTCCGGCAGGCGCGTCGCGTCGTCAACGCGGCAGGTGCGCAGACCGCAACCACAACCCGATCGGTCGAGGGCACCAATGTTCCTACCGAAGAGGTTCGCCCGATCGGGTTGCCCTGCCAAGCCACGCGCCGGCGGCGAGCGAGGTCACGATCGCGAGCAAGACGAGGGTCGTGTAGAAGCGGGCGTTGATGATCGCAGCGTCAAGTGCCACTGACGCGAGCACGATCCCCGGCCCGCCGCGAGCGTTCAATGCAACTGCCAGGTTCAGGGCACCTCGGTGCGATTCGTGGGCCAACCGTCCACCTGCATAGACGCTCGCGGCCTTGGCTGTGCAGGCGAAGGCGACGAAACCCAGGAAGGCCAGCGGTTGCAGATCGTGGATCAGATTCAGCCGAAGTCCGATGATCGCGAAGTACACCGGTACGAAGAATCCGAACGAGAATGTCTTGATCGCCTCGCGCGCTTGGTCGGCGCGGAGGCCACTGTGGGTTCCTACGACGATCCCGGCCAAGAAAGCCCCGTAGAGCGGGACGACGCCCAGGAAGACCGCGATGAGCGTCATCCCCAGCATCAGCGCTATCTGGAAAGCGACCGGGTTCGCGCGATGAACGACGTTGTAGCGATACCTCAGACTCCACCGGTAGAGCGGGGGACCGGCCACCAGTGACAGCAGGAGGAATCCGAGCGTCGCCGCCACGTGATACAGGATGTTCACACCTGATGCCGGGTCAAGGCCAAGCAGCGAGGGGAGGCCGACCTGAGATGAACCGGCCTTCGTGACGAGCCCGAGCGCGATCGCGAGCAACACGTAGAGCGCGACGTCCTCCATCACGGCCACCCCGAGGACGACGCGCGCGAATGAGGTCTGGATGATCCCGAGATCCAGCATGATGCGGGAGATGACCGGGATGCTCGTGACCGCGACTGCGATGGCGAACACCATGACGAACGATGCACGTGTCGCCGCCGGTCCCATCCAGGACGTGAACCCGAACGCGCCGACCGCGAGGATGCCCAGCGCGAACGGGATCAGGATGCCGAGCGTGCCGATCGCCACCACGCTTCGACGTTCCTCCGCGTCCAAGGAGGTGCGCATCTCTGCGCCGGCGGTGAACATCAGGAGCAGGAGTCCGAACTGATAGAACGCGTCGAGCACGGCCGGCGTCGCGCCGGCCGCTGGAAACGCGCGCGCCTGGAGGGTGGACGCGATCGCGCCGAAGACGGTCGGTCCAAGGAGGAGGCCCCCCACGATCTCGCCGATCACCCGAGGTTGGCGGAAATGGGCGAATACATGGCCGCATGCGTGGGCGGCCACCACGAGCAGGGTTAAGGAAAGAAGAACGTGCGCGAGATCGAGAGCGGATAGCGTCATCGAGGCCATAGTACGTGCCCAGGGCGATGGGCCGAAGCGTTGTCTCGGACCGAATATCTTCTCTCCCAAGGGGTACCGGTCCCCGACGGGTCGGGTCGGGCCTCGTAGCTGGCCCGGCGCAGGATCTGTTTGACGCCGATCCGGCACCTCGGTCACAGGACCAGGGTCCGGCAGGCGGCCTCGCACCTCAACGCGGCAGGCGCGCAGACCGCAACCTTCTCTCGCCACTGTTCGGAGACGGGGGGTCAGATGAGCGAAGCGAACGGCCGACAGTGTGTGCTTGGCCGTGTCAGCAGTTGCTAAGAACGGCCTGATCCAAGGGCAAGGTGCCCACCTTCGTGCCGTTGGGGTCAACCAGCTCGAGTCGTACCTGTTCTTCACCTCGTGGGACTACCACGTAAGCTTCGCCGACCGACCAGCCGGGCTTGGCGATGAACTCCTCCGTACGGGCGGTGCCAGCTGTGGCCGAGAGCTTCATCTTGTCCGTGAAACTCAACGCCGCACCCTTGCGTCGTGTTGCAAGCGGATGTCCGTTGCCGTCGATGATGAGGTGGTAGACCACCGACCCGCTCTCGAGGCTCGTGACCTCCAGGACCGTCACGTCGGCGTACCCGACCTTGTAGCTGGGTGTTCGGCAATTCGACGCCCCTCCGATAGCGGTTTGGCTCACCGGACCGCTCGCCCAGTCCCTTAACATCTGGAGCTGGCTTCGTTCCCCCAGCGCCCAGGAGGCGGCCCACGCCGCCCCGCCGGCGACAAGGATCAGGGCCACCACAGTGACGAGAACCACGCGCCAACGGAAGCGTCGGATCGCAAGAGAGGCTTGATCTGGGGGATCCTCGGGTTGGAGTCCCCGGAGATCGATCGGGTCTTCCTCGGTCATGGTGCCTCCCCTAGTCGTTGGCGGAAGTGGCGCCGCGCGCGGAGCAAGCGCATTCGGAACGCGCCGGCTTCGACACCCGTGAGGGAAGCGGCTTCGGACGGCGTGAATCCGAGGTAGTCCACTAGCATGAGACTCTCGCGATCCTGAAAGGCAAGCTGCGCGAACGCCTGCTCCAGATCCATCTTCTGCGCGAGATCGGGGTCGGCCCCCGTATGTGGGACTTCGGATACGTCGGCGCCGTTCTGGAACAAGCCTTTCCGACTCGCCTCGAACAGAACTCGGCGAGCGATCCCGAAGAGCCACGCGGCCACCGGTGCCTCTGCTCGGTAGCGCAAGGCCGCCGTGCATGCGCGGAAGAAGGTCTCCTGGGTGAGTTCTTCCGCCACGTGCGGACTCCCTGTGGTCCTGAGGAAATACGCATACACCGATCGCTGGTGGTCGCGGAACACATCCTCAAGCCTCACGCAGTCGCTCCATCATCATGTAGGTGACGCAACAGCTCTCAGCGTCACCTACAGAACGCCAGATTGCGAAGATAAGATGAAGCCCAGTCCGCTCCGCCCTCGGCGTCCCTTCAACCCCATGACCCCGGCGCGGTCCGGGGGGAACACTGAGACGGGCAACGAAACGCCTCGCCCTTACGGTGTTCCGTTGCCCTTGCCTCAGATCCCATTTGCGGTTTGACGCCCCCCCCAACTCCCGGGTACCGTCACCTATCTGTTGCGGACAGAGATGCGGTGTTGCGGATGGCGAATCCCGAAAGCGGCAATCTCCAATCGGTGCGGCGCGCTCTCCGCGCCCTGGAGCTGATTGCGGAGCGAGGCGAGATGGGCGTCACGGAACTCGGCCGGGAACTCGACGTACACAAGGCCACCGCCTCCCGCCTGTTCGCCACGCTCGCCGACCACGGCTTCCTGGAGCGCGACCCGGTCACCGACAAGTTCAGGATCGGGTACGGCTTGGTGAGCCTCGCCGGCGCCGCCATCGGGAACATGGACGTGGTCCGCACCGCGCGACCCATGCTCGAATCGCTCGCCGAGAAGACCCGAGAGACGGTGAACCTGGGCGTCCTTTCGGGCGACGATGTCGTCTACGTCGACCAGGTCGCGGGCGCGCGCAGCATCGTCAGCGTGAACTGGGTCGGCCAGCGCACGCCGCTGCACGCCACCTCCAATGGCAAGGTCCTGCTCGCCTGGCTCCCCGACACCGAGCGCGACAGGCTCCTGGCGCATCACCTGGATCGAGCCACCCCGCACACCGTCACTGATCCCGCCAAGCTCCGCGTCGCGCTCCAGGAAGTGAGAACGAAGGGATACGCTCAGACCATCGAGGAACTGGAAGAAGGGCTCAACGCCGTCGCCGCGCCCATCCGCGCGGCCGAGGGCGACGTCATCGCCGCGCTCAGCGTCTCCGGCCCCGCGTTCCGCATGCGGCCCGTCGACCTTCCCCGCATGGCACGCTTCACCATCGAGGCGGCGGGCGCCATCAGCCGCCGCCTGGGGTACAAGGAACGCGGCCGCCCCGCCGCCGGATAGGAGAGGACCGTCATGACGAAATGGGACGCCTATCGTGATGCGCTGCCGACGATGCTGAGCGCGATCGGACGCACGCCGCTCCTGCGCCTCCAGCGCGTCACTCCCCAGGGCGTCGAGCTTCTGGTCAAGGTCGAGTGGTACGGACCCACGGGCAGCGTGAAGGATCGTATCTACGCCGACATGCTCGGCCTGGCCGAATCCCGAGGCGATCTCAAGCCCGGCATGACCATCATCGAATGCAGCACGGGCAACGCCGGCATCGCCTGTTCGGCCGTAGCCGCGATCAAGGGCTACCGCTGCATCATCGTCATGCCCGAAGGCATGAGCCACGAACGCAAGACGATGATCCGTGCCTACGGCGCCGAGCTGGTCCTCACACCCGGCGCCGGAACAGACATCGACCTCGCGCTCGACCGCATGCGCCAGATCGTCGCCGAGGACCCCGCCGCCTACTTCTTCCCCGGCGAATTCGAGAATCCCGACAACCCCGACGCCCAGCGGGCGAGCGGCGAGGAGATCTGGGAGCAGACCGGCGGCGCCGTTGACGCCGTGGTCGCTGCGCAGGGTACGGGCGGCTGGATCACCGGTGTCGGCCGCGCCCTCAAAGCCCACGAACCGGCCGTTCGGGTCTACGCCGTCGAGCCCGCCGAGTGCCCCCTGATCACGAACCAACGCTGGGGCACGCACGGCGTCCCCGGCATCGGCGACGGCATCATCCCGCCGAACCTTGACCTGGCCCTGATGGACGGCATCGTCACGGTCAGCACCGTGGAGGCGTTGGAAACCGCCCGCCGTCTGGCGGGCGAAGAGGGCCTGCTCTGCGGCCCTTCCTCCGGCATGAATGTTGTCGCCGCGCACAAGCTGGCCGCAGCGCACCCGGAGTTCCGCCGGATCGTCACGGTCATCCCCGATACGGGCCAGCGCTACCTCTCCGGCGAACTCGACGGCAACAAGCCTCCGGCCGACGAACCCGACCGTGACCACCGGCTGGATGCCGCGACCGTGGCCATGCTCGCCCAGCACCGCGACCGGCTGGAGTTCATCCACTGAAGCCGAGGC
>JBBRTK010000132.1:0-6755 GCA_038244455.1 Actinomycetota bacterium
ATCGACGAAGCCACCGCGTTCGCGAAGGAGCGGGTGCAGTTCGGTTCGCCGATCTTCGATCTCCAGGTGATCCAGCACATGCTCGCGGACTCCTTGACCGAGCTGTGGGCGGCGCGGCTCATGACCTACCAACTGGCCGCGAACATCGATCGCGGGGTCGATGTGAAGCTCCAGCACGCGCAGTGTTCGATGGCCAAGCTCTACGCAAGCGAGATGGCAGGGCGCGTGGCCGATCGCGCCGTGCAGATCTTCGGCGGGCGCGGTTACATGCGGGAGAACGTCGCCGAACGGTTCTGGCGCGAGACCCGGGTGGACCGCATCTGGGAGGGCACCTCTGAGATCCAGCGCAACATCATCGCCGACCAACTGGGCAAACGCGGGGCGCAGTCGCTTGTCGGCTAACTGACCGTCGGCCAACTGACGGTCGTGTGACGTTTGGGGGAACCCCCGATGATGTCACTCTTCTTGGCTATGGGCCGAGGTTCGCGGTGATGCAGTACATCTGACCGAAATCGACGCCGCAGGCCCCTTTCCAGCAGGCCGAATGGCCCGGCGCCGCCCCGCTCGACTGTGCTATCCCTATAAGGGAGACAGAGGAGATGACGGTCATGGACCCACTCAGTATCTGTTTCATCGGAACCTATCCGCCTACTCGTTGTGGGCTGGCAACATTCACGCAGTCGCTTATGGAAGCGACAGCTCCGGCGAAGAGTGGCCGGACCGTCGGCGTGATCCGAGTTCTTGAATCACCAGAGCCGCCGCGGCATCACGAGGTGGCCGCGGAATGGGTATTCGGCGACGCAGGGTCCCGCGCGCGTTCCCTTCTCGCGATGCGCGTATTCGACGTCGCGGTGCTCCAGCATGAGTACGGCATCTACCCCGGGACGGATGGGGAGGATGTCGTGGAGTTCATGCGCGACGCGCCCATCCCGATCATCGTCGTCCTTCACACGGTCCTCTCGGACCCCACGCCGCATCAGTGGCGTGTGCTGGAACGCGTGATGGGATTGGCCGAGACCGTTGTCGTGCCGACCCAGGCCGCGAGGTCCCGGCTACTGAGCGTGCACGATGTCTCACCCGAACGGGTACAGGTGATCCCGCATGGCGCCGTTCCCAACATCGGACCTTCGTCGGATCGCCGCCCTGAGCCGACCATCCTTACCTGGGGACTCATCGGTCCCGGCAAGGGACTCGAATATGGGATCGAAGCGCTTTCCTTCCTCGCAGACCTGGATCAGGCTCCCACCTACGTGATCGCCGGAGAGACGCACCCGAAGGTCGTGGCGCGCCACGGCGAGGGATACCGCGACGGCTTGATGAAGCAAGCGGTCGATCTCGGTGTGGCCGACCGGGTCGTATTCGAGGACCGGTACCTGGACGGTTCGTCGCTGCGTTCGCTCGCTCGCGCGGCCGACATCATCCTCTTGCCGTACGAGTCGCGTCAGCAGATCTGCTCCGGCGTCTTGGTGGAAGCCGTCTCTGCGGGTAAGCCCGTGATCGCCACCGCGTTCCCCCATGCCGTGGAGCTCCTGGCGACGGCGTGTGGCATCGTCGTTCCCCACGAAGATCCCTCGGCCATCGCCGGTGCGATCCGCCGGCTCTGCACGGACGAGGCGCTCGCGGCATCCATGCGTCACGAGGCCGCTACGGTCGCGTCGCGACTTGCCTGGCCCGCCGTGGGGCGCGAGTACCTCAAGCTGTTCCACCGGGTGCTTGAAGAGGGCCGGGCGGCGTGAAGGTTCCGGCTCCATCGCTCGACCACATCGTTCGGCTGACCGACGACGTGGGGATCGCCGAACATGCCCTCGGTTCCGTGCCACGGCGCGCGCACGGCTACTGCACCGACGACAACGGGCGGGCGTTGGCGGTGGTGAGCCGCGACCGTCACGACCCGCGCGCGGCTGCCCTGGCCGATACGTATCTGGCGTTCCTGGTTCATGCGCACCGGGGCGACGGCGCCTTCAACCTGCGCCTGTCCTATGACCGCCGATGGACCGAGCATCCGGCGTCCGACGATGCGAACGGGCGAGCGATCTTCGGACTCGGGGTGGCGATCGCCGTGGGTCCTGACTCATTGCGCTGGACCGCCCGCGCGTTGTTCGAAGCCGCCTCGATGTTCCGCTCGCCGCACCCTCGCGCGACCGCGCATGCAGCGATCGGTGCGGCGGAGGTGCTGGGCGGGCACCCGGACGATGCGCCAGCGCTTGCGTTGCTTCAGGATGCGGCGCGCAGCCTGCCTCGTCCCGGGTCCGACGCGGACTGGCCCTGGCCGGAGACTCGGCTGACCTACGCGAACGCGCTCATCCCCGAAGCCCTTCTCGCGACCGGCGCCGCGCTCGGCGATGACGCCTTGCTTGCCGACGGACTCGCGCTCTTGAAGTGGCTCGTGGATGCGGAGAGTCGGGACGGAAGGTTCAGCTTCTCGCCGACCGGGGGCCGTGGTGTGGGCGGCCAGCGCCCCGCGTTCGACCAACAGCCCATAGAGGCGGCGTCCTTCGTGGAAGCGTGCGCGCGGGCGTTCGATCTGACGGGGGATCGTTCCTGGCTCGAGCCCGCCGAGCGCGCGGTGGCCTGGTTCCTGGGCCAGAACGACGTGGGGGTTCCACTCCTTGATCCGCTGACCGCGGGATGTGCGGACGGACTGGAACCCTCAGGAGTCAACCGGAATGAGGGCGCCGAGTCCACGTTGATGCTGGTGACCGCACTGCAGCACGCGGAACGGCTCAGCGGCGCGGGCGAGGCCGATGAAGCAGGCCGTCAGCGCCGTGCGGCGGCGAGCGCTGCCAAGACCTGACGTTCGGATACCACCGCTGCTCCGACGCTTCGGTCGGCGGCCCCGTACGTCAGGTAGATCTCATCCTCTCCGCGTCGGGCCGCCCCCTGGACGAACACGACGTTGTCGACGTCGCCGATGCGTTCCCATTCGCGTTCTGGCTCCAGGATCGGCTCGGGGAGTTGCGCCAACAGCCGCGCGGTGTTCGGGTCCAGGAGCGCGACGTTCACGGTGTAGGCACCGTCCGCTCGACGTTCGTGGAAGAACAGGAGCAGCCCATCCTCCGTCATGACGGGAGGAGCGCCAGCGCCGACCGCGTAGGCCCCCGGCGACGGCGTGATGATCGTATGCCGTTCCAGTTCGGCCATGTGCAGATCCCAGTAGGCATGGTCGGCGTCCCACAGATGCTCCAGCGAATCGAAGGTGGCCACCTGGATGCTCGGATGGATGCGGTGCAACAGGGCCACCCGCCCATCGGCCAGGTTGAACACCACCGCATCCTTGTTGGCGATCCCGTCGGGCCCGATCAGCCGCGCGCTGTGCTCCTCCAGAAGGAACCGCTTGGCCTCCGGCGCGTAGGTGAGCCGATGCGCACCGATCCGCCACGGCTCCGACGGGTCGCTCGGGAGGTGGGTGTAGGTCATGATCAGGTGATCGTGGCCGTCGCCGTTGCGGACCCGCTGGACGCGCGGATCCTCGATGCCTTCGATCCCGACTCCCCCGGAGCTGGCCAGGACGTAGCGGAACCGATAGTCGATACCATCGGGCGAATCGAACACCAGCACGTCGGAGACGTAGTCCAGGAATCGCGGGCCCTCGTCAGGGTTTCGCCGGTACCCTTCGCGAACCCCACGGGCGAACAGGTGGTACGCCCCATCGTGGACCAGGAGGCCGGCGTTGAAGATGGGGGCATACCCGGGGGCAGATCCCGCCTCAACCACGGGCCGGTCGAGCAACCGTGTCGCGCGGACGGATATGAGTGCGGGCATATACATGCTGTGTCCTGGTCGGCGAGGATACTGGACAGATCCGCTCACTCTTTGATTTCGGCGGAATATCTGCGGTCTTGAGCGAAGGGAAGGTGGAGACGTCGGTGGATGAGGAACAGCAGGAACCGTTCGTTCGGTTCGAAGGGAACCCGATCATCACGCCCGCGGATGCCGGGCCGAAGGTGAACGCGATCTTCAACCCCGGAGCAACCCTGTTCCAGGGGGAGACGCTGCTCTTGGCCCGAACGGAGGACCGGTCCGGCATGTCCAACCTGATCGTCGCCCGAAGCGCGGACGGGCTCACTGACTGGACGGTCGAGCCGCGACGCGGGCTCCGCGCGGACCCCGACCGGTTCGAGGAGCGCTGGGGGGTCGAGGACCCCAGGATCACCCTGATCGACGACACCTACTACGTGGTCTATACGGGGTATTCAGAAGGTGGGCCGCTGATCTGCCTGGCCACCACGAAGGACTTCGACACCTTTGAGCGCCGCGGCGTCCTGATACCGCCCGAGGACAAGGACGCGGCGCTATTCCCCGTGCATTTCCAAGGGAGGTGGGCGCTCCTACACCGCCCCATGTCGATGCAGACCGGTCTGTCGGCGCACGTGTGGCTCTCGTGGAGCCCCGATCTGCGGTACTGGGGTGACGCGCGGATCGTGCTCCACGCTCGCCGGGGCGGAGCGTGGGACGCCAACAAGGTGGGGCTGGGGCCGCCGCCGCTGCGGACAGACGTGGGCTGGTTGGTGTGCTACCACGGTGTTCGGGTCACCGCCTCCGGGTCTATCTATCGAGCGGGCCTGGCTCTGCTCGACCTGGACGACCCCTGCACGGTTCTGGCGCGCACCGACAACTGGGTGTTCGGACCGCAAGCGCACTACGAACGAACCGGCGACGTTCCCGGCGTGATCTTCCCCACGGGATGGATCCTCGGCCAGGACGGCGACACCCTGCGCATCTACTACGGGGCGGCGGACACCGTGATCGGCGTTGCGACTGCCAGCCTCCGGCGCCTCCTCCGGCTGGTTGAACCTGCCGACCCCGATTGACCCGCTCTTGACTTCAAGTTCAGTAGGATTCCCGTGCATACGGCGAGGAGTTGGTAGCGCATGGAGCGGATCAGCCACTGGATCGGCGGCAAGCTCGTAACCGGGGAGTCCGGTAGAAGCGGCCCGGTGTTCAACCCGGCAACCGGACTCCAGACCCACGACGTGGACTTCGCCTCCGTGGCGGAAGTGGAGACGGCCATCCAGGCCGCGCGCGAGGCGTTCCCCGGCTGGCGGAAGACCTCGCTGTCCAAGCGTTCCGACATCTTGTTCCGCATCCGCGAGCTGATCGATGCGAACCGCAAGGAGATCGGCACCCTCATCACGCAGCAGCACGGCAAGGTCCTGAGCGACGCCATGGGCGAGGTTGCGCGCGGCCAGGAGAACATCGAGTTCGCCACGGGGATCCCCAACCTCCTTAAAGGTGGCTTCAGCGAACAGGTCAGCACCGGAGTCGACACCTACTCGATCCGCCAGCCCCTGGGTGTGGTCACCGGGATCACCCCGTTCAACTTCCCCGCGATGGTGCCCATGTGGATGTTCGCGAACGCGATCGCCTGCGGGAACACATTCATCCTGAAGCCTTCGGAGAAGGATCCCGGCGCGTCCATGCTCATCGCCGAGCTCCTGAAAGAGGCGGGTCTTCCGGACGGCGTCTTCAGCGTGGTGAACGGCGACAAGGTCGTGGTCGATCGCGTGCTCGAACATCCGGATGTGAAGGCGGTCTCGTTCGTCGGGTCCACGCCGGTGGCGCGCTACATCTATGAGACCGGCACGCGGAACGGCAAGCGCGTGCAGGCGCTCGGGGGCGCGAAGAACCATATGATCGTGCTGCCCGACGCCGACATCGACATGGCGGCCGACGCGGCTGTTAGCGCGGCCTACGGTTCGGCCGGCGAACGCTGCATGGCCATCTCGGTGGTGGTCGCCGTCGGAGATGCCGGCGACCGGATCGTCGGCGCCATCAAGGATCGGTTGCCCGACATCAAGATCGGCAACGGGATGGAACCGGAGTCCGAGATGGGACCCCTGGTCACCGCGCAGCATCGGGATAAGGTCGCTGGCTATCTTGAGGGCGCAGCGGCCCAAGGCGCCACGCTGGTTCAGGACGGACGCGAACACGGCCTCTACCGTGAGGCCGACGGCTTCTTCCTCGGCGTCTCGCTGATCGATCACGTCACCACCGTGATGGACTGCTACCGCGACGAGATCTTCGGCCCGGTGCTCTGTGTGATGCGCACGGACACCTATGCCGAGGCGCTCGGTCTCATCAACGACAATCCGTACGGCAACGGGACGGCGATCTTCACGCGCGACGGCGGTGCCGCGCGCCAGTTCCAGTTCGACGTGAACGCGGGGATGGTGGGCGTGAACGTGCCCATCCCTGTGCCGGTCGGTTACTACTCGTTCGGCGGGTGGAAGGACTCGCTGTTCGGGGACACGCACATGTACGGGCCCGACGGCATCCACTTCTACACGAAGCAGAAGGTGGTCACGGCCAGGTGGCCCGACCCGGGCACCAGCCAGGTCGACCTCGGCTTCCCGAGGACCCGCTGATGGCGACCCGCGAGGAACTCGCCGCCGCCGAACATGAGGCATGGCAAGCCTTCATGAACGTCGTTTCGCGCGTGCCCGTGGACCGCCGCGACGAGCCCACTGTCGTCCCTGGCTGGTCGGTGAAGGACATCATCTGGCACAACGCCTACTGGGCGTTGTTCGGCGCCCAGGAGGTCACGCGCCAGTCGGGCGCTGCGTTCGTCGATCCCTTCTCGGCCAACGACGACGCCCTCACGGACGCCGAGAACACCGAGCAGGTCGAGGCGGGCCGCGTCCTCAGCTGGGACGAAGTCCTGGCCAAAGCCGACCAGCAGCGCACGCGCGTCCACGAGCTGTGGTCAGCGCTCGGAGAAGTCAGCGACGAAGCCGCCAACTTCTTCGGGGAAGAGA
>JBBRTK010000133.1:0-6520 GCA_038244455.1 Actinomycetota bacterium
GCCGAGTCGACCGAGCCGGTGAACTTCATCGCCAGCGACCGAACCGCGAGGGAAACCTCTGACGTGGGTTCGTCCAGCACGACGGGCCTGCCCTTGTTCAAGGATGTGGGCACCAACCGGCTGGAGGGGATCATCGCGTCGACCTGGATCTTCATCACGCGCTCGACGTCGCCGGAATCCAATCCCACCTTGGAGTCGGCGCGATTGAGCACCACGCGGAACCGTTCGCGCGGCAAGCCGATGGTGAGGAGGGTGTCCAGCGCCTTCGACAGGTGCTTTACTCCAACCACATCCAGCCCGGTAACAAGGCAGATGCTGTCCGAGAGGTCGAAGCACACGAGCGCGGAGTCGGAATAGTCCACGGACGCGTCCACGACGACGTAAGGGAAATCCGAACGGATGGCGCGCAGGAACTTGCCCACCGCCTCGCCGGCAGGAGCTTCGGCGGCCGGGTCGGGCGGCGCACCGTAGGCCCAGACATGGTCCCCCAGCTGCACGCCAACCCTGCGGATGGCATCGTGGTCGACCCCTTCACCCAGCTCCATCAGGTCCTGGATCGTGGCCGCCGGCTCACGGCCGAAGTAGGTGAACACGTCGCCCATGTCGATATCCAGGTCCACCACCGCGGTGTCTTCTCCCGTGATGTCTGCGAGCGACGTGGCGAGGTTCGTGGCCAGGAACGTCTTGCCGGTTCCGCCCTTTGACGAGAACACGGAGATGATGCGGCCACGCGTCGACTTCTGCCCCGGCACGCCGCCCGATCCGCCGGTGGTCATCGATCGGAGGTTGGCCGCCCACACGATCGCGCGCTCGACGGCGTCGCGGAGCTCTTCGTTCCCCTGCGTCATGTCGACCACGTCGCGGATGCCGGCGCGCATGGCGGCGGGCAGGAGCCCGTTCCAGGTGTGGTCGCGCACCAGCACGATGGCTGTTCCCGGAGCCTGACGTCCCACGAACTCCGCCAGGCCCAGGGCGTCGGGTTCCTTCACCTCGGGTGAGAGCACGAGCACGTCGATCGGGTTGTACCCCGTGATCAGGAGTTCCTCGGCGGCCGTGGCGGATTGCACCCAGCCGATCTCGTCCGGTTCAACCTCCAGCGCCCGCGCGATCGACTGGCGGAAGGACTGCGGCGTCCCGACGGCGACGACGCTGGCTTCGCTCATGCGATGCCCTTGGCCTTCAACAAGAACTCGATCGGCAGGAGCGACGGCGGGAGCGCCGTGCCGGGGTCACCGGGGGCCAGCAGACCGACCCACACTTGGGCGTTCACTTGGGCGTACACCAAGTTCTGAGCGTCCTGTGGCGTGAGGTCCAGGGTGAGGATGATGGCGGAACCCGGTGCGACCTGTCCGTTCGCGTCGGGGGTCGGGTTCTGGACCCGGAGCACCTTGACGCTCGGGATCAGGGCCGCAGTGAAGGCCGGCAGACCAACCGACTGACTGGTGAAATTGGCAGGCAAGGGCTTGCCCAGGAGCGCCGGCTTGATGCTGGGTCCGGCGTTCACAGACCCGCCCGTGTAGCTGGCGTACACGGTCACGTGGTCGCCGGCGTGGACAACGCCGTCGCCACCCGAGTCACCCTTGAGCTCCACCGTGACACCGACGTTCCCCTTGGTCACACCGAGGCTGCTCACGCCCTCCGTCGATCCGCCCGAGAGGCGGGACACGGGGATCTGCTCGTTCGCCAGGATGAGTCCGGTGGTGATCTGATCCTTGAGCTGGGTCAGATCGGTGACTGCACCAGCCACCTCAACCGTGGTCGGCACGGATACGGTCTTGAATGCGCTGGTGTTGGTGAGGAGCGTGTTCAGCGCCGTGTTGGCCGGGATATCCTGGTTGGAGACCACGACAGTCGCCTGACTTCCCCCGAGCGCGGCATCTTGCTTCACCTTGTTCGTGTAGAGGATCACCGCTGCTGCAGCCACGACGGCCAGAACCAACGCGATGCCAACAACCAGACCGCGTGACCTCATCCCTCTGCTCCTTTCGGGAACTGCGAAAAGGCTAACTTGTCGACTTGCAGGACGTGGTGATAGTAGCGTCGCATAGACGCGTCATGTCGAGTCCGAAGTTCTTCCCACCTGGGGCATCGCCCAGCTGGAATCCCTCCCATTCGAGGACGAGACAGTGGCCGCTGTTGTTGAGGTTCCCGCCAGGCGGGACGCCGCAGACGCCGAACGTCTCCCAATGGAAGGTTAGGGTGACGTTCCCGGTTCGCGGGGCCGCAGAGAACGTGACCACGTGGTTCGAGTCCATGGTGTAGTCGCCTGGGGTGGAGCAGGGAGAGTTGGCGACGTTCCCGCAGCCCGTGATGGACGTGATGCTCAGGACATCGCTGTTCGCGGCAGAGTTCGGGCAGGTTCCGGATTGCCCGACGCCGCCACCTGCGGCCAAGGCAGAATCGAGATCGACCGAGGTCACCGCCGGCGGGATCGAATACGTGCAGTCACCGCTCCCGGCCCCCGCTCCGCCATCCTTGGGCCGCAAGATATCGATGAGCTTCATCTTCACGAACCCGATGACGTTGAAGCGATCGTTGTACGGCTCGATCTCGGAGATGACCGGGAACGTCAGGAGCCGCGTGAAGTTCAGCGGGTTCCCGAGGCCCCCGGGGCCGAAGAACGGACCTTCGGCCAGCCCATTCAGCAGGCAGACGTAGGTCGGAGCGGGGTAGTTCAGCGGTGTCAGCGGAGTCGAGCCATCGTAGCCGCCTGCCCCTGCATATCCGGCGTTATCGCCCTTGTTCCGATTCGCACCGTTGCAGTTGCCCGTAGGGCCAACATCCCACGACCGAAGGTCCAGGGCCCCGAACACGGATCCACCGAAGTTGGAGGCACCGCCTCCCCCGTTGTCTTCCCATATGTAGCAGCGGGTCCCGACCGGCACGTTGGGAAGTGTGCAGTTCGTAGACGAGAACGCGCCTTCGCTGATGACGAAAGGCATCGGGTTCGTGGCCCCGCCCGGAACCCATTCGGCAGTTGCGTTGGCCGTGATGTTCGTCGAGTTTCCGGTGCCGATGACCGGGCCGAAGAAGATCTCTTGCGGGGCCGTGTAGGTAACGGTTACCCGGCCCGTGGGTTGCGTTTCACAGCCCACGGTCAGCGGCGCCGGGAGGATGTTCGTCGAGCCGCTGTTCAAGCCGGTCGCGTTCTTCGCGGCGAACTGGTCTGCCACCGCTTCTGGGTCTCCGGCGGCCGGCCCTCCGGGATGCAGTGGATTCGAGCGACCTACCGCGCACGATTCGGCAGCGGCGAGCGCAGCCGAGTCGGCGGCAGCTACCAGCGAACGCTTCTTGACGAGCAGCCCACCGACGTCGATGACGAGGGTGAGCATGCCGAAGATGGCCACGATCAGGATGGCGACGATGACCAGTGTCACACCGCGTTCCTCGCGCAGATCCACCCGAGCGAACCGCGACATGTTCACTCGCATCGGAAGGACCCCGAGATCTTGGGATCGAGCGTGAGCGTCGGTCCGAAGGGGATGTTGATGCTGAACTGATCCTTCACGGACTGTGGCAAGGTCTGCGTGGGGATCGTGATGGTGACCTCGTCGCCTACGTTGGAATCGTCGCAGGTGATGGACTGTGTGTAGATCAAGTTGCCCGCGGTCAGCGAGCCGGCCGAGGCGCTCGCGATGGCCGCCTTCACCGTGTTGGCGTCGCCTCTGACGGCGGCCACGCGGGCGCCTTCACGCACGGCTGAGCGGAGGTTCTGGGTTTGGAAGAACGCCAACCCGTACTGCATCATCCCGAACACGAGCATGACCAAGAGGCTGACGATGATGGCGAACTCGACGGCGGCAGCGCCGTCTTCGCATCGAAGCTTCGACGAGATCTTCATCTATGCCGTTCACCTCCGCCGGGGGTCCAGAGCTTTCATCGGCCGTTCACGTCCACCCATCGCTCACGGGGGGACCTGAGCGGCCGATGAGACCGCTCGAGCTGCGGAGCCTAGCTACCTGCGCCACCGATCGCGGTGCCAACACTCGAGAACTTCGTGTCGGCGTTCTTCCCGATGGCGGTGACCGCAACGATGATAACGGCGGCGATCAATGCGACCATGAGCGCGTACTCAACTGCCGTGGCGCCGCCCTCCTCCTGAGCGCGACCCTTAAGGTCTGCCCACCAGGTCTGCGCGCCGGTGTAGATGCGAAGCAACATCTGTGTACCCCCTTCCGACAAGGCCCGTCCGATCCGAACCGTTCAGGCTCGGGCGGATGATACTTCCGCAACTACGAACGATAGGGAGATTCGGGTGCCGTTGGTATTCCATCTTTCCCTGATGCTGGCTACGTAGTCCTACGTACGTACCCGTTCGACCAGGCGAAACGTGCCTCATGAGGTGGCGATGGTACCCCGTACCATGGCCGCATGGGAAGCGCTGCCGAGATCTCTGACCGAAGGGACGATGCTCGGCAGACCAACGGCCTCCGCCACTTCGCCGCCCGCTATCGGCCGCCGGCGTCGGCCGTAGGACTGGACCGTACCTGGGTCCTCATCGCCCTCATCGTGCCGGCGCTGGTTGCCTTCGTGAGCAAGACCTCGACCATCGACCTCGCATACCACATCCGAACGGGGCTCCAGATCCTCACCACACACGGCGTGCCGCGCGTGGACCATTACAGCTTCGGGGCGGCGGACGTGCCGTGGTTCGACCAGCAGTGGCTCTCGCAGGTCGTCTTCGCCATGGGGTGGAAGGCGGGGGGTTGGGCGACGATCATCGCCCTTCGGGGCGCCATGGTCTCGATCGGCATGGGGACCCTGTATCTCGCCTGCCGCTGGCAGGGCACCAGGGTCCGAACCTCGGTCCTCCTCGCGGTCGGCGGCTTCCTCATCGCCTTGCCGAACCTCAGCGCCAGACCCCAGATCTTCGCGGTCCCCCTGTTCACGGCGACGCTCTGGCTCCTGGCCACCCGGCGGGCCTACCCCCGCCGGCTTGCCGTGATCCCGCTCCTGGTCGTGGTTTGGGCGAACCTGCACGGCAGCTTCCCTCTCGCCCTCCTCCTGGTGGGGCTGGCGCTGGCCGCCGACCTGCTGGACAAGGACCTGCGATCGGCCGGCTGGACGGCGCTCACCCTGGTCGGGGTGGGGCTCGCGACGGCGGTGACGCCGTTCGGGCCCCACGTCTGGAACTACGTGTGGGATCTCCTTCGGAACCCGCAGATCCGCAAGGGCGTGTCCGAGTGGGAACCGCCGCGGCTGGACTCCGCGTGGGGCATCGGCTACTGGGCCAGCGTGCTCGGGGTCCTGGTGCTGGCCTGGATCAGACGCTCCCACGTTCGCATCGTCGACCTGCTCACCCTTCTGGCGTTCGGCTTCATGGGGGCCGAAGCGGGGCGGAACGAGCTGTGGTGGGGGTTGGTGCTGCCGGTCGTGGTAGCCGGATGGTTCCCCGCGCGAACGGACAAGGTCGCCCGCACCGCATCGGGCAGGCGGGAAGGGATGCCCCTCAAGCTCGTTCTGGCCGCGGCTGCGATCGCGCTGCTCCCGTGGTGGAGGGGCAGCGCGCCGGGTTCGTTCCTGGACGACGCCCCGACCGGCGTCGTGACGGCCGTTCGCGACCAACCCGCGGGCTCTCGTGTCTTCGCGCCACAGGTCTGGGGTTCGTGGTTCGAACGCGAGGCCCCAGATCAGCTGGTGTTCCTGGATTCGCGGATCGAGCTCTACCCGCCACCCTTATGGCAGGACTACGTCACCATGTACAACGCGAAGCCGGGGTGGGCGGAGACCATGGCGCGGTGGCACGTCACCGTCGTGGCCCTGCCGAACGATGCTCCCCTGGGGAAGGTCATCGCACACTCGCTCGGGTGGCGACAGATCTATTCGGGGACGGACGGTGCGGTGTTCGTCGCGACGACGCCGACGACGACGTGATCGCTATTCGGGCGAACCGACGGTCACCAGGCCCGAGCGCGCGGCGGCGCGGATGGCCGACATCCGGTTGCTGACGCCGAGCTTCCCGTAGATCCGCGCCAGGTGCGTCGTCACCGTTCGTTCGGCGACGCCAAGCTGGAGAGCGATCTCCTTCGCGGTGAGGCCCTCGGCCGCGACCACCAGCACCTCGCGTTCGCGTTCGGTCAGCTTGACCTCCGCTTCCCGGCGGCGATCCAGGCCCTGCGCGATGCGACCGACCTGCACCCCTGTGGGGACAGCCAGGACCATCTCGTGGTTCGCCGCCTTGCGGAGCGCCTGCAGGAACTCGACCGGGTCGATGTTCTTGTCCACGAAGCCGTCGGCCCCGACGAAGAGCGCCCGGCTGATCGTGATGGAGTCGGCGTTGGCGCCCATGCCGAGGATCGCGTGGGACGGGAAGCGCTCGCGGAGCGTTCGGATGAGCCAGAAGGCGTCGCGCTGTCCGGCCAGCCCCAGCCCAACGAGGACGACCACGCGGGTGCGGCGCACCCGCTGGATGACCTCGAGACCTTCCTGGGCGGTGCCCGCCTCGGCGAGGACCTCCATGTCGGGGCGGTCATCGATCAGGAGCCCGAGCCCCGCCCGCACGACCGGTAGGGGGTCGACC
>JBBRTK010000134.1:0-6474 GCA_038244455.1 Actinomycetota bacterium
GAGACGTTGGTCGTCGGCGGAGGCCGGGCGGGTCTGGTCGCTGCGTTGGAGTCCGCGCGGCGCGGTGGTCGCGTGCTCTTGGTCGATGAGCGGCACCGGATGGACGGAACGATGCTGGCAGCCGTGCGCGGGGTCACGCTCATGAGCCGCGCCACCGCGCTCGGCGTCTACGACGACGGCTACGCCGTCGTCTACGAACGCTCGCGCCCGCTCGCCCGGCTCTGGCACGTCCGCGCGGCCCGCGTGGTCGTGGCTACGGGCGCGCACGAACGCCCCATCGCGTTCGCCGACAACGACCGTCCAGGGGTGATGCTTGCGTCGGCCGCCCGCGTCTACGCCGAACGCTTCGGCGTGCTCTCGGGAGAACGTGCCGTGGTATTCGCCACCAATCACTCCGGGCACGACGCAGCCATCGCGCTGCGCCGACTTGGGATGGACATCGCCGCGATCGTCGACGCCGGCCCTGCGGGTCCCGCAACGGAGCGCGCAGGCGCGGCGGGGATCGAAGTCCTGAGCGAGTGGGCCGTGACCGGCACCGACGGCGGCGAGCCGCGGCTTTCGACGGTGCACGCTCGCGGCCCGAGCGGCGCGACCAAGACGTTCCATGCCGACCTCCTGCTGGTCGCCGGCGGCTGGAATCCCGTGGTGACCCTCTGGCGCGGTATCAACGGTGGCCTCCGCTACGACGAGGCGACCGCCGCGTTCGTGCCCGACGGATCGGGGCCGCCGTGGCTGGAGATCACCGGCAAGGCGGCGGGCGAAGGGCTTCCGACCGTGACGCCGTTCTGGTTCACCCCGGCCGACGATCTATCGCGGCACTTCGTGGACCTCCAGCGGGATTCGACCGTCGCGGACGTGCTCGCGGCCACCGGCCGGCAACTGCGGTCCACCGAACATGTGAAGCGCGCCACCTACATCGGCACGGCCATCGACCAGGGACGAACCTCGGGCGTGCTAACGGCCGCCATCGTGAACGGCGCGCTCGGCGCCGGGCCGGGCGCCCAGGGCCCGACCAACGCCCGCCCGCCGTACACGCCCGTTCCCTACTCGGTGCTGGCCGGGCGAGACCGAGGGCCGCTGCTTCTGGACCCGGTCCGCACGACGCCGATCCACAGCTGGCACCTGGCGCGCGGCGCCCCCATGGAGAACGTCGGCCAGTGGAAGCGGCCCTGGTACTTCCCCGTCGTCGGCGAGGACCTGGGCGCAGCCGTGCGCCGCGAGTGTCTGGCCGTCAGGGGCTCGGTCGGCGTCATGGATGCCTCGACGCTCGGCAAGATCGAGGTCGTCGGCCCCGATGCCGCCACGTTCCTGGACAGGATGTACACGAACAGGATGTCGACGCTCTCCGTCGGATCGATCCGCTACGGCCTGATGCTCGGGTTGGACGGGATGGTGTTCGACGACGGGGTGGTCATGCGACTGGCCGAGGACCGATTCCTTGCGACCACCACCACCGGCGGCGCCGCCCGCGTCCTTGACCACATGGAGGAATGGCTCCAGACCGAATGGCCGGACCTGCGGGCACGCTGCACCAGCGTGACCGAACAGTGGTCCACGATCGCGATGAACGGGCCGCGCGCGCGCGAGGTCCTGACCGCGCTCGGGACATCCTTCCCGGTTGACGCAGCCGCTTTCCCGTTCATGACGTGGAGGGACGGAGAGGTCGCGGGCGTGCCCTCGCGTGTGGCCCGCGTGAGCTTCAGCGGCGAACTCGCCTACGAGATCAACGTTCCCGGTTGGTACGGCCTGGCGATGTGGGAGGCCGCGATGGAAGCCGGTACGGCGCACGGCATCACGCCCTACGGCACTGAGTCGATGCATGTCCTTCGCGCGGAGAAAGGTTTCGTCATCGTGGGGCAGGACACGGACGGCACTGTAACGCCCCGTGACCTGGGGATGAGCTGGATCGTTCGGAGGGACGACTCCGACTTCATCGGGAGGCGCTCGCTTCGTCGATCCGACACCGTTCGCCCCGGCCGGAAGCAGCTGGTGGGACTCCTGCCCGTGGAGCCAGACCGGCTGCTTCCCGAGGGGGCGCAGCTTGTCGAACGCGACACGGGCGCGGTGCCCATGGCCATGGTCGGACACGTGACGTCGTCGTACGCGTCACCGATCCTAGGTCGAACGTTCGCGCTCGCGATGGTGGACGACGGCCGCGCGCGAGCGGGCCAGACGCTCCACGCCCCGCTCCCCGGTGGCACGATCGCCGCGCTAGTGACAGCGCCCGTGTTCTACGACCCGGCCAGAGCGCGGCGCGATGGCTGATCTGGACCGAAGGAGCCCGCTCGAAGCTCGTGCCAGGGATCTCGCGCAGCTCCGCGAACTCACCGGCGGGGCGGTCGCCGCGGCCGAGGTTCCGTTCCTCGTGCAGATCGACGTTCGAACGAGCGATCCGGTGGCGGCGGGGTTACCGCCGAATCCCACCACGTGGGCACCGCTCGAAGAGGGCGAGGCCCTTTGGCTCGGGCCCGACGAATGGCTCGTGGTCGGCGACGGCGCTACCCCCGGCGTGGCGTCCGCGGTCGATGTGAGCGCCAACCGCGCGGTGGTGGACCTGACTGGGCCCGGCGTCCGGGAGTTCCTTTCGAAGGGGTCATCGCTCGACCTGCACCCCGATCACTGGACCGACGGGGCCTGCGCGCAGACGATGCTTGCCAAGGCGCCGGTCATCCTGCAGCAGCGGGGCGACCTCACGCGGGTCTTCGTGCGGCCCTCGTTCGCCGACTACCTGGTGGAGTGGTTCCTGGCCGCCGCGCGCGAGTGAAGCCCGCTGTGGCAAGCTTCCCGCCATGATTAGCGTGGAACGACTTGCCGCCCTCCCTCTGTTCGGCGAACTCGACATCCACGACCTGGGCATCGTCGTCGCGCGGGTTCGCGAGATCACGGTGACCGCTGGCCAGACGCTCATCGAGCAGGGCGCGATGCCGACGGATATCTACGTCCTGGAAGAAGGAACCGTGGAGATCTCGCGCGACGGCGCGGTCGTGAGCACGCAAGGCCCCGGCGGCGTGGTCGGAGAGATCGCCCTCGTGGACCCGCAGCGTCGAACGGCCACGGTCCGTGCGCTC
The DNA here is from genome assembly GCA_038244455.1 of Actinomycetota bacterium. Classification (GTDB taxonomy): domain Bacteria; phylum Actinomycetota; class UBA4738; order UBA4738; family HRBIN12; genus JANXVR01. Next base: position 3,069 of record JBBRTK010000134.1, read on the forward strand.
ACGGACGTGCGCGCGGTGGCGCTGGCCGTTGCGGACTTCCAGCTCATCGTCACGGAGATGCCCGAGATCGGCAGAGATCTCCAGGCGATCGCCACCCACCGTTTGCGCGAGCTCGGAGACTTAGGCTAGACGACCTACGTTCAGCTGAGTTCGGCCAGCATCCGGTCCTGCCACTCCACCGTGGCGGCGACCTGGTTGAACGTGAACAGGTGGAGCGCCTCAACCTTCGCGGCCGCATCGGTGAGCGCCTGGGCCATGCCGACCAACAACGCGTCCGGGCCGAACTTGCCGGGCGTGAGAAGCGATCCGACCATCTTGCGGTTCTTCTTGAGGTAGCGGGCACTGTCGGCGATCCCGATCCGCGCGGAGATGGTCATGAGCTTCGCGAGTTCGGCCACGCCTGGGGTTCCCAGGTGGACGGGGAGCGTCACGCCGGCGGCGCGCATGTCGGCGATCCATTCGACGATGGCGCGGGGGTTGAAGCACATCTGCGTGGTCATGTAGTGCGCGTACCGCTGCTTCTCCAGCAGCACCTCCAGAAGGCGCTCGTCGGAGATGTCGCCATGGCCCTCGGGGTAGGACGCCACGCCGATCTCGGTGAACGGGTGACCGGCCTCATCGATCGCGCGCAGGAGCGCGAGCCCGTCGTGGAACTCCCCTTTGTCTTTGGCGTCACCACCCACCACGAACACCTGCGTGAACCGGGCGTCGGCACACCGATCCAACACGTCGCGCAGGTGCGCCCGGTCGCGGATCATGTGCGCGGACAGGTGTGGGACGACCAGGTGGCCCTTGCTCCCGAGCGTCTCGCAGAGATCAAGCGTGGCCTCGATCCCGTGGCTCGGCGAGGCCGTCACGCTCACGGTGGCGGTCGGCGGCAGCTCCGCCTCTTTCAGCGCGGCGTTCGAGAGCGGGATCAGTTCGAACTTCGGGGTGGCGACCAGCGCGCGCAGCGCCGACGCCTGCTCCGAGGTCAGACCCGCCGTCTTCCGCTTCCTCACCGCCACCACTGGGTTGCCTCCGTCACACGTTCGAGTCGGGGAACGACGCCTTCTTCTGCTCGATCCACTCCTGCAACTCCTGGTCGGCCGCCTGGTCGATCGGGGGCGGCTCGTAGTCGGCCAGCATCTTCTTCCAGATGGCCGCCGCCCTGGTAATCGAGTCCTTGGCCCCTTCCAACTCCCACTGTTCGAAGCTGTTGTTGTCCGCCACGTTCGAGCGGTAGAAGGCCGACTCGAAGTTCGCAAGGGTGTGGGCGCTTCCTAGGAAGTGCTGGCCGGGGCCGTTCTCCACGATCGCATCCAGCGCCTGCCCGTTCGGCGTGAGGTCCACGCCCTTGACGAACGCATGCATCATCCCGCACTGGTCGGCGTCCAGAACGAACTTCTCATAACCCATGGTCAGCCCGCCTTCGAGCCATCCCGCCGAATGCAGCACGAAGTTCACGCCGGCCAACATGGTGGGCTGGAGTGTGTTGGCGGATTCGTAGGCAGCCTGCGCGTCGGCGAGCTTGGACGCGGTGAGGCTCCCGCCGCTCCGGAATGGGACGCCGAGCCGTCGCGCGCACGCCGCGAGCGAGTACAGGACGAGCGCCGGCTCCGGCGTCCCGAACGTCGGCGCCCCCGACTGCATCGACATACTGGACGCGAACGAACCGAACACCACAGGGGCGCCCGGGCGGACCAGCTGCACGTACGCCATGCCGGCGAGCGCCTCGGCCAGCGTCTGCGCGGCCGCGCCTGCGACCGTGGCAGGGCTCATCGCGCCTGCCAGGATGAACGGCGTGATGATCGTTGCCTGGTTCGCTTCGGCGTAGGCCTTGGCGGCGCCGAGCATCGTCGCGTCCCACACGAGTGGTGAGTTCGCATTGATGAGACTGATGATGTACGTGCGTTCCTCCAGGGCGTCCTTGCCGAACAGGATCCGCGCCATGTCGACTGTGTCCTGCGCACGTTGTGGATGGGTGACCGACCCCATGAAGGGCTTGTCCGAGTACCGCATGTGCGCGTAGACCATGTCGTAGTGCCGCTTGTTCACGGGCAAGTCCACCGGCTCGCACACGGTCCCTCCGGAGTGGTGCAGCCACGGGCTCATGTACGCCAGCTTGACGAAGTTCCGGAAGTCCTCGATGGTTCCGTACCGCCGTCCCTGGTCCACATCCGTGACGAACGGAGACCCATAGGCCGGCGCGAGCACGGTTGCCATGCCGCCGACCTGGACGTTGTTGACGGGGTTGCGCGCATGCTGCGTGAACTCGCGCGGAGCGGTGGCCTGGACGATCTGCCGCGCCATCCCGCGCGGGAAGTGGACGCGTTCGCCCTGGACATCGGCGCCGGCGCCCTTGAGGAGTTCAAGGGCGTCCGGGGCTCCTTTGAAGTCGATGCCGACCTGTTCCAGGATCGTGTCGGCGTTGTGCTCGATGATCTGGAGACCTTCTTCGTCCAGCACCTCGAACGGGGTCATCGTTCTGGTGATGAAGGGGAGGCGGTCTGGAGTGTGGGAGGCGCGCACGGCGGCGCGGCCCGCTCGACCACCGGTGCGGCGACGCGGTTCATCGGTCATGTGGAACTCCTCTCGGGAGTGTCGAGGGACTGGGCGGTCGTCGCGCCGCGGCGCCGGATCCGTCCTTCGGGCGCCGAAGCGGTCCGTGGCTCGGGCAGCGTGACGGTGGCGGCCAGACGAGGGTTGGACTCCGTGGTGTGGGGGATCCCCATGGCGCCGACGAAGTGCGACTGGAAGCTGGGTTCGAGTGCGGTCTCGATCTTCTCGACGCGCCGGACCACCTGTTCGATCTCGGTGCGCGCGGCTCGGTTCAGCAACGCGATGCGGGCGCCGGTCCCTGCGGCGTTCCCGGCGCTCGTGACGTTCGCGGGGTCGCAGTCGGGCACAAGACCGAGCACCATGGCGTGGACCGGGTCGATGTGGGCCCCGAAGGCGCCGGCCAACCGGATGCGATCGACCGACGTGATTCCAAGGTGGTCCATCAGCAGACGGCACCCCGCGTACAGGGCGGCCTTGGCCAGCTGGACCTGGCGGACATCGTTCTGCGTGATGGCCAGGAGTCGTTCACCGTCGAGCAGCACGTAGCTGAACGTCCGGCCCTCGGGGACCACACGGGGGCTGCGCGCGGCGAGCGATCCGTCGATGACCCCGTCGGTCGTGATGATCGCCGCCAGGAACATCTCGGCGATGACCTCGATGATCCCGGAACCGCACACGCCGGTGACCGCGGGGCCGTCCGCGAACCCGGGCTCGTCGGACCACCCCTCGTTCCCGATCACGCGGAACCTGGGCTCAAGCGTGTCCGGGTCGATTCGGACCCGCTCGATGGCGCCGGGGGCCGCGCGCTGGCCGCAGCTGATCTGCGCTCCTTCGAACGCCGGCCCGGTCGGGCTGGAGGCGGCGA
>JBBRTK010000135.1:0-6446 GCA_038244455.1 Actinomycetota bacterium
CACCGACTTCCATGCCAAGGTCGCCGACGCCTACCTGAAGATCGCCGAGGAGCACCCCGAGCGTTTCGTCGTCGTAGACGCCGAACAGCCGGTCGATGAAGTGTTCGCGGGGGTGCGGGAGGCCCTCGACCGCGTGCTCGCTGACCGCGACGACGCTCCAACCGTCTGACCGACGGGCGTCGGCGGGCGCGGGTAGCATCGCGGGCGTGAGTCACGTGCTGGCACAGGTGCCCGGGCAGGAGGCCGCCATGGCGTTCCTGGCCAGCGCGGCACTTCGACCGCATCACGCGTACGTGTTCGCAGGGCCGGAGGGGAGCGGGAAGTCGCTCGCCGCCCGGGCGTTCGTTGCGGCACTTCTCTGCGCCGAGGGCGGGTGCGGCGAATGCCGGGCCTGTCGACTGGCGTTGAAAGATCACCATCCCAACGAGTTCGTCATCGAGCCGGAGGGGCGCGACATCCACGTCGACACCATCCGCGAAGAGGTGTGGCAACCCGCCAGCCGAACCGCACCGGAACCCGGTCGGAAGATCTTCATGATCCGCGAGGCCGACCGGCTCTCGCCCGCCGCCGCGGACACCTTGCTCAAAGTGCTGGAGGAGCCGCCGGCCGACGCGGTCTTCATCCTGATGTCTGCGCGAGCGCACGAACTGCCCGATACCGTGCTGAGCCGCTGTCACACCGTCATGTTCTCCGCGCTCTCGGAAGCGTTCGTGGTGGAGCAACTGACCGGCGAGGGCGTGCCGGAGGTACGAGCACGGCTGGCCGCGCGCCTGGCCGGTGGGAACCTCGGCCGCGCCAGGCGGCTAGCCGTCTCGAAGGACGGGCTGTTGTTCCGGGACGCGGCGCTAGAGGCCATAGCACTGGCCGCCGACGGACCGGCGGGCGCGCTCGGGGCGGCCGACGTGGTCCTGGCCGCCGCCGCCGGGTACAAGAAGAACCTCAAGAGCGAGTTGGAAGAAGAAGTGGCGCCCTTCCTCGACGAGAAGGGCCGTCCCGAAGACGCCTACCGCGGGGCCATCAAACGCATCGAACAACGCTTCACCCGCAAAGAGAAGCGGGCCGAACGCGACTACGTGGACTGGGTGCTGCTCGGCGTGTCCTCGTTGCTCCGGGACCGGATCGCGGCGGCGGTCGGCGGCGGCGGAGCCCCGCTGATGAACCCAGACCTCACGCCGGACGGCGCGCTCAGCGTGCACCGCGCCGCGGCCGGCCTGGCCGGTATCGAGGAGGCGCGCGCCGCCCTTTCCGAAGACTTCAATCTGAACCTCCGGCTGGTGCTGGAGCAGGCCTTCCTCCGCCTTCCAGCGGCGGCGCCCGCCGCGTAGCGGCGGGCGCACACCACCGAGCCGCGTTATCCGACGATGAGCGTCCCGCCCATCGTTGTGGGATGTACGTCGCACTGGAATCGGTAGGTCCCCGCCGGGAGGGACTTCACGTCATAGGTCGCCATCTTCGGACCCTGCTCGATGTCGCCGGTGAAGACAGCCTTGGCACCGTCGCCGTTCGGGTAGATCGCGATGTTGTGCATGTTGATGTCCTGGTTGTCGAACATGATGGTGAAGTCCTGGTTCGCGGGAGCTGCGAGGCAGGCGGTGGTGAATGTCGAGCCCTTGGCCGTCACGGACAACGACGTGCCGTTCGGTGTGCAGCTCGTGTCCGTCGCGATCGGGGATGGGCTGGGATAGCCACCTCCGCCCACGGTGCGGATCTCGGGTGGGGCATCGCCGTTCCGGAAGAACGCGTAGACGCCCGGGGTGAGATCCACCGTCGTCGTCCCGACGTTCGTGGCACCCGGTGCCATCCCGGACAGGCCACCCAGGAACTGGAGGGGAGCCGGGCCTTGATAGTTGCTGCCGAACCAGGCGCCCACATCCTTCTTGACCTGAGCGATCGGCTTGTCCTCCAGGATCCTCGCGACATTGACCGCCGATCCCTTGGAGCCGCTGTTCCCGTAGCCGATGGTCTGGACTCCGGTCGCGATCGTGTCGGGCACGCCGGTGACCCCCGAGTCGGTGCTGGTCACCGTGAAGTCGGGTGTCGGGAGTGTCCCCTGCGGCGTCCCGGACACGTCGAATACGTGGTGCATCCCCAAGAATGCGTGAGGAGTTCCGTTGGCGTCAGACATCCAGCAGAAGAAGACGTAACGCCCCGCCGGGAGATCCAGCGTGACGTCCGTAGAGGCACCTGGTGAAAGCAGGTTGATACCGGGGACGTCGACCTTCGTGAGCCATTTCGGCCCCGGGCCGTTCTGCGAGGCCGGGTCATCCAGGACCGCCTGGACGTCGTCGTCGGTCTTAGGTCCCGTGACCCCTTGGATGTCCAAGAAGTGCGGCATCCCTCCGATGTTCTCGACGTGCAGTGTGGTCACGCCCGCCGGGATCGTGTCCGGCATGATGAACTGGAACTCCGTAGCCTTGACCGTCACCGTGTTCGCCGTCGCGGTGCTTCGCGTGGATCGTGGAGATGCACCCGTCGGCGAACCGCTGGAACTCTTCGAGCAGGCGGCGAGCGTGAGTACCCCCGCGGCCGCCACCAGAACTGCCTTTCGCATGGTCCCTCCTCCGTGCGGGCCTTTCGGCCGCTGTCCGGCAAACCCTACCGAGGGCTCGGATCCGCCTGCCAGCGCGAGACCACGTGGATCCGTCGTCGTGCTAGCACCCTGCCGGGTGGCGAGTTCGCGCCCGTCGGGCGGGAAGTGTGGTGCTGGCACCACTGGCACCGGGACCCCGTGGTGGGACGCTGTCGGATGGATATGACCGTTCGTGTGCTGATCGTGGATGACCAGGAGCCGTTCCGTCTCGCGGCGCGCATGGTCGTGGACGTCACCGACGGGTTCGAGGTTGTGGGTGAAGCCGAGACCGGCGAGGATTCCGTGACCTTGGCCGCCGAGCTCAAGCCCGACCTGGTGCTCATGGACGTCAATCTCCCCGGGATCAACGGCTTGGACGCCACCCGGCAGATCCTGGCCGCGGGCGGCGACAGCGTGATCGTGCTGCTGCTCTCCACGTATGAGGAGGAGGAGTACGCTCCGCGCGCGGCCGAGTGCGGCGCCGCCGCCTATATCCCGAAGGCCGTGTTCGGGCCGGACCGCTTGGAATCAGCCTGGGAAGAGGTCAAGGGCTCCGGGGCGTAACGCTTCCCGGTTCGGCGCGGGGGGAGGCTGGCACCCACGCAGGTGTGGTGGTCTCCTGCTCGCGGGCGTGTTCAACCCCACGGTACCGTCGTCGCTGAAGTCCGGCATCGGTTGCCGGCCCCCGATCCACGGAGGAGGCGCGCAGATGAGTGCGGTACGGATGCGTTCGGGCGCCGACCTGCGCCGGCATGCCGTCTGGGTCGTGCTCGTGACGCTCCTCATCGGCGCGATCGGCGCCACGATGATCGCGTTCGTTGCAGGGGGGCTTCGCACTGCGTCCGCCTATCCCCGATACCGGGAGGCGACGAAACAGCCCGAGGCGATGGTCTTCTCCTGCATGGGCGTCGGGCCGTTCCCGGAGGTCGCCGAGGCTGACCTCGCCGCGCTGCCGGGAGTCACCCAGATCGCGGCCTATCGCGGTGGCCCCGCGAACATCCGTGACGCCGCGAGTGGCGCCCTTCTGTTCTCCACCAGCGAGTTTGACCCGACCGTCCTCGCTCCGCTGACGCCCAGCGATCTTGCGATCACGTCACTCAGGGTCGTGGCCGGCAGGATGCCGAACCCGAAGGCGGACGAGGTTGTTGTCGGCTGGGGAGTCCCACAGAACGGGGTCCCGCGACCTCATATCGGTGAAGCGATCACGGTGGGGGGGGCGGTGCTCTCGGGGTTCGGTGGTGGTGGCAGCGGCGTGACCCTGCTGAAGCCCGTCCCCGCGACGGTGGTGGGTGTGGTGCTCACCCCGAACTCGCTGAAGGGTGATGACTTCACGGTGATCGCGAGCGCCAGCGTGATGGACAAGATCGCGGCGCAGCCGAAGGCCACCTTCTGCTCTGCGTACTTCATCCAACTGCGTGACGGCTCGGCGGGCATGCCCGCGGTATCGGAGGGTATCCGAGCGTTGAACCCCGCCATCGTATTCATCACAGCGCAGCAGGAGATGAGCTACGTCAACACGTCGACGCACCTGCGATCGATCATCTATGTGTTGTTTGGCCTGCTGGTCGGGCTCGTGGGATTCACGATCGTGGGGCAGGCGGTCGTGCGCAGGACGCTGCTGGCTGGCACCGACGATCCCGTGCTCAGGGCGGTCGGGATGACGCGCGGAGAGCGGATCCGGTCCGCGATGGCGCTCGGCGTGCTCGTGACGCTGGCCGGCACGGTGCTCGCGTTCGTCGGTTCTGTCGCGGTGTCCGGGTTCTTCCCCACCGGCCTCGCCCGCTTCATCGAACCGAACCCCGGTGTCTCGGTGAACTGGGCCGTGATCTTGCCCGGCCTCGCCATCATCGCGTTCGGCATGTTGGCCGCGACTGCGATCCCCGCGTGGCGGCAGGCACGGATGCTGGGCAGTACGGCGCTCGGAACCGCTGAGTTCGGCGGCCGGCCGTCGCGGCTCGCGAGTGCCGTGGCTCGTCTCGGACCGTCGCCGGCGCTAGGCGCAGGAACGCGGCTCGCCTTGGAGCCCGGCCACGGCGCAACGGCCACCCCCGTAAGGAGTGCCATCGCCGGCATCGCCATCACTGTGGCAGCGGTCGTCGGCGGACTGGTGTTCGCTGCCAGCATGGGGTCGTTCCTGTCCACCCCCGCCGACTATGGGATCGGATTCCAAGTGGCCTCGGGGAACCCCTATGCCTTCGGCGCGTTCCAGCAGAAGGTCATCCCTGTGTGGACGTCGGAGCCGGCGTTCTCGCAAGTGTCGGTCGGGAACTTTCAGCATGTCGTGACCGCTCAGATCACCGGGCGATCGACGGAGACGGCCGTCTGGGGGATCAGCCCGGTGAAGGGGGCGGTGGTTGGACCGACGATCTTGGTAGGAAGGTGGCCGTCCTCTCCTGATGAGGTCGCGCTCGGGAAGGTCACGATGCGCGCTATCGGGGCAGCGATCGGCGACCGCGTCACACTGGTTCTCGGCACTCGGTCGGGCGAGTACACGGTCGTCGGCACGGCCGTCTTCGGTGAGTTCGGGTTCGGGCCGGGACTCGGCGACGGCGCGGGAACGACCTTCGAGGGACTGCAGCGGCTCGCACCGGATGTGGAGCAGAGTCTCGTAGCGGCGAACTGGGCCCCGGGAGTGGACAAGTCGGCGGCCATCCCCCGCCTCAAAGCCGCCGGTCGAGCGGTCGGTGCTGCCTTCAAGGATGGGGCCGGAGATACCGCGGGGGTGGGAGCCGCTGCGGCCGGCCAGTCGCGTAGGCTCCCGCTTCTCCTGTCACTGTTCCTCGCCGTGGCCGCGGCCGCCACGCTGATCCATGTGCTGCTGACCTCGATCCGCCGCCGGCGCCGCGACCTCGCGATCCTCACGACCCTCGGCTTCAAGCGTCGGCAACTCCTGGCGACGGTCATGTGGCAATCGGTGACCATCGCGCTCAGCGGATTGCTGATCGGTATGCCGATCGGCATCGCGCTGGGCCGGTGGGCTTGGGTGTTCTTCGCCGACCGGCTCGGTGTCGGGGGCGGCCCCAAGGTGCCCTGGCTCGCGGTCGGCATCTTCATCCCTGCGACGGTGGTGCTGGCCATGCTGATCGCACTTGGCCCAGCGCTCGTTGCTCGACGGACCGCCCCCGCACAGGTGTTGAAGGCCGAATGACACTTCGTACTCGACTAGGAGGATCCGCATGACGCAAACGCTCGTCACGGCAGCGCTCAGGACCACCGGCTTGCGCAAGACCTTCGGAGCTACCGACGACGAACAGATCCCCGTGCGGGCTCTGCGGGGCGTTGACCTGTCCGTGGAACCTGGGGAGTTCATCGCCGTGATGGGCCCCTCGGGCTGCGGGAAGTCCACCATGCTCAACCTCATCGCGGGGCTGGACACCCCCTCGGACGGGGAGATCCGCATCAAGGACGAGGTCATCACCGGCATGAGCGAGGACGACCTGTCGGTCATGCGCAGGCGGCATATCGGGATCGTCTTCCAGTTCTTCAACCTGCTGGAAGGCATGAGCGTCCTGGAGAACGTGGCGCTGCCCGCGGTGGTGGCGGGGCGCTCGCGCAAGCAAGCAGATACGCGTGCGCGCGACCTCCTGGACCTGCTCGGTATCGCCGACAAGGCCGGCAAGACGCCCGGCGTGCTCTCCGGCGGCCAGCGCCAGCGCCTCTCCATCGCCCGCGCCCTCGCGAACGAACCGACCCTACTGCTGGCTGATGAGCCGACAGGATCGCTGGACTCCGCCGGCGGCGCCGAGGTACTGGAGCTGTTCAAACGGCTGCACGTCGGCGGCCAGACCATCGTGTTGGTGACCCACTCGGATGAAGTCGCTTCGGGCGCCGACCGGATAGTGCGGATGCGTGACGGCCGGATCGATGATGGCCGCGC
>JBBRTK010000136.1:0-6433 GCA_038244455.1 Actinomycetota bacterium
CCGGCAGTGTTCAGCACCGGCGTGTAGACGACCCGCCCGACCGGCACGTCCATCTTCGCGACCACCATGCTCTCCAGGTACGCGAGCGCGCCCGGCCCCGTGACGTCGAAGATCGCGAACGCCGACAGGTCGACCATGCCGGCCCGTTCGCGGAGCGCCAGGTGCTCGGCGTTGATGACCGGGGACCACCAGCGCGATTCCCACTCGCCCTCCCGCGGCATGACCCCGTCGCCATACTCGCCCAGCAGGCTCTCGTTCGATGCGTACCAGTAGGGACGTTCCCAGCCGACGGCCTCGTAGAACACCGCGCCCAGCGAACGCTGGCGCTCGTTGAGCGGGCTCAGGCGGACGTTCCGGTTCGAAGACCATTGCTCCATCGGATGGACGATGCCGTAGGTCTTGTTGAAGCTCTCGGCACTCCGAGAGGTGACGTGGAACGTGGTCTTCTGGTGGTCGTAGAAGCGGGCGATGTCGGCGCCGTGCAGGTCGATCTCGGGCTCGCCGCTGGTCATCCACTCGGCGACTGCGCGCGCGATGCCGGGCGCCTCCTTGATCCAGATGGCGGCCGCCGACCACAGCCCCTTCACCTCGGGCGTCTCGCCCAGGATCGGCATGCCGTCGGGCGTGAGGGAGAGCAGGCCGTTGATCGCGTAGCGGACCCCGACGCGCTCGTCCTCCAGGATGCTGGGGATCAGTTCGAGCGCATGCTCCATCTGCGGGTCGAAGTCCTCCTGCGTGAACGGGAGCTCGGTCGGGGAGAGGGCGGACTCCTCGATGGAGGGGATGTCGGCGGGCGGCATCAGGATCGGGCGGTGCGCGTAGGAGCCGATCTCGAGGTCCCCCCCGTGCTGGCGTTCGTACATGTTCGTGTCCATGTCGCGGACGATGGGGTACGTGATCTCTCCGACGGTATCGGCGAACAGTGGGACCGGTCCCACGCTGATCATCTGGTGCACCGCCGGGGTGAGCGGGATCGATGCGCCGGCCATCGCGGCGATCCGCGGGCTCCAGATCCCGCACGCGATCACAACCGTGTCCGCCTTGATGTCGCCCTGCGTGGTGCGCACGCCTCGGACGTGACCGCGCTCGACGTCCACACCGGTGATCTCGGCGCCCGCGACCACGGTCAGCGCGCCGAGTTCGGCCGCCTTCTCCCGCATCAACGTGCCTGCGCGGAGCGAGTCCACCACGCCGACGCCCGGTGTGTGGAACCCGCCCAGGATCACCCCGGCGTCGATGTACGGCACGAGCTCCGCCACCTGGGCGGCCGAGAGCAGCTCCGACTCGATCCCCCACGAGGTGCTCGAGGCCATCCGGCGCTTCAGCTCCTCGATCCGCTCTGGCGTACGGGCGGCCTCGATGCCGCCGCTCCGGGTGAACACGCCGAGCTCCTCGTACTGCCTGACGCTATCCAGGGTGAGGTCCGTCATCTCCTTGGAGTGGTCCACCAGGAAGATGAAGTTGGACGCGTGCCCCGTGGAGCCGCCCGGGTTCGGGAGCGGCCCCTTGTCCAGCAGCACGATGTCCTTCCAGCCGTGAAGCGCCAGCTGGTAGGCCATGCTGTTCCCGACGATCCCGGCGCCGATCACCACCACCCGTGCTGACGTGGGCATCGCGGCCATCCCCGGCTCCTTCCCCTGACGTTGAGGCAGCAGTCTCGCATCTTCGCCCCGGCGGCGTTTCGGCCGTTCGGCCCCCGGGAAGGGGGCCCTCGCGGCTATCGGTGAGCGCCCGGTCACGGCTAGCATCCTCCGCATGCCGGACGGCTTTCCGCTGCTGTTCTCTCCGCTGACCATCGGCGGGGTCACCCTCAAGAACCGCGTGGTCTCCTCGGGGCACGACACGGTCATGGCCGAAGACGGCCGCGTGACCGATCGGCTGATCGCCTATCAGGAGGCGCGCGCGGCCGGGGGAGCGGGGCTCATCGTCGTGCAGGTGGCCGGGGTGCACGAGTCGGCCCGCTACACCTCGCACGTCCTCATGGCCACCGACGATTCCTGCATCCCGGGCTACCGCACGCTCGCCCAGACCATCCACCGGTACGGGTGCGCGGTGTTCGGCCAGCTCTTCCATCCGGGGCGCGAGATCATGGAGTCGCGCGACGGCTCGATCCCGGTGGCGCTGGCCCCGTCGGCCGTTCCGAACGAGCGGTTCCACGTGATGCCGCGCGAGATCACGCGCGAGCTGATCGGCGAGATCGTGGCGGGGTACGGCGCGGGCGCGCGAAGGCTCCGCGACGCCGGCCTGGACGGTGTGGAGATCGTCGCGAGCCACGGCTACCTGCCCTCGCAGTTCCTCAATCCCCGCGTGAACACGCGTGAGGACGCGTACGGCGGCAGTGCAGAGCATCGTCTGCGCTTCCTCCGCGAGGTCGTCGCCTCCGTGCGCGCGCAGGCGGGCGTCGATCTGGTCCTGGGCCTGCGGATATCGGCGGGTGAGGTCGACCCCGAGGGATTGACCATCGAGGAGGCCATCGACGCCTGCCGGACCCTGGACGGGGACGGTGACCTGGACTACGTGAGCGTCGTGTCCGGCAGCTCCGCGACGCTCGCCAGTTCCATCCACATCGTTCCTCCCATGAGCGAACCGAGCGCCTACGTCGCGCCGCTCTCGGCCCGGATCAAGGAGGTGGTGGGCGTTCCCGTGATGGTCGCCGGGCGCATCAACCAACCGCAGGAAGCCGAACGGGCGATCGCGCTGGGGCAGGCGGACGCGTGCGCCATGACGCGCGCGTTGATCTGCGATCCACTGCTGCCGGTCAAAGCCCAGACCGGCCGAGCGAACGAGATCCGCGCGTGCATCGCCTGTAACCAGGCGTGCATCGGTCATTTCCACGCCGGCTACCCGATCTCGTGCATCCAGCACCCCGAGACGGGCCGGGAGCAGCACTACGGCGAGATGGTCCCGGCTGCCATTCCGCGCGACGTGATGGTGATCGGCGGAGGGCCGGGCGGGCTCAAGGCCGCGGCCGTCGCCGCGCAGCGTGGCCATCGGGTGACCCTCTACGAGGCTGCGGATGCCGTCGGCGGACAGGTGCTCCTGGCGCAGCGCCTCCCCGGCCGCGCGGAGTTCGGCGGTTCGATCACCAATCTCCTGGCAGAGGCTGAGCGCGCGGGGGTGCGCGTGGTCACGGGGACGCGCGTGGACCGCGCGCTCGTCCAGACGCGCGCACCCGACGCCGTCATCGTGGCGACCGGCGGGCGCCCAAGGGCGCCGGAGCTGGAGAGCGCCGCCGGGTCCATGCCGGTGCTCGATGCCTGGCAGGTGATCCAGGACGCGCCTATTCCCCCGGGTCACGTGGTGGTCGCCGACTGGCGATGCGACTGGATCGGACTCGGGGTTGCCACGCAGCTCGCGCAGGCCGGCCACCAGGTGACGCTGGCTGTGGACGGCTACATGGCGGGCGCCCTCCTTCAGCAGTACGTTCGCAACGCGATGATCTCTGCGGCCGACGGCGCGGGCGTTCGCATCATCCCCACCGCGAAGATCTTCGGGGCCGACGACGACACGGTGTACCTACAGCACACCCTGAGCGGCGAGCCGATCATCATCGAAGGGGTCTCGGCCCTGGTGCTCTCCCAGGGTCACGTGCCGGCCGACGCCCTGCTCCGCGAACTGGGCGGATGGCCGGGCGAGGTGCAGGCGATCGGGGACTGCCTGGCACCCAGGACCGTCGAAGAAGCCGTGCTCGAGGGGCTCGAGGTCGCCTGGCGCCTGTAGCCGCGCGCGAGACGGCCCCGATCTTGCTGCATCATGAAGCCCTTATGCGGGAGAGATCAGGATGACTACGCGGCATGACGTGTCGGGGGTGCCGGCCCAGGGCGGATACGTGGCCAAGCGGTGTCCCGTGCGGGCGCAGAACGACACCATCCAGGACGCCGAGCCCATCCCCGTCTCGGAGGTGCTCGAACGCCGGTTCCGGATGGGCCGGGAGTTCGAGGCGGGTCTGAACGCGGAACTCGTGCGCCTGCACCCGGGGTTGGTCTCGATCGACCGCGGCGAGCGCGGAGTACGCGAAGCGGCGACGACCACCGCCGCGACGGCGAACGGAGCGCCCCTGATCATCGGCGGCCGGCTCCCGGCTGACACCACCGGCAGGCGTGTCGGCGAACCGGACCTCCTGGTGGCCGCCTCCGACGGCGGGTACCGCGCGGGCGACATCAAGCATCACGCGGCGACCTCGCCGCCGAGCCTTCGCGACAAGGGCGGCTCCGCCCTGCGCGCGACCCTCGCGCGCCCGTGGCTGGAGGACGCCGCCCCCGATCCCGCCCGCCGGGGCCGCAAGCACAAGGGCGACTTGCTCCAGCTCGCGCACTACCAGCGCATGCTGGAGGCCGCAGGCCTCGCAGCCCAGGACGGACGCTTCGGCGGCATCATCGGCGTCGAGGCTTCGGTGGTCTGGCACGACCTGGATGCCGCCATCTGGCGAACCCCGTCTTCCTCCGGCAAGCAGAAGCTCCGTTCGACCATGGATGTCTACGAGTTCGAGTTCGACTTCCGGTTGGACATCATCGCGGTCGCGCAGCAGCACCTTGTCGATCCCGCGGTCGAGTTGCTGTTGGTGCCGGTGCAGATCACCGAATGTCAGGGGTGTCCGTGGTGGGACGTCTGCCGGCCGCAGCTGGAGGTAGGGTCGGGCGATGTCAGCCTGATCGCCCGGATCGGATGGCGTGACTGGAAGCTGCATCGCGACCACGGCGTCACCGACCGCGCCGCGTTGGCGGCGCTGGACCTTCGCACCGCGCAGCTCCTGGCGGGCGGCGTGGACGTCGCGGCTCTGCTGGAAGAGATCTCGGGCCTTCCCGATGCCACCCCTCTCCAGGATGTGGACGGGGTGCGCGCCCGCCCGGCGCAGCTCGCGTCTCTGGCGGCCGCGGGCGTGATCACCGTTACAGACGCCCTGACCTTGTCCCCACTGGTCGCCTCCTACCGCAGTGGATCCTCCTTGCCCGAACAGATCGACCGGGCTCGCGCGGCGCTCGGTCCCGCCTCCGCCTACCGTCGCCGCGGCCTGGGCGGGCTCCACGTCCCCCGCGGCGACATCGAGGTGGACGTGGACATGGAGAACGTCGAAGAGGGCGTCTATCTCTGGGGCGCCCTGGTCACCGATCGCGCGAACGCCGACCATCCAAGCGGCTATCACGGGTTCGCGACCTGGGAGCCGCTGACGCCCCGGGAACAGACGCGGAACTTCGTGGCGTTCTGGACGTGGCTCTTGGACATGCGAACCGCTGCGGCGGGGGAGGGCTTGACGTTCCGGGCGTACTGCTACAGCCAGTCGGCCGAGAACAGGTACCTCCGAGAGTGCGGCGCGGGGGCGGGTGTGTTGGATCAGGTCGAGGCCTTCATCGCATCCGAGGAGTGGGTGGACATGCTGGCGGTGTTCGACGCACAGGTCATCACCGGGGGAGTGAGCGGGCTCAAGTCTGTGGCGCCCTTGGCCGGGTTCAACTGGGACGTCGAGGATCCGGGTGGCGAGGCGTCGATGCTGCGCTACGAGGAAGCGGTCGGGGCGTCCACCCAGGATGCGAGCGAGCAGGCCACCGACTGGCTGCTCAGCTACAACCGGGGAGACGTGCTGGCAACCCTCGCGATCCGTGAGTGGATGGCGGCCGGCGGCGAGCGCATCCCCCCGATCGAGTCGCTGGACGAACGCTGGACCTAGTCGGCGACCTTGTCATCGGTCAGCGACGGGAGCGACGGCGTCGCCGGCTGGGCTCGTCGATACGGATCTCGAGCCGTTCGCGCACGGCGGTTTGCAGGTCGATCATGTCCATCGAGACCGTCACGCTTTCGTAGGCGGAGTCTTCATGGCCGCGCTCGAGTCTGGTTCGCAGGTCGCGGTTCGGGTCGTTCCGCAGGTCCACTCCGGCGCTCGTCATGCTCCGCAGTATCCGCGCCCACCCCCGGAAACTGAATAGGCCGAAGGGCTCCGCGTTCGGGCGTTCCGACTAGGCCGGTCCTCGGCAGGGTCAGGCGCGAAGGGCGGTCAGCACCGCGACCCCCGCGACGATGGCGGCGACCCCCGCGATCTGGAAGCGGGCGAGCTTCTCGCGGAACAGCAGGTACGCCGCCGCCGCTGCGATCGCCGCGAACTGGGAGGCGAGCACCGCGGTTATCGCGATCGAGTGCCGGGCGCCGAACGTGAACGAGACGAACCCGACGACCTCGCCGATCCCGGCCACAGCGACCAGGGGTATCGCGCGGCGCACGATCCGCAGCCTTCTTTGCAGGACCAACGGAAACGCCACCGCGACCACACCGATGACCCGTGCCGGGAAGACCACCCACACCGCGGGCACCGCGGCGCTCACATGGCCGGACGCGTAGAGGCCGAATCCGAAGAGCATCGCCGCGCAGGCCGCGAACAACGCCGCACGGCCGGCGTGCTCGTTCACCGGTCCGTGATCGGGGGCCATTGCCGCCAGGAAGA
>JBBRTK010000137.1:0-6340 GCA_038244455.1 Actinomycetota bacterium
ATGGCGGGGCTCTTCGTGGCGGCCCTCACCTTCCCCGGCGCGAAGACCTTCTTCGGGCTCGAGTTGCCGAAGCCGATCGTCTGGCTTGCCGGATTCGGGATCGCGGCGATCGTGTGGTCGTTCGCCCGGCTGTTCGTGCCGGAGTCGCGCCCGGTTGGCGATCTCTCGGAGTAGGCCTAGCCGCTGAAACGCTCGGCCAGCTCGGCTCCTGCGCGCGCCCGCAGCGCGACAGCGATCCGCTGGCGCTCCAGGATCTGTCGCAGGGTGAGCGCAGCCTGCGGGATCGGGTTCGACGCGAAGAATGCCTGGATCTCTTCGGCGAGGTCAGGGTCAGTGATGTAGCGGACGCCGCTGGCAAGGTAGATCATGTTCGACGCTGCGAACCTCTCCTTGGCCTGTTCCCAGTGCCCTGAGACGAAGCGCCAGACACGCGGGCCCTGATCGCGGTTCGTGATGGACCGCGTGAGGAGGAACGGCCCGTCCTGGGGCCGCACCGCGTCGGTGAGCGCAGCCTCCAAGGTCTGGTCCATGAGGGCATCGTCGCGGAAGCGGGCCAGGGCGCTCTGGTAGCGCTGCTGTTCCTGCGGCGTGGAGGCCTCTTTCGCGAGCGAACGGTAGACCGCGTAGTCCTCGGGGCCGCCGGTGGCCGCGACGATCTCCACCGCGGCGGCGGCCAAGGCGGCATCCACGTGCTCGCCGGCGCGCGACTCGCGCTCCAGCTCGCGCGCCTGCGCCTGCGCCTCCGGATCATCACCAGTGATGGCCAGGGTCTGCACCAAGGTCCCCCGGAGGGTTCGGGTGAGATCGGATTCGCCGTCCTTCGGCTCCCACCCAAGCCGGTCGACCGCGGGTCGGACCAGTTCGCGCACCGCGTCACGGAAGCGGTCGCGCGGTGCACCCTCCAGGAACCGGTCACACCAGCCGAGCCCCGTGACGATCGCCTGCCAGACGGTGAGGTCGGTCTCATCCTTGAACCCCTGCACAAGCTCGATGAACTGAACCGCGCTCCCCTGGCCGCCGACCACAGCCGCCCACGCGTCATCCACGAGGCCCTGGCGTTCGATGGACGAGAGTTCGGTCAGCGCGGTGGCGGCCAGGCGTTCGCGGAGTTCGGTGTCGGCGTACCAGACCCGCGCGAAGCTCGCGCCGTCGGCATTCACTACGAGCGGAGCATCGCCGACGAGCGGCACGTCTGCCCCCTCGGCTTCAAGGAGTATCCACCGCACCTGGTTCCCCTGCCTAACCGCCAGTGGCAATGGCCACGTGGTCTCCGACGGGAGGCCGTCGGCGCGATAGCGGGCCTGCGTCAGATGCGCCACACCGTCGGCCTGGGTCACCGTGACCTGCGGGTACCCCCCCTGGAAGATCCAGGCATCCATGATCCGTCGGACGGGTTCGCCCGTCTCTTCCTCGAGCGCGTCCCAGAGGTCGTGCGTCTCGGTGTTCGCGTGAGCGTGCGTGCGGAGGTACCGCCTGATGCCGTCGCGGAACCGGTCGGGACCGAGGTACTGCTGCAGCATCCGCAGGACCGCGCCCCCCTTGGTGTACGTGAGCGTGTCGAACATCCCGCTGGCGTCGTCGGGCGAGTGCACCGGGTATTCGATGGGCCGTGTGGACTCCAACGCGTCCACCTCCAGGGCGTTCACGCGATGGCGCGCGAACAGGCTCCAGATCTCCCACTCGGGATGCAGGTGGTCGACAGCGAGCATCGACATGAAGGTGGCGAAGGCCTCGTTCAGCCAGATACCGTTCCACCAGCGCATCGTGACCAGATCGCCGAACCACATGTGTGCCAACTCGTGGGCCACCGTTTCGACGGCGTCCAGGAGCTCCTGCTGCGTCGCGGTCTCGGGGTCGATGAGTAGGTAGGTCTCGCGGTAGGTGATGCAGCCAAGGTTCTCCATGGCGCCCTGCGCGAAATCCGGGAGCGCGATGTGATCGACCTTGGCCTCGGGATACGGGATGCCGTAGTAGTCGCCGAAGAAGTTGAGCGACCTGACGGCGGCATCCAGGGAGAACGCCGTCAGACCACCCTTGCCGGGCACGTGAACGATCCGCACGGGCGTCCCGTTCGCGTCCGACGGGGCCGTTGCCTCCAGTGGCCCGACCACACAGGCGACCAGGTAGGACGACATGATCATCGTGTCGGCGAACGTGACGCGGACCCGTCCGTCGGCGGTGGCCTCCCGGGCGAGCTCAGGGCCATTGGAGACGGCGGTGAGCCCCTCGGCCACGACAAGGGTGATGCCCCACGACGCCTTGAGGTCGGGTTCGTCCCAGCAGGGGAAGGCGCGTCTGGCATCGGTGGCCTCGAAGTGCGTGGTGCCGATCCGCCGTTCCACCCCGGACGGGTCGCGGAACGTCGACAGGTAGAACCCCGTGAGCTGCCGGTTGAATCCACCCCTGAACGCAACCTTCAGCGTCCACTCGCCCGGCCCCGCCGGGGACTGGAGTTCCAGATGCGCGCGTTCGGCGGCCGGGTCCACCCTGATCTTCGCGATCTCTACCAGGGTTCCATCGGCGGCCATCAGCGAGGCATCCCGCATCTCAAGGTCCAAGGCGTTGAGGACGATCTCCGTCACCGGCTCGAGCACGGTCACCAGAACCTCCTGGGTTCCGGAGAACGTGGCCGCCTCCAGATCCGGTTCGACCGTGAGCATGTAGTGCCGCGGGATCACCGACCGCGGCAGCCGGTATCGAGCCTCCGAATCTTCGGACATGTTGCTCCTATTCAGTCCACATAGGTCAGCCAGTCGGGGTGACGCGGATCCTCGCCCTTGGTTGCGGCGAAGAACGCGCCTTGCAGTTCCTTGGTGATGGGTCCCCGATGTCCTTCGCCGACCACGCGATCGTCGACCTCACGGATCGGGGTGAGTTCGGCCGCCGTCCCCGAGAAGAAGCATTCGTCGGCGTTGTAGAGATCGGTGCGAACCAGGTTCTCTTCCTTCACGGTGTAGCCGAGCTCGCGCGCAAGGATGATGACGGTGTTCCGGGTGATCCCGTCCAGACATCCGGCCGAGGTGGGAGGCGTGGTGAGGATGCCGTCACGCACGACGAACACGTTCTCGCCGGACCCGTCGGTGACGGTGCCCGCCTCGTTCAGCATGATCGCTTCGTCGTAGCCGGCTTTCACCGACTCGACCTTGGCCAGCACCGAGTTGATGTACTGGCCGCTGGCCTTCGCGCCCGCCGGCAGCGAGTTCTGACCGTTGCGGCGCCAGCTGCTGATCTTGACCCGCACGCCCAGCTCGAGCGCATCCTCGCCCAGGTAGGCACCCCAGGGCCAGACCGCGATGGTTACGTTGATCGGCGCGTGGAGAGGGTTCACGCCCATCTCGCCGTAGCCGCGGAACGCGAGCGGGCGGATGTAGCAGGCCTTAAGGCCGTTCGCGCGGATGACGTCTTTCGTAGCGTCGACGAGCGCCTGGTGCGAGTACGGCAGGTCCATGTGATAGAGCTTCGCGCTCCGCTCCAGGCGCCTGAGGTGCTCGTCCAGGTGCCACACGGCGGGGCCGCGAGAGGTCTCGTACGCCCGGATGCCTTCGAATACGCCGCTGCCGTAGTGCAGCGCGTGGCTCAGCACGTGGACGGTGGCGTTACGCCAGTCCACCAGCTCACCATCCATCCAGATCTTCTCGACCTCGGTGATCGGCACCGGAACCTCCTGGTGTCGGGGCGCGGAGATGCGCCACAGCGGTAGCCCGACAGGATACCGAGGTCAGGGCGTTCGCGACGAGGGGACGGTCCGGCTGCCCACGTCGTATGCGTGCCACTCGATGCGGGCGACGTCGTGGACGGCCTCAAGATCGCCGAATCGTTCCTGCGCCCAGGTTCGGGTCTCCCTAGCGCACCCGATCCGAGTGTCGGCATCCAACTTCCACGTCCACGAGTACACGTTGTCCTCGGTGGCCCGGATGAACTCAGCGAGCGACTGCTGGGCGGGCTCTTCGAAGGCGGGAAGGGCGCGAACCGTGCATCCCAGCGAGGCCATGTGTGCATCGAGCGCTTCCCAGGCTTGCCAGGGAAGCCCGATCGGGACCGAGCTCACGCCCGCCAATCCCTCGAAATGGCGCTGCGTCTCGTGCTTGGTCCCATGCACCCCCCCGATCGCCCCGGCGATCACGCCTCCCGGCGCGACCACGCGGACCGCCTCGCCCATCGCACCGGGCCAATCCCGGATCAGGTGCAGGATCCACCGGAAGTAGGCCGCGCCGAAGACGGCGTCGCGCAGCGGCAGCTCGGTCGCGTCGCCGACGACCAACGGGAACGGCGGCGCACCGCCTGCCTTCGCTCCAACCCTGGACAGCATCGGGGCGGAGCGGTCCACGCCCGTCACGTCGACGCCCGCCGAGTGCAGCCCCAGCGCGAGCTGACCCGTGCCGATCCCGATCTCCAAGACCTTCCCTCGGCCGGCGAACTCCGCAGCCAGGATCTCGGTGATGCGGGCGGTGCCGGTAGCCGTGTACCCCCGCGTGGCGTCGTATCGCTCGGCGATGCGGTCGTAGGACACGGAGCGCTCGTCCACGGGGGCTACCGTGCAGCCTTCGCGCCGAAGGTTTCGGACCGCGGGATGTGGGCGATCTCGGGAACCTGCGGTGGGCGAGTGACGGCGCCTCCCAGGTAGCCATCGGCGAGCATCTTGACCCACATGTAGGGCCCGGCCTCCCACGATGTGCTCAGCGGTCCGGGGAGGTAGCCGCGCCCCACCACGCTGCGTTGCAGGGACTCCACCGCCGCCCAGTCTTCCCGGTTCGTGATGTCCCAGAACTCCACCGCGTAGTCCGGGGAGAAGGCGGGGCCCGCCAGCGCCTCGGGCGGGAACAGCCACTCGCACTCCACGTAGGTCGTCCCCGGGGTGAGCGGTTGCACGCGATGCGTGAGGATGTAGTCGGGGTGCGGGCTGATCAACAGATCGGGGAAGATCCCGATGTAGCCCACCTCGCGCAGCTGGCGGCCCGATAGTCCCCGCAGCGGGATGCTCCGCGACTTCCCGTCCAAGGACATGGTCTCGGCGTCCGGGCGAAGATCCATCGGGCCGGCAACGAACAGCCCTTCCATGTCATAGCTGTAGCCACTGTCGGGCGGCGTGACCCGGCAGAGTTCCGGATGGATCTCCGAACAGTGATAGCACTCCTGATAGTTCTCGTGGATGAACTTCCAGTTCGCGTTGACGCGGTAGGAGTGGCGCGCGGCCACCACGAGCCGCTCGGGCTCATAGGGAGCCAGGATGCCCCACACGTTCCCGAACTGCGCCTCGAACCCGAGGCCGCTCGGATCCTCCTGCACGAACGTCCACCCTCCCGCTTCACTCGCGCGCGGGTGCCGCCTGCGGTGCCCCGCCCGTCCCGTACACACCCACGAGGGCGCGAAGAAGTTCGTTCGCTCCCACTCGAGAACCGCGGGCGATGTATAGGCCGCAGCGGGAAGCCCGGTCGAACTTCCGAAGGGAGCGGCGGAATGCACGAGCGCGTTGCGGTCGAGCGGCACAGGCGGAGCGGCTCGGGACGGGACCGGCATGGCCGCCATCCTATCCGCCGGACCGGGTCGGTCGGTTAGGGTCGAGACCATGGACCCGGTGACCGAGTCTCTCGGGATGGAGATGCTCGCGGCGGCCGGAGCGGCCCCCGCCGACGTGCTCGCGGCGCTCGGGTCCGGCGACGACGGCCTGAGCCCCGCCGAAGCCGCGCGGCGGCTCGAGATCGTCGGTCCCAACGCCCTTCGATCGCACGGCGCCAGCGCGTGGCGCGTCCTGTCGAACCAACTCCGGAACCCCCTCCTCCCACTGCTCGTGGTCGCCTCGATCGTCTCGGGCGCCACGGGTCAGGTCACGTCAGCGGGGATCATCCTGTTCATGGTGGTGCTGTCGGTCGGCCTGGGCTTCTACAACGAGTTCCGTTCCGAGAAGGCAGTTGAGGAACTACACGGGCAGATCCACCACCGGACCACGGTGGTTCGCGGCGGTGCTCCGTCCACGGTGGACGTCGTGGATCTGGTGCCCGGCGACGTGGTCCGGCTCAGCATCGGCGACGTCGTCCCGGCCGACCTGCGACTGCTCAGCGTCGACGGGTTCGAGTGCGACGAGGCGGTCCTGACCGGCGAATCGCTCCCGGCCGAGAAGCAGGTGGAACCCGTGACGGACCCGGCTTCATCCATCGCCCTGCCCCCGTGCGCGTTCATGGGCACCATCGTCCGCGCCGGCCTCGCGCAAGGCGTGATCGTGCGAACGGGGGGCAGCACCGCCTTCGGCAAGATCGCGATGCAGCTCGGCGAGACCCACCCCGAAACCAGCTTTCAACGCGGGTTGCGCGACTTCAGCAAGCTCCTGGTGCGGATCACCGCC
>JBBRTK010000138.1:0-6332 GCA_038244455.1 Actinomycetota bacterium
GCGACCGGACGCAAGGCCCGTCCGGCCAGCGCCCATCCACCCGCGGCGGCCACGGCCAGCACGGCGGGCCCCGCGATCAGCAGGAGGATCCGGAGCCGGTGCACCGATCGGGCGACGTCGCCCAGCGAGGCGATGACGACGACGACGTCCCCACAGCCGGTCGCTGGCGGGCGCACCGCCAACACCCGGAACGTCTCACCGTCCGGACCCACTGCCACGGTTCGTCGAACGTCGTGGCCTTGGAACGCGGGCGCGAGGTCGGCAGCCGACAAGAGGGGGCCCGTGGCCACGGGGTCGCCGGTGGATTCGACCACCGTGCCCGCCGGCGTCACCAGTTGCGCGCCGGACTCGCCGGTTGAGAGCCCTTTCAACAGGGAACTGCTCACATCGTGGAACTCCCCTTCGCACCCCGATCGAAGGCCCAGCGATATCTGCGCCGCGCGCAGGGTGAGGGCCTCGTCAGTGGACCGAAGAAGGTCGGCCTGGAGCCGCACCAGGAGGAACCCGCCAAGCGCGAGGAGCGTCACGGCCAGCAGCGCGGCGTACCAGGCTGTCAGGCGAAGCCGGATCGGAACGTTCACTCGCCCACCTGCGGCTGGGTGGGATCGAGTGCGTATCCCACACCGCGCACCGTCCGGATCAGCGGACGGCCGAACGGCTCCTCCAGCTTGCGCCGCAGGTAGCCCACGTAGACATCGACCACGTTGGAGGATCCCCCGAAGCTGTAGTCCCAGACGTGTTCGAGGATGCGATCGCGACCGAGCACCTCCCCTGGGCGGCGCATCAGGAATTCCAGAAGCGCGAACTCCCGGGCGGACAACTCAACCCGGGTTCCCGCGCGGACCACGGTGTGCGCGGCGGGGTCGAGCTCAACGTCCCCCGCCACTACCACCGAGGGTCGCTCCAGAGGACCGCGGCGCAGGAGCGCGCGCAGGCGGGCCAGGAGCTCGCCGAACGCGAAGGGTTTGACCAGGTAGTCATCTGCGCCGGCGTCAAGACCGCGGATCCGGTCGTCCACAGCGTCCCGGGCGGTGAGCATGACCACCGGCGCCCATCGCCCGGCCGCCCGCATCTCGCGGCACACGGAGAAGCCATCGCGCCCCGGGAGCATGACGTCGAGCACAACGGCGTCGTACTCGCCGGCCAGAGCCCGGGACAGGCCGTCCTCGCCGTCGGCCGCAACGTCCACCGCGTGGCCTTCCTGCTCCAGACCGCGGCGGATGGCGCGCGCCATCTTCGGTTCGTCTTCGACGAGCAGGATCCGCACGGCACCTCCTGACCCGAGTTTCCCGGCGCCAGATGAGAGGACGATGAGGGTTCCCTGTGAACCCTGCCTTCTCATGACCCTCTCATGGTCTGCCGCGTATCACTGACGCATGCGAACCGAAGGAGGTCCACCGATGGCAAGAACACGATGGATGGCGGGAGCCGCGCTGACCGCGGTCGTGCTGGCGGGATGCGCGAGCGGCACCACCACGGCGCCCACCCCGGGCGGCGTCATCACCACCTCCCCGCCGGCCGTGCAGACGACCACCCCCCCGACAAGCTCGACGCCGACGGGTGTTGCCTCGCAGGCCCCCGTCGCCGTGGAGATCCACCCCCCTGGTGACATCTCAGACACGATCGCCTACGTGCCGCACACCATCACGAAGGGTGGCGTGAGCGTGAAGATCCCCGAGGGCTGGGCGCAGACGAACGGTTCGGCCGCCGTGAACTTCACCGACAAGCTCAACACCGTCAACGTGAGCTGGGCGCCCGCCACCTCCGCTCCCACGATCGCGAGCGCCAAGAAGACCGAGGTGCCGGTTCTGCAGCAGACGGTCCTGGCCTTCCAGCTTAAGAGCGTCACCACCGCAACATTGCCGGCTGGCCCCGCGGTCCTCATCACGTACGAAGACAACAGCGCGCCGAACCCCGTCACCGGCAAGCAGTACCGCGAGACGGTCTTGCGCTACGAGCTTTTCCACAACGGTCAAGAGACGGTACTCACGCTCCTGTCCCCGGTGGGGGCCGACAACGTTGACCCGTGGCGCATCGTGACCGAGAGCCTCCAGTGGAATTGACGCCCGTGCTTGATGCCCACGAGCTGTATCGGTTCTTCCACTCCGGTGACGATGAAACGTTCGCGCTCCGCGGGGTTTCGATGGAGGTCATGCCCGGGGAGATGGTCGCCGTCGTGGGGCCGAGTGGGAGCGGGAAGTCCACGCTCCTAGCCTGCCTCGCCGGCCTGGATGAACCCGACGGTGGGTTCGTTCGGGTTGCGGGGCAACGACTCACACGCCGAGCCGAGTCCTCGCGTGCGGCACTCCGCGCGCGCTGGATCGGCCTGCTCCTGCAGTCGGGGAACCTCCTGGATCACTTGAGCGTGTCGCAGAACATCGCGGCCGCGCAAGCGCTCGCCCGCGGGGCCGCCGCCGCGTCCGTGGAGACATTGCTCTCCGGCGTCGGCCTCGCGGAGCGGGCCCACGCTAGGCCCGCAACCCTTTCGGGCGGCGAGGCCGCTCGAGCCGGGCTGGCCGTCGCTCTGGCGAACGACCCGCCGCTCTTGCTCGCCGACGAGCCCACCGGCGAGGTCGACCATGCCAACGAATCGATCCTCCTCGACCTGCTGCGTGCGCGCGCCGACGCGGGGAACGCGGTCGTGCTGGTCACGCACAGCGACCGCGCCGCGAACGTCGCGGACCGGATCATCCATCTCAAGGACGGGAGGATCGACCATGGATGACGTCTTGGTCCGGGCTGGTTCGCTCGCCCGCACGTACGCGGCGGGCGGGGCGACGGTAACCGCGCTCGCCGACGCGACGTTCACCATCCGAGCCCTGGATCGCGTGGCCCTCATGGGCCCGTCGGGGAGCGGCAAGACCACGCTCCTTCACCTGATGGGCGGGCTCGACACGCCGTCCACCGGGGAGATCTCCTGGCCCGCCCTCGGTCCCGTGGGTTCGCTCCGCCCCGGCCCTGTCGCCATGGCCTTCCAGGGACCGAGCCTGTTGCCCCCGCTCAGCGTCATCGAGAACGTCGCCCTTCCCGTGCTCCTGGCGGGCGGGACCGAACGGGATGCCCGTGACGAGGCATCCCGCCTCTTGGACGTCTTCGAGCTCACTGAACTCGCCGAGAAGCTCCCCGAGGAGATCAGCGGTGGCCAACAGCAGCGTGCCGGGCTGGCGCGCGCCCTGGCCGGTGGGCCCAAGCTCCTGCTCGCCGACGAACCGACCGGCCAGCAAGATCACGTCACCGGCGCCCGGATGATGGAGGAACTCATGCTCGAAGCCGATCGAACCGGGTGCGCCGTGGTGATCGCCACGCACGATCCCGCCGTGGCCTCCTACTGCAAGACCCGTTGGTCGGTCAAGGACGGCCGCCTGATCACGGAGGTAGCGGCATGGGCCTGACCTGGATCACGGGGCTGATCCGGCGCCGCACCGGCCGGCTGCTCGGACAGGCGGCCGGCGTCGCGCTCGTCGTCCTGCTCCTGGGTTCGCTGGGGACGTTCTTCACGGCCGCCCGGGGGCGGATGACCTCACAGGCGTTCGCCGCCGTGCCTACCGACTGGCAGATCCTGGTGACCGGCGGCGCGGACGTCACCGTGGCGCAGAAGACCGTGCTGGCCGGACCGGGCGTCACCGCAGCTGCAACCGTGTCCTTCGCGGACACGACGGGCTTCAAGGCGACCATCTCCGGCACGACGCAGACCACGGGGCCGGGCAAGGTCCTCGGGCTGCCGCCCGGTTTCGCCGCATCCTTCCCGGGTGAGATCCGTCCGCTGGTCGGCGCCGCCGACGGCGTGCTCCTGTTCCAGCAGACGGCTGCGAACCTGGGCGCCTCGGTCGGGTCGACGGTGTCCGTCGGACTGCCGGGAGGAGGGTCGGCCACCGAGACCGTCGCGGGGATCGTGGATCTCCCGTACTCCGATTCGCTGTTCCAGTCGATCGGGGTGGCTGCCGGCTCGGCGCCGCAGGCCCCGCCCGACAACGTGATGATCCTGCCGGCCGCCACGTGGCAGCAGGTCTTCGCGAGCGCCCCTTCGGGCAGCACGGCAACCCAGATCTTCACGAGCCTTTCGAGCCAACTCCCCACCGATCCCGGCGCCGCGTTCGCCGATGTGGTCGGCCGGGCGAAGAACGTCGAGGCGTCCCTGGCGGGAGGTGGCCTGGTGGGCGACAACCTGGGCGCGCAGCTCGACGCCACGCGGAAGGACGCGGTCTATGCCGAACTGCTCTTCCTGTTCCTCGGGCTCCCCGGCGTGATCATCGCCGGACTGCTCACCAGCGTGATCGCGTCCAGCGGCCGTGAGCGGCGGCGCCGGGAACAGGCGCTCCTGCGCGTTCGCGGGGCATCCCCTCGCCGGATCGTTCGTCTGGCCGCGTGGGAGGCCGGGCTGACCGGTGTGATCGGGGTCTCCCTGGGCCTAGCGGGCGGCGCCCTCATGGGCCGACTCGCGTTCGGAACGTCGAGCTTCGGGGCGACCACGGCGCAAGCCGTCGCGGTCGCCATCGTGGCGGGCGTGAGCGGGTTCGCGCTCTCCGCGGCCACGGTGGTCGTGCCCGCGTGGAAGGACGCACGCGCGCTCAGCATCGCGAACGCCCGCGCTGTCGTCGGCACACCCAAACGGCCGCTGTGGATGCGGACCTACATCGATGTGCTGTCGCTGGGCGCCGGCAGCCTCATCTACTGGCAGGCGGTGAAGAGCGGCTACCAGGTGGTGCTCGCGCCCGAGGGCGTACCCACTATCTCGGTGAGCTACTTCACCCTGATCGCCCCGCTCCTGTTCTGGGTCGGTGCGGCGCTCCTGATCCGGCGCGTCGGCGGCACCGCGCTCAAACGCGGACGCGCCGTGTTGGCCCGTCTGGTTCGCCCTCTGGCGCACGGGTTGTCGGGTGTCGTGGGCGCGGGGATGTCGCGCCAACGCACGCCCCTTGCCCGAGGACTGACCCTAATGGCACTGGCGGCTTCCTTCGCCGTGAGCGTCTCGGTGTTCAACTCGACGTACGCGGCCCAGTCCCGCGTGGACGCGCAGCTGACCAACGGGGCCGACGTGGCCGTGACCACGGCGGCGGCCACCGGGCTCCCGGCCACGCTGGCCGCTGCGGTGAGCAAGCTCCCGGGCGTCGCCGGGGCGCAGCCGATGCTCCACCGGTTCGCCTATGTGGGGAACGACCTGCAAGACCTCTACGGGGTGAACCCCGGCACTATCGGCAGCGTGACCAACATGTCGAACGCGTTCTTCGGCAGCGGCACCGCGACGCAGGTCCTAGCGACGCTCGCGGCGACGCCCAACGGGGTGCTGGTGAGCGACGAGACCGTGATCAGCTTCCAGCTGAAGCCGGGCGACACGCTACAGCTCCGGCTCCAGTTCGCCGATCACCAGTACCACACGGTGCCGTTCGTCTATGTGGGGATCGCCCGGGAGTTCCCGACCGCGCCCCACGACTCGTTCCTCATCGCGAACTCGTCCTACGTGGCAGCCCAGACCGGCAACCCCGCGGCCCAAACGCTCCTGATCAAGACGAACGGCTCTCCGCCGGCCGTCGCGGCCAGCGTGCGGCAGCTGCTCGGGACTGCGTCGGGCGCCAACGTCCAGGACATCGTCACGCAGCAGAAGATCACCCTCTCCGGCCTGACGGCGATCGACCTGGCCGGCCTCACCCGGCTCGAGCTCGTGTTCGCGCTGCTGCTTGCAGCGGGCGCGTCGGGCCTGGTCCTGGCGCTCGGGCTGGCCGAACGCCGCCGGATGTTCGCCATCGCGAGCGCGCTCGGCGCAAAGCCTCGGCAGCTGGCCGCGTTCATCTGGAGCGAGGCCGGGTTCGTGGCGATCGGGGGATCCATCCTGGGCGGGCTGGTCGGCTGGAGCATCGCGCAGGTGATCGTGAAGATCCTGACCGGGGTCTTCGACCCGCCGCCCGAGCACCTCTCGGCGCCCTACGGGTACCTGATCGCGCTCGGCGGCGCTACGGCGCTGGCGATCATCCTGGCCGGGGTCGGGATGCTGCGGGCAACGCACAAACCGACGATGTCCATCCTGCGGGACCTGTAACGACGAACACCGGTGGCGCGGACGCCGGCGGCTATCCTGCCCGGATGGCCAACCGAGTCCGCGCCGCCGCGCTGTCCCTGATCGTTGCGGTCTCCTGCTCGTCCGGCGCCACGCCCGATCACTCGCACAGCCCGAGCACGAGCGCACCGCCGAAGTTCCGGACGATCACCGCGATCAATCCCGCCGGGTTCGCGCTCCCCGCGCCCCTCCAGCGTGAGGTGGCGCTCCAGCTCGGCGGCGTGGTCTACCTGGCCGGCGGGCTGAACAGCGCCAGCACCACCCTGTCGACGGTCGTCCA
>JBBRTK010000139.1:0-6234 GCA_038244455.1 Actinomycetota bacterium
AACCTGGGCGAACATGGCCTCGAGACACTGGCCATGCTGCGCGGCGGACGACTTGTAGCCGCCGCCGGGCGTCCGGACCACCATCGGCACGGTGACCTGGCCGCCGGTCATGTACCGGATCTTCGGGATCTGGTTCACCAGCTGGTCCATCCCCATCAGCATGAAGTCCATGTACATGTACTCCACGATCGGGCGCAGACCGGTGATAGCGCACCCAAGAGCGACCCCCCCGAGGCCGTTCTCGGCGATTGGGGTGTTGAGAATCCTGTCGTCGCCATAGTCAGTCGAGAGTCCCTGGGTCACCCGGTACGTTCCGCCCCAGGGATCCCGCAGATCCTCGCCGATGAGGAATGTGGTGGGATCCCGGTCCAGCTCCTCGCGGAGCGCCTCGTTGATGGCCTCGCGATAGCGCAGGGTCTTCATCGAACCACTCCTCCGAACGCCTGAACGGTGCGGGGGTCAGCGTAGAGATCCTCGAACGCCCATTCGACCGGGGGTGCGGGCTGAGCGTCCGCCCACTCGATCGCCTTGGTGATCCGGTCCAGAACGGCGGAATCGATGGCGTCGAGCTCCGCGTCCGATACGCCGTGCGCCGGCGCCATCGCTCGCGCCCGGGTGAGCGGGTCGAGCAGGCGCCAAGCCTCGACCTCCTCGGGCGGCCGGTAGGCGGCAGGGTCGCCGACGTTGTGACCGTACTTGCGGTAGGTCGAGCACTGGATGAAGCTGGGCCCCATGCCCGAGCGTGTGCGGTCGGCGCACCGCCGTGCGGCATCGGCTACCGCCTCGACGTCGTTACCGTCGACGGCCTCGGCGTAGACCCCGTAGCTCTCGATGTACCGCACGACGTCGGGGATGCCCCGGTAGTCGCTGGCGGGCGTCGATTCGGCGTACTGGTTGTCGGCCCGCACGAGGAGGAGGGGGAGCTTCCAGAGGGCGGCCATGTTGAGGGTCTCGTGCGTCGCCCCGTTGCCGATCGCACCGTCTCCAACGTAGGCGACGACGATGGCGTCCTTGCCCTGCTTCTTCATGGAGAGCGCGGCGCCTGCGGCGATCGGCATGCCGGCACCCACGATGCCGTTCGCGCCTAGCACTCCCTGCGTCACGTCCGTCACGTGCATGGAGCCGCCCTTGGCGCGGCAGGAGCCGCCCTGTCGGGCAAGCAGCTCGGCATACATCGCCTCCACCGCAACGCCCTTGGCGATCAGGTCGCCGTGACCCCGGTGGGTGCTGATGATGTAGTCGTGCGGGCGCAGACTCAGGCTGACCCCGGTCGGGACGGCCTCCTGCCACACGGATACGTGCATGAACCCCGGCACCCGGGCCTCGTCCTTGAGCCGGATGAGGGACTCCTCGAACTCGCGAATGAGACGCATGGTCTCATAGGCCCGGAGGAACTCCGGTCTCGAGAGTGTCATTCTTGTGCCTCCTCAGCGTCCGTCGTCTCGCGTGTCGCCGCATGAGCCACATTGCTCCCATAGCAATGGGCGGCCGCGGACCAGGAAGTTAGTTCACATCGGTCTTCTGTCTCGGATCGTCCAGCTCCAGCCGCACAACCTCGGCCGCCAGCGCCTTCTCGTCAGCAAAGTCGGCAACCCGCAGGGCTGGTGAAAGTCTGCCGTTCGCCATCACGTAGAGCCAGTCAGCGGCCTCGAATGCTTCCGGGATCTCCGTGACGAAGATGAGCACGGTCTTGCCGCCGGCGGCGTAGGCCCTCAGCGACGAGTAGATCTCACGCCTGGTCCCAACATCGACGCCTCTCGTTGGCTCCTCGAGCACCAGGGCTGGGGGGTCGGGAGCCATTGCGGCCGCGATGAGGACTTTCTGCTGGTTGCCGCCGCTGAGTGACCCGATCCACGCCGAAGATCGTGCCGCCTTCACGTGGATGCGCTCCATCCAGTGCGTCGCAACGGTTGTGGAGCGCGACCTCGAACGGAGGCCGAAGGGAGCCCGGATGTCCTCCCCGAGACGGCTGATGATGTTTTCGCCGACGCTGAAATTGAAGAAGAGTGACTCTCGCCGATCCGGAGATACGTAGCCCGTCGGGGCATGCCCGGTGGAGCCGAGCTCTGCGCCCGGGAACTCAAGGTGACCTGCGGCGGGTTCAAACCCAGCGATCGACCGGACGAACTCGCGCCCGCCGGAGCCCTCTACGCCGATGATGCCGATGACCTCCCCGGCGCGGACCTCCAGGCTCGTGGGGCCGAACACGCCCTTCGTGTGCCTCCAATCGCGGACGGTGAGGACGACAGGCCCGGCGGATCCCGAGTGAGCTTCGCGAGTCGGCCGGCCTCCGGTCACCGTGATCATCCTCGCGAGGTTCCCTTCCGTCAGATCACCTCCGGACACGACCGCCGCGCGACGCCCGTCAAGAATGACAGCGACCTCGGCGGCATGGGCGACGAGCTCTCCGAGCCTGTGGGTAACCAGGATGACCGAGTGTCCTTCTGCGGCGAGCTGGTGCATCATGGCGAACAGTTCGTCGGACTCATCCCTCGTCAGCGCCGAATTCGGTTCGTCGAACAACACCACCCTGGTGTCCCGGAGCAGCGCTCGGACGATCTCAACACGCTGCTGGACACCAATCGAGAGCGACCCGAGGGTTTGTCGGGCGAAGTGCTCGATACCGAAGCGGGCCAGCACCTCACGTTCATGCGCCCCAGCAATGGGACGCCGCGCGCGCACTGTTTCTCGCCCAACCAGAAGGTTGTCCAGCACGGAGAGGTTCGGAAACAGCTGCGGCTCCTGGTGGACGATTGCGACATCCGTCGCTCCCAACTGGGGCGTCCATGGCTTGCCCTCGATGAACACCTCGCCACCGTCGGAAGGAATCTCCCCGGCAAGGATCTTCACCAACGTGCTCTTGCCCGCCCCATTGGGTCCCGCGATGCCGGTCACGGTGCCCGCGGCCGCCGTGAAGTCGAGACCATCGAGTGCTTGGGTCTCGCCGTACTGCTTTCGGAGTCCGCGGATGAGAACGCCGGGTGCCACCGCTTGAAGTGCTGCCATGGTCCATCAGCCTCTACGTGTCGTGAACCGATCAAAGGACACGGCGAGGAGGATCACGGTCCCAAGCAGCATCTGCTGCGCCCATCCACCCACGCCAACGACCGCAAAGCCATTCGCCATGACGGCGAGCAGTAGCGCGCCACTCAGCGTCCCCCACGTAGTTCCTCTGCCGCCCGAAAGGCTCGCTCCACCCACGATCACGGCCGAGAAGACGGGGAACAGGAAGAGTTGGCCGGCGTCGGGAGCGGCCGTACCGATGAAGCTGAATTCCAGGATCCCGGCCAGACAGGCCAACACTGCAACCGCGACGAATGCAATCCACTTGTAGCGCGTGACGTGAAGCCGCGCGACGCGAGCTGCGCTGGGGTTGCCGCCGATCGCCTTCAGACGGAAGCCGAAGAGCCCGCGGTCGAGCACGAGGAAGAAGACGACAGCCACCGCGATCGCCCAAAGAGCCTGCGGCGGGAAGTCGCCCGGGAGCCGGGCTCCGCTAAGGTTCGAAAAGAAGTCCACCTGGGACTGTTCCGGCGGCTTCAGGCCGGTGCCAAAACGGTAGTTCCAGCTCTTGGACGCGCCGATCAGGAGGGTGAACCCAAAACAGACTGCACCAGTGCCAAGCGTGGCGATGAAGGAGGGGATGCCGACACGGGCTACCAGGATGGCATTGAGCGTCCCGACCAAGACGGCGATCGTAAACGCAAGCACAATTGCGAGCCAGATGGGCCAGCCCCACACCAGCCAGGAGACGGCCAGGACCGTTGAGCACAGCCCAAAGACATACCCGAACGACAGGTCGATTTCGCCGAGGCAAATGACCAGAGTGACGCCGAGGCCGATGATGGCGATATCGGCCATCGACCGAAGCAGGCCAAGCGCGTTCCGGTAGGACAGGAACGAGTTCGGCGGGGTCAACACGGTGAAGATGGCCGTGAGAAGTAGAATCGCGATCAGGAGCCCGCTGTAGCGGGCGTATTGCTTGAGCCAGGTCAAGCCCTTTCCTCCCGGCTCCACGCGCTCGCCGTTCCTGTGGCCGAGCCACCTAGCGTACGGGGGGGGATTCCCACTTGCCGCTTACCTCCTATTGCGCAGGACCAACGCCGAGCTTCTGCAGCTGGTGTCTCTGAGAGGAGAGTCAACGGAACAGGTCCGTCGGGATGCGACGCGGACCGCCGCTGCCAACGTGAAGGCTCGGCAAGAACGTGCGTGCCCGGACACCTGAATGGAGGTCCCCGGGCACGCCCATGTGGGCCCCGCGCGCCTTCAGGCCGCGCTGCCGCTAATTAGAGGCAGAGGGGGCGGGACTGCCAAGCAGGGAAACGAGCTCGGCCCGGGATTCGGCACTGTTGGCCTTCGTCACTGCCTTTTCTGTCAAGTCGTTCGGCATGATCTGGCCCTTGGCGAAGAAGGTTGCGCAGGCAAGAGGGCCGTCGCCGGCCTGCTCAGCCCACTTCTGATCCATGACGGCGATCATCACGCCTGCGTCAACCGCGTCGAGCTGCTCGAACGACGGATTCCAGGCGATGGACCACATCTTGCCCTTGTTGCCGGTGTCGACGATCGCCCTGTTGAGCGCGTTGCCCGTCAGGTCGCTATTGAACATCACCTGAACGTCCGGATGGCCGAGGAGGTACGCCTTGTAGATGTCATATGCCTTCGCGGAGTCGAACGTAGTATTTACTGCACTCGTCACGTCGTTGACAAACACAACGCTGGGCATCGCAGCGAGGATCGTCGATTTGAAGCCGTTCATGCGGTCCTGAGCCCACGACCCTTCCGGCTGGCCGCTTGTGAGGGCGATCTTCGTCAGCTGAATGTTGTTCGTCTTTGCCCAGTCGAGCACGGCCTTCGCGGCCTGCTCTCCCTCCTTGGGGCCGTACTGCGC
The DNA here is from genome assembly GCA_038244455.1 of Actinomycetota bacterium. Lineage (GTDB taxonomy): Bacteria > Actinomycetota > UBA4738 > UBA4738 > HRBIN12 > JANXVR01. The sequence goes on from JBBRTK010000139.1 coordinate 4,889, forward strand.
ATACCACATCAGGTCGTTGCTCTTCGATTCCACGCCGATGGAGAAGACAGGGATCCCGGCACCCAGGATCTTCGCGATCGAGGCTGCATACTGGGTTGCGTCGGGGATCGCGATGGAGAAGCAGTCGACCTGGTTGGTGTTGACCAACGCCTCAATCTGCGCCAGCTCCTGGGTCCAATCGAAGGCGGTGGCGGGCGTCGTGTACTTCGGGTTGAGCGGATAGATCTTCTGGGCATTCGGGAGCGCCGCGGTGTAGCCCGCGAGCCGCTGCTCGGAGTAGATGTCCGTGCCCGCGGCGGCGCCCGCGTACACAAAGTTGATCGGCTGATGGGCTTTGACCTTGTCTGCGATTGCCGGGCTCAGGGTGAAGGGAGTCCCGTCAGGGAGCTTGCCCGTCCACGGCCAGCCGCCTGCCGGCGGAACCGCGGCTGCGGTAGGACCCGCGGTCGCCCCGGCTGTGGTCGCCCCGGCTGTGGGAGTCGAGGTGGCACCGCTACTGCAGGCAGAAACCAGCAAGAGAACCGCCATCGGCGCGACCATGCGCCGGATCTCGCGGACCGACATTTGCACTCCTCCTTCGTGGTGGCGGAAGCCCGCCACCATGCCATTTGACCCATCGGGGCGGATCGGGATGCGTTCGGAGTCTGGGCGTCGGCGCCGGAGCCGAGCCTGAATGCGCGACGGGTGCAGGTTGCACCTCCGACTTGCTTCTGAAGCAACGACCGTATTGTTATCATACTATCATTCAATCGAACAGCAACCCCCACTTGTGGGGCATCGCGACCGATTGCCATCAGGCGGCCACCGGCAGCCTCCGCGGGTGGACTCTGGGCACTGTCGTGCGGGCGCGGACGGGTGAACGCGCCGCGCTGCGGACGCGAAACGTACTCCGACGAGGCGACGGGCTGCCGATCGAGTGGATCGCAGTCGAAGTCGGGGTGGCGATAATGACCGTCAGGCTCCGGCGCCGGCGGGACGCCGAGGCGGGGCGCGCCGGGCTCGCGGACGCGCCACCCGTCGACGTACACTCGTCAGGGTCGCGACCCCCTGATCGCCCTCACTATTCGTCTGCCGCAATTGGTCAGACCCACTAGACCGCGCGGGCGAAGACGAGGCGAACCGGCATGAGCCCGTCGATCGTCCGCCGCATCTGGCGCGAGGTCGGCGAAATCCGATTACATGATGGGATGATAGGGATGCGGAGCTCAGGCAGCGCAACACGATGATGGGAGGGAGGACGATGCCGGAGGAGCTCGACGCCTTTCAGACTCTAGGTCGGAACACGCGCCTGTCCGACCGCGTGGCCGAGCACATCCTCGAGGCAATCATCTCCCGCGGGCTGCGGG
>JBBRTK010000140.1:0-6197 GCA_038244455.1 Actinomycetota bacterium
GACCACGGTCGCCAAGGGTACGAAGGTCGTATGGAAGAACCCGACCACGGCTACCCATACGGTGACGGCGTATAGCAAGAACTGGTCGAAGAACGTGACGCTCAGCTCAGGGGCTACCACGAGCTTCGTGTTCAAGCACACAGGGACGTTCAAGTTCCGTTGCACCATCCATTCCACGCTCGTAGGTGGCGTCTGCAGCGGGATGTGCGGAAAGGTCGTTGTGAGGTAGGTCCTTCGGCTCGGCCGTTCGGAGCTAGCCGGGAAGGGGCCATTTGAGGGAAGATGGTGCTTCCCCATGACGTCCACGCCCAGCCTCAGGACCCGGCTCCAGCCCTACCTGCCCCGCCTGACCCTCGAATGGCTGGCGGAGGACCCGAACGTGCGTCACCGCGTCATCGACGGGTCGCTCGTGTTCGCCGACATCTCCGGCTTCACCAAGCTCTCGGAGAAGCTCGCGAAGCTGGGCACGCAGGGCGCCGAGGAGATGGCCGACGTGATCACCCGCTGCTTCGCCGAGCTGCTCACCATTGCCTACGATCAGGATGGCGGGCTCGTGAAGTTCGGCGGGGATGCCTTGCTCTTGCTGTTCACCGGAGAGAGCCCCGAGGAGCACGTCGCGCGCGCTGCGCGCGCGGCCTTCGGCATGCGGAAGCGGTTGCAGACCGTCGGGAAGCTCGTCACCGCCGGTGGCCGGGTGAACCTGAGGATGTCGGTCGGCGCCCACACGGGGAGCTTCGACTTCTTCCTCGTCGGCGCCTCGCATCGGGAACTGATCGCGACCGGTCCGGGGATCACCGAGGTCGTCCGGATGGAGGGCACTGCTGGAGCTGGTGAAATCGTGATCAGCTCGCCGTTCGCGGCGCTACTTCCGGCGTCCTGCGTCGCCGGATCGAAAGGACCCGGGCGCCTACTGCGCAACGCGCCGCCCGGAGGTCCGTCCGCCCACGTCTGGGTGCTGCCGGACATCGACGATGTGCTGCTGGAAGGCAGCATCTCTACCGCGACTCGCGAAACCGTCTTGTCCGGGGTGGCGGAGCCCGAGCACCGGCAGGTCTCGGTCGCCTTCATCCACTTCGACGAGACCGATGAACTCTTGGTGCGGGAAGGGCCCGGTGTCCTGGCCGACGAGCTCCACGGGCTGGTCCGCGACACCCAGGCCGCAGCAGACGAGTACGGCGTGTGCTTTCTGGCCTCGGACGCGGATGCCAACGGCGGCAAACTGATACTCACGGCGGGCGCGCCGCGCGCTATGGGCGACGACGAGGAGCGGATGTTGCTTGCGCTTCGTCAGATCATCGAGCCTGAGCGGAAGATCGGTGTGAGGATCGGCGTGAACCGCGGGAAGGTATTCTCTGGCGATATCGGTCCGCAGTACCGGCGCACGTACACGGTGATGGGCGACACGGTGAACCTGGCGGCCCGGCTCATGGCGAAGGCGCCGCCGGGCGAGATCTACGCGACCGAGTCGATCCTGGAAAGATCGGCCACGCGGTTCGAGACGGTGGAACTCGAGCCTTTCATGGTCAAAGGGAAGGCGAAACCGGTGCAGGCGTGGTCGGTGGGGACCTCGTTCGGGCGTTCGAAGCACGCCGCGCTTGAGGAGTACCCGCTCCACGACCGCATCGAGGAGATGCGGCTGATCCGCGAGGCAGAGACCCTTGCCCGCAACGGCGATCGACGCACGATCGTCCTGCGGGGGGAGGCCGGGTTGGGGAAGACCCGCCTCCTCGACGAGGTGCTGAAGGAGTGCGGCGACTTCGTCCGCGCGGGGGCCACGGGTGAGACCTTCACCGCGTCCACCCCGTATGTCGCCTGGCGCGAAGCGCTCCGTGAGCTGATCGGTGTTGGGTGGGCGGATCCTTCCGAGCCGGTCGCCGCCCGACTTCGGGAACTGGTGCAGACGCATGACCCGTTGCTCATCCCCTGGTTGCCCTTGATCGCCACGGCGGCCGACGCCGAGATGGAGCCCACTCCTGAAGTGGCGGCGCTCGGCGTCGAATTCCGTCGCCCCCGCCTCCACGAGGCCGTGATCGATTTCCTTCGGGCGATCCGCACCGAGCCGACCTTGTTCGCCTTCGAGGACGCACACCTGATGGACGAAGCGTCTGCAGACCTCCTTGCGGCGATCGCGACCGACGAGCGCACCGACCGACCCTGGCTGATCGTCGCCCTTCGCCGTCCGGAAGGAGAGGGGTTCACTCCGCCCGCGGGCGGATCGATCGTGACCCTGGACCTGGAGCCCTTGAGGCCTGAGATGATCGCGGTGCTCGCCGATACCGTTACCGACGACGCGCCGTTGCTGAGCCACGTACTCGCGCAGATCGTCGAGCGTTCGAACGGGAATCCGCAGCTCCTGCTGGACCTGATCCACGCGGCGGGCACGGGTGACGGGTCGTTGCCCGACTCGGTCGAGGCGGCCGCGACCGTTCGGATCGACAGCCTCGCGCCGGGCGACCGGCAGGTCGTGCGGCGCGTGTCGGTGTTCGGTCTCGCGTTCCACCCGAGCTCTCTGGCGGGTGTGCTGGACGAGGGTTCGCCCGCCCCCGAGGGGGCCACATGGGAGCGTCTCGCCGAGTTCTTCGAGCCGGAAGGCGGTGGTTACCTCCGGTTCCGTCGCGCCGTGATCCGCGACGCCGCGTATGAAGGCCTGCCGTTCCGCACCCGGCAGCGTCTGCACCTTGCCGTCGCGCAGCAGTTCGAGCGGGAGTCCCTGGAGCCCGATGAGAACGCGGGTCTACTGAGCCTGCACTTCTCCCTTGGTGCCGAGCACGCGAAGACCTGGCGGTACGCGAGGATCGCGGGAGATCGGGCAAGGGACATCTTCGCCAACGTCGAGGCAGGCCGCCTCTACGGCAGGGCGCTCGGGGCCGCCAAGAAGATCGGTGTCCCCGGCGACGAGATGCTCGAGGTCACCGAGTCATTCGGGGAAGTGCTCTGGCGCGCCCGCCTCTACGGTGAGGCGCTCCGGGTGAATGCGGATGCTCGGGCGCTCGCGCGTGACGATCCGGTCCGGATGGCAAGGCTGATGATGAAGCGCTCCCTGATCGTGGAGTCCACCGGGCGCCTGCCGGAAGCGCTGCGCTGGCTGACAAAGGGACGCAAGCTTCTCGAAGATCTCACGACGAACCAAGCCCTCGGCGTGATCGCCCAGCTGGACGCGCGCTATTCGGCGGGGCTCCAGGCGCAGGGGCGTAACCGCGAGGCGGTCGTGATGGCGACCCGCGCGATCGAGGAGGGGCAGGCCTCCGGCTCGGCGGTGGCGCTGGGCTATGCGGAGAACATCCTTGGCGCCGCGCTGGCGATCATGGGGAAGCCCGGCGCGATCGACCACTGGCGGTTGGCACTCGGCTACTTCGAGGAGTCCGGTGACCTGACCGGTCAGGCCATCGCGCTCAGCAATCTCGGCGTGGGGGAGTACTTCGAAGGGCGTTGGAGCGAGGCAGCGGACCTGTACAAGCGAGCACAGGAGGCCGGCGAACGACTGGGTGACCCGGTCGTTAGCGCGAACAGCAAGATGAACGTCGCCGAGATCCTTGTCGACCAGGGCTACCTCCGGGAGGCCGAGACGTTGCTTCGGGAAGCCTCACGCACCTGGCGCTCAACCGGCGACGACTACCTGTTCGCGTTCTGCCTGATCCAGCTCGCACGAGTGGCCGCGATGACGGGCAGGACCCAGGAGGCCATCGCGAGCCTGGCCCGGGCCCGCGACCTGTATGTGTTCGCCGGCGCGCCGGGCCAGGTGCTGGAGGTGGACGCTCGAGAAGTGGAGTGCAGGGTTCTGGCCGGGCAGGCGAGCGCCGCTCTGGAGCAGCTGGCCGACATCGAGTCCCGCTTGGAGGTCGAGGAGGGGGTGAACGTGCTCAGGCCGCTCCTCGAGCGCCTGCGCGGATACGGGCTGTTCCAGCTGGGTGATCTCGAAGGCGCCACCATCGCCTTCGAGAAAGGTGTGGCGAACGCACGGGAGCGAGGGGCAGAACACGATGTCGCCCTCTGTCTCCAGGGATTGGCGCAAGTCGCGAGCAGACGGGGCGAGCGCGCGCTCGCTTTGGAAGAGGAGACCGGGGCCATCTTCGAACGGCTGGGGATCAAGGCTGTGCCGGCCTTCGCGGCGTCCGCCGTCGACGCTCTCTGAAGCCAGTAACGCGAAAGGGGCGGCGTGAGCCGCCCCTTTCCGTCAAGACTTCGTGCGGTTTCTACTTCCGCAGGATCGAGGGGTCCCCGGACCCGAGGAATGTCTCGGTGACCTGCATGTCGGAACCGAACGGCGTCGGCGCGATGCCTGTGGAGGCGAGGCACCAGGGCTTCTGGGCGGTCCCGGCCGGCCAGAAGTTGCCGTTGACGTCCGGATTCGTCGGGGTCTGCGCCACTCCATTCAACACTGCGCAATTCTCGGGCACGAACTGATCGCCTGTGCTCGTGAAGTTGCCGTCCAGATCGAACGTGGTTGTTCCGAAGTTCGGGTAGGCGCCAGCGGAGAGCCCCCATGTGATCTTGAGCTGGAAGGTGGCGTGGGACTGTGTCGAGATGTCCTTGGTGAAGATGACGTTGTCCTTGGTCGCCGTGAGGGTGTACGGCACCAGGATGCAGGTGCTGCCGTCGGAGTTCGGGAGGCGCTGCAAGGTGGCAGCGGTCCCGCCGCCCGTCTTCGTGTCGGAGCTGTTGCCCGCCCCGCAGCCGAGCATTCCCTGGGCATTGCGGAAGTTGATACCGACGCTGGCGCCAGAGCCAAGCGACGCCGCAGCGATGGCAGTGCAGCGGTTTCCGCCGGGAGCTGTGTTCACCCAAGGGTCCGCCGCATAGTTGGCGGAGCTCGGGTCACTCCTTGGATCGGTCTCGCACACCGAGTACGCATGGCCCGCAGGGACGGTATAGATGATCTGCCCAGCTTCGTCGGTGCTTCGCACTGCACCGATAGCGGCACCGCCCGCGTCCTTCAGCTGGAACGCCCAGCCGGAGAGGACGCCTTCGCCTGTGTCGAGGAGCCCGTTGAAGTTTGGGTCCGCGTACTTGGTGACCGTGATCTTGGCATCCGCGGCATTTCCGAACGCAACAGCGCCCGTGGTCGGTACCGTCACGGACTTGCACCCGTCGCTGCCGACCGCGGTGTTAGCAGGGTCGGTGATGGACCATCCGGTCCTGGAACGCTCGCACACGTCGTAGGTGCCGGGAGCGAGGTTGGTGAAGGTCCCGGTGCCGACGCCGGTTCCGGTCGAGGGGGTGGTCATCGTGTGGAGAACTCTGTTCCCCTGCTTAAGGTCGACCGTGAAGCCGCCAACATTGGATTCCCCGGTGGGGAGGCCGTCGACGTTGGAGTCCTCGTACGTCGACGCGTCAAGAGAGGCACATGGAGACGTAAGCGTTCCGGCCACCCCACTGGAAATGTTCGCGACGAATTGGTCGCCCGCAAGGCTGCTTCCGCTCCAGACCGTGGCTACCCAGGCGCTGAAGTTAGCCGTGCTGCAGGCGGTGATGGTCGGGGTCGTCGCCGTGACGGTGAGCACGACCTGCTGAAGCGGCTTCACCGGGTCGAGGGTGGTGACGGAGACCGAGCTGGCCGTGCGTTGGATTTGTGCCGAGAGGTTCGGGTTGCTGTTCCCCGAGCCGAAAATGGCGTTCGTGATCGTGAACGAGCCGGGCGTCGTGGGAGAGGCAAGCGAGAACGAGTTGAAGTTCGAGTTGCCGGGGGAGGTATTGGTCAGCGTCACGGTGAAGGCGACGCTCGTTGCCGCCGCTACCGCCGAACTCGGGGTCACGGTGATGCCGTAGGTCTTGCCGATTGCTTTCGCCGCCCAGCCTGGAATCGCCAGAGCAACAAGCACCAGGGCTGCCAGGAGAGCAACGATCGGACCTCTGCGTTTCGTGTTCACTGAATCCTCCCCTTTGGACGGCACGCCAGAGTCATGAGCGCGAAGCTATGACCGTAGGCCCTAGGGTGCACTCCGTCAATGCTTCGGATAGGTCAAAGGGCGTAGGTCGTGTGAACGATTCGTACCGAAACCGAAAGGGATCCCTACAGGATCGGGAGGTAGCGCTCCAACTCGTAGGGGGTGACGTAGGCCTTGAAGGCGTCCCACTCCGCGCGCTTGTTGCGGATCAGGTACTCGTGAACATGCTCGCCCAGGGCCTCGCGGAGGACGTCCGAGCCTTCGGCCAGCCCGATGGCGTCGTGCAGGTCCTGGGGTAGCGAGGCGATCCCC
>JBBRTK010000141.1:0-6134 GCA_038244455.1 Actinomycetota bacterium
GTCTTCAGGCTGGGCCGCCTGCTGGGAACGAAGGGTCCCGGCCTGGTGCTCCTGATCCCGTTCATCGACAAGGCCATCCTGGTGGACCTGCGCGAGCGATACCTGGAGATCCCCCACCAGACGGCCATCACGGAGGACAACGCACCCATCTCCATCGACTTCATCGTCTTCACGAAGGTCATCGATCCACAGGCCTCGGTGGTGGCGGTCGGGAACTTCGAGGGCGCGGCGCAGAACGTCGCCGCAACCACGCTGCGATCGGTCGTCGGTGACATGTCGCTGGACGACGTGCTGGCCAAGCGCGAGAACATGAATGAGATCCTGCGGACCAAGCTCGACGAAGTGACGGAACGCTGGGGCGTGAAGGTTACGAACGTGGAGATCCGCGAGATCATCCCGCCGCCCGCCGTGCAGGAGGCGATGACCCGCCAGATGTCCGCGGAGCGGACGCGCCGCGCCGTGGTCACCGAGGCCGAGGGCTCGAAGTCGGCGTCGATCACCGTTGCAGAGGGCAGCAAGCAGGCCGCGGTCCTCAACGCCGAGGGCGCGAAGCAGTCGGCCATCTTGAACGCAGAGGGCGACCGGCAGTCCGCGATCCTTCGCGCCGAAGGGTTCGCGCTGGCGCTCGCGAAGATCTATGAGACCGCGAGCACCGTCGACCAGAAGACGATGAACCTCCAGTACCTGGAGGCGCTGAAGTCGATCGGTGGGTCACCGTCGTCGAAGATCGTCGTGCCGATGGAGTTGTCCGGACTGGCCGGGGCCTTCACCGCGGTGACCACAGCCAGGGCCGAGAAGGGGAAGGACGCAACCTAGACGGGGATGGTGAGCCCGGCCTGCTGCATCGCCAACTGGAAGTCGTGCTGATTGCTGACGGCCTTCATCGCGGACTCCACCGTGATCCTGCCGTCCTTCAGCAGCTCCAGCATCGACTGGTCGAACGTGACCATGCCGTAGTAGCCGCCCTCGGCGATGACCTCCTTCAATTCGTGGGTCCGCTCGGGGTCTGAGATGCGCTCGGCCACGCGGCCGTTGTTGATGAGGATCTCCAGGCCGGGCACCCTGCCGCCGTCGATGGTGGGAACCAAGCGCTGGCAGATGATGCCGCGCAGGGTACCGGCGAGGGCCAAGCGGACCTGCTTCTGCTGATAGGGCGGGAAGAAGTCGATCACGCGGTTCACGGTTTCCGTCGCGTCCACCGTGTGCAGCGTGGACATGACGAGGTGACCGGTTTCGGCCGCCGCGATCGCCGCGCGGACCGTCTCGGTGTCACGCATCTCACCGATGAGGATGACGTCGGGGTCCTGGCGGAGCGCTGCCCGCAGGGCCGCCAGGAAGTCCATGGTGTCGTTGCCGATCTCACGCTGGTTGATGGAGGCCATCCGGTCCTTGTGCAGAACCTCGATGGGATCTTCAACCGTGACGATGTGCACGGCCTTCGTCCTGTTGATGTAGTCGATCATGGCCGCCAGCGTGGTGGTCTTGCCCGAGCCGGTCGGCCCGGTCACCAGGATCAGCCCGCGATGCTCGTCGGCGATCGTGCGGACCGATTCGGGGAGACCGATCTCCTCGAACGACGGACCACCGAATCGGAGCTTCCGGAGCACCATGCTGATGGAGCCACGCTGACGGAACACGTTCACCCGGAACCGGCCGATGTCCGGCAGCGAGTACGCGAAGTCGACCTCTCCAAGGTCTTTGAACTTCTGCATGCGGTCTTCCGGGATGATGCCCTCGGCGATCAAGCGAGTGTCGTCGGGCATGAGGGGGGCGCGCTCCAGGCGGATCAAGCCGTCGGGGAGCCGGATCATGGGGGCAGATCCGACCTTCACATGCAGATCGGAGCCCTCTCCGCCAACCAACTGCTGCAACCAGCCGTCGAATTCAACGACGATCGGTTCCTTCTCCATGCGCGGCATCCCCTCACGTCCGATGGCAAGTTGTGAGCCCGGGGGCGGCGTCCCGCCTCCGGGCGTCCCCACACTCATCGGCGGACCGGCGGCCCGACTTCAGTACGTAGCCCAGATTCCTGGGCTACGTACGTGCCACCTCGGCGGAGGCGCGGCAGGCCCCCGTGGGCTCCGGCTCGAACGCGGTGAGGGTCAGGGCCGGCCTCGAAGCCCCGAGGATGCCCTCCAGCAGGCCCTTGTGCACGCGGCAGATCAGATCCGCGTGCTCGGCCTGGAGATCGCGGAACGGGCATCCGCGCAGGGTGATGTCCACGGTTCGGGCGCTCCGCCGGCGGAAACGCGGGTCGAACCCGGCTTCGGCCATCGCCTCTTGCAGGACCGCCAGGTCGGGCCCCGGGGCGCGGCGCGCGGCCGGCTTCGGCGCGCTCCGGGCCACCAGGTAGGCGCCCCACTCGCGCGCCAACTCCTGCGCTCGTTCTTGCCGCCGCACGCCCGAGACCAGCGGCGTGAGGATCTCGGCCAGGAGCCGGTAGTCGCGTCCGGCGTGATCGTCCACGCCGACGGCCGAGTACACGGTCTGCGGACGGCCGGCCCCGGTTCCCTTGCGGGTTTCGCTCGAGACCAAGCCGACTTCCTCCAGACGGCGCAGGTGGGGACGGAGCGTGTTCGCGTGCAGCGAGAGCCTGGTCGAGAGCTCGCGCACACCTACGGGGCGACCGGACAACCGGAGGTAGCGGTACAAACGGTAGCGGGTGTCGTCGGCGAGGGCTTTGTGGACCTCGAGCGGGGTGGGTTCCGGCATCGTTCCCCTGTCCTGCGGCTATGATGCATTTCCACGGTTATGACCGTGCAATCCGACTCTACCCGTAAGGGGTGCCCGATGGTCACCGAACAGCAGGTTCGCGAAGCGCTCCGAAGCGTGATGGACCCCGAGATCGGCCGTCCGATCGAAGACATCGGGATGCTGAGCAGCATCGCCATCGACGGGAGCACCGTTCGCGTCGGCGTGCTGATCACCATCGAGGGCTGCCCGCTGAAGGACCGGATCACCCAGGACGTCACCGCCGCGGTTCGGCCCTTGGAGGGTGTGGAGAAGGTCGAGGTCCCGCTCACGCCGATGAGCCCCGAGCAACGCGCCGACCTCGTGGCCAAGCTCCGCGGCCCCGGGGCCGCCGCCGCCACCCCCGCGAGCCCTCAGAAGATCAGCTTCCCCGACTCGACTTCGATCATCGCGATCGCCAGCGGCAAGGGCGGCGTGGGCAAGTCGTCGGTGACCGTCAACCTGGCCGCGGCGCTGGCCGCCGAAGGACATCGCGTTGGCGTGCTGGACGCGGACGTCTGGGGCTTCAGCGTGCCGAGGATGCTCGGCGTCTCCGGCAAACCGGTCGGGTTCAACGACATGATCCTGCCGCTCGAGGGCCACGGCGTGAAGGTCATCTCGATGGGCTTCTTCGTGCCCGAGGAGACGCCGGTCATCTGGCGCGGTCCCATGCTCCACAAGGCCATCGAACAGTTCCTGGGCGACGTCTACTGGGGCGATCTGGACTACCTGCTCTGCGACCTGCCGCCGGGGACCGGAGACGTGAGCATCTCGCTCGCCTCGTTCATCCCGGGCGCGTCGATGCTCGTGGTGACCACGCCACAGGAGGCCGCCCGCAAGGTGGCCGAGCGGGCCGGCAAGATGGCCGAACGAACGAACCTCCGCCCGATCGGCGTCATCGAGAACATGAGCTACTACCTCTGCCCCCACTGCGGCGAACGCGACGACATCTTCGGCACCGGCGGGGGCCAGGAAGCTGCCGACACGCTTGGCGTGCCGTTGATGGGCCAGATCCCGCTGCTCCCTTCGCTCCGGGCGGGCGGGGACTCCGGTGTGCCGATCGTCGTGAGCGATCCCGAGGCGGAGGCGAGCGTGGTGCTCCGCGCCGCCGCAACGGCCGTGGCCCGCGCCACGAAGACCAAGGTGGGCAAGCCGCTCACGCTGATGACCACCGCGGGCGCGGGTGCGGCGCCCGCAGAAGCCCACTCGCACGCGCACTGATCCGCACGATCTGCTAGCTCTGCCTGTTCCCGGAACCCTTGAACACCCGGAACAATAAGAAGAGCGAGGGCGCCAGGAGCAGCGCACCCACGCCGTAGCCGATGGTGATCGCACGGAGTGATCCGATGGGCGCGGCGACGTCCGCGGCCTTCACGTCCGGCACGATGAGATAGGGCCACTGCGCCACCCCCCATCCTCCGACCACCGACGCCACGGCCACGGCAGCGCAGGCGCGCGCCAGGGACGGACGCCGCCGCAGGGTCGCCACCAGGGACGTGATCCCGCCGACCCCCGAGAGCACGACGAAGGGCCACCCGCGGTGAAGCATCCCGTGCCATAGGTACGGCGCATCCGCACGGATCGCCGCGAGCCCCACCCCTGCAAGCACCCCGGCGAGGACGCCCGAACCGATGGCGCGGGACCGGAACAGCTCGCGGAGATGGTCGTCACCTTTCTGTTCGGCTTCGACGGTGAGATAGGTGGCGGCCAGGTACGCGCAGATCACCAGGCCGAGCCCGCCCGCGACACACGACAACGGACTGATCCACGCGTCGAACAGACCGTTCGTCACGCCGCCGCCGGAGATGTGGATGCGCCCGGAGGCGATGGCGGCCGCCGACATCCCCAGCACCACCGGCGTCACGAGCGAGGCGACGCCGAACACTCGGGTCCAGGACCGGGACCACGGCGCATCGGGGTCACCGTACGCCCGGAACGCGAACGCCGCCCCTCGAAACACGATCCCCGCCAGCGCGATCCCCAGCGGCAGGTACAGCGCCACGCCCAGATCGGCGAACGCCCGCGGGAACGCCGCGAAGAGCGCCGTCACCACGAAGATGAGCCACACATGGTTCGCCTCCCAGACGGGACCGATGGCGCGGGAGATGAGGTCTCGTTCGTCCTGATGGCGTGGGCCGCGGGCAAGGAGATCCCACACACCGCCACCGAAGTCGGCGCCGCCCAGCAGGACGTAGAGCGTGACACCGGCGCCCATCGCGGCTAAGAGCGTGACCTCCAGCTGCGTCGCGTTCACGCGTCCTCGGCCTCCACCAAGGGGCGGGGCGAGCGCGCGAGGCGCAAGAGCAGCCAGGCACACGCTGCGCCCAGCAATACGTAGGTACCCACCGTGAGCACGACCCAGATCGCGATCCCCCCTCGGGTGGTCACGGCCTGCGCGGTTCGCAGTTGGCCCTGCACGATCCACGGCTGGCGTCCAACCTCGGTAACGATCCACCCCGATTCGAGCGCGGCGAACGTCGCCGGTCCTGCGATCAGCACCGCTCGCAGGAACCATCGCCCGTCGGGCAACCCCCGCCGCTTGCGTCTGAGCCACCCCACCAACGCCCACACCCCGAGTGCAGCGGCCCCGAACCCGACCGCGACCATCAGCTGGAACGCCAGATGCACGACGACGACGTTCGGCCGGTCGGCGGGCGGCACGACATCGAGACCTTGGATCACGGCGTTGGGGTCACCGGTGGCCAGCCAGGACAACCCGTTCGGGATATGGATGCCCAGGATGGTTTCCTGGCGGCCGGGGATCGGGATCCCGCCGATGGTGAGGGGCGCCCCGGCCTGCGTCTTCCACAAGCCTTCCAGGGCAGCCAACTTCACCGGCTGCCGCTCGGCCACCAGCCGTGCCGCCGCGTCCCCCACGACCACCTGAACCGGCGCGACCAGCATCCCCACCACCAATCCGACGGCCAGCCCTCGGCGGTGGTAGGTGTCGCGGCGACCGCGCAGCATGCCCGCCGCGTAGACCGATGCCACCGCGAACCCGGTGGCCATGTAGGCGGCCAGCATCATGTGGGTGGTCATAACCGGCGTGGACGGGTTCAGCATCGCGCGGATGGGTTGCACGTCCACCACCGACCCGTTCGCCGAGAGGCTGAACCCCACCGGCGATTGCATCCACGCGTTCGCTGTCACCACGAACCACGCGCTGGCGGCGCCGCCGATCACCACGGGCAGACCCGAGAGCCAATGCGCCCAGGGGCTCAGCCGATCCCACCCGTAGAGATAGATCCCGATGAAGATGGCCTCGATGAAGAACGCGAACGCCTCCAACGCGAACGGCAACCCGATCACCGCTCCCCACCTGCCCATGAGCCCCGGCCAGAAGAGCCCGAGCGCGAAAGAGAGCACCGTTCCGCTGACCGCGCCGACCGCCACCAGGATCCCCA
>JBBRTK010000142.1:0-6052 GCA_038244455.1 Actinomycetota bacterium
GCTGTGGCGATGGTGCGTGACGGTTCGCTCGTGGCGGCCGCCGAGTCGGTCACCGGCCCGCTGGACTAGCGGCCTCGCCGCCGATGAACGTCGTCACGACGGGGTTATGGCCGGGCCGGTAGGGGACCTGCGCGAACCCGGCCTCCTCCAGCAGGAGCACGTCGGCCCGCATCCCGGGCTTGAGCATCCCGCGGTCGGTGAGCCCGAGCACCCAGGCCGGGTTCGCGGTGGCGGCCGTCAGCGCTTCGAGTGGCGCCAATCCGTAGAGCGTTGCTGCCATCGCGATGGCAAGGGGCATCGAGCAGGTGGGCGAGGTTCCCGGATTGAAGTCGGTGGCGATCGCGATGGCGGCCCCGGCCTCGCGGAGCGCCTCGACCGGTGGCCGGTTGGCGCCCAGGGAGAACGTGGAGGCCGGGAGCAGCATCGCCACGGTGGCCGGCGCCGCGCCGAGCGCGGCCACCCCGTTGGGAGAGCAGTTGTTGAGGTGATCGGCGCTCCTCGCGCCCAGCCCAACGGCGGCCTCGGCCGCTCCCGAGGGGCCCAGCTGATCCGCGTGCACGCGGAGCGGAAGTCCCCAGCGGGTGGCCACCTCGGCCACCGCGGCCAGGTCGTCCAGCGTGAACGCGATGTCTTCCACGTAGACGTCCACCTGATCGGCCAGACCCTGCTTCGCCGCTTCCGGGATCAGTTCGTCGCAGGCGGTTCGGACCCAATCGGCCCGCGTCATCCCGGCCGGGACAGCGTGACACGCGAGCAGCGTCACCCGTGCCGTCTGGCCGGCCTCGGCCGCGAGCCGGCGGGCCAGACGGGCGGCGCGGAGTTCGTCTTCAACCGACAATCCGTAGCCGGTCTTGAGCTCGACCGAGGTGGTGCCGTGGCGGAGCATCTCGTCCAGGAGCGGGCGGCAGAAGGCCATGACCGCGTCGTCCGAGGCTTCCCGAAGCAGCCGGGAGGACCGGAAGATGCCGCCTTCCTCACCGTGGAGTTCGCGGTAGGAGGCTCCCTGCAACCGCGCCTCGAACTCGTCGGCGCGCCAGCCGAAGAACGGCAGGTGGACGTGGGCGTCCACGAAGCCGGGAACGAGGCATCCCTTGTCGGGGCTGCCCGCCGTCGGCTCCCACGGAAGGCCGTCCGCGGGGCCTGCGTAGGCGATGATCCCGTCCTCCCAGGCGACGCCTGCGGGAGCGGGCGTCGCCGTCGCGGCACATGTGTCCCCGCGCGCCGGGAGCGGCCCCGCCGCCGTTGCCATCCCCGCCGCAACCACCGCCCCGCGCCTCACGGGGCCAGCCTAACGCGGCGCGCGCCTAGACTCGCCACTATGCGAGTCTCACGCTCGGTGCAGGTCCCGGCCCCGCCCCAGGTTGTGTGGGCGGTCCTGCTCGATTGGGAGCGCCAGGCCGAGTGGATGCGCGACGCCGACCGGGTAGAGGTTCGCTCGGCCAACCGGGAGGGGCTGGGCGTGCTGGTCGCGGTGAAGACGCGGGTGTTCAACGTGCCGCTCTTCACCGAGTTGCTAGAGGTGGTCGGTTGGGCTCCGCCCACCCTCCTGGTCGTGGCCCATCGCAGCGGGATCCGGGGGAACGGCGAGTGGCTCCTGGAGCCGGCCGCCGGAGGCACCCGGTTCACCTGGACGGAGGATCTCCATGTGCCGGTACCGCTGGTGGGCGAACTGGCGCTGCGCGTCTATCGGCCGTTCATGCGGTGGCTGATGGGCGGAGCCATGGGCGATCTGGCCGCGTTCGTGCTGAGTGAGGGCGGGGCCTACGGGGCCGAAGAAGCGGTCTGATCCGAAAGGCCGGCCGCCTGTTCGTCGGCGGGCGCGAGGTTCGCGATGGTCACGCGGTTACGGCCTGCGTCCTTGGATTCGTAGAGGGCGGTGTCGGCCGCCACCAAGAGGGCGGTTGCGTCGTTGACCAGCTCGCCGTGGCGGGTGACCACGCCCAGGCTGGCGGTGACCTCCAGGGATCCCGCCGACGTGGAGATCGGCGTTTTGCCGATCTCCTCGCGGATGCGCTCAGCGGCGCGTTCGGCATCAGCGGGGACGGTCCCCGGCAGCACCACCATGAACTCCTCACCTCCGAAGCGGCCGACCGAGTCGTAGGTCCGCACGGCCTTCTGCAGGCGTTCGGCGACTTCACGCAGCACTTCGTCACCCACCACGTGTCCGTGTCCGTCGTTCACCAGCTTGAAATGGTCCAGGTCGACCATGATCAGGCTGACCGTCGAACCCTGGCGGTCCGAACGCGCCATCTCTTCCATGAGGACCTCGAGGATCCGATTGTGGTTCCAGAGGCCCGTGAGGGGATCGTGCGTCGCGGCCTCCTCGGCCGCCGCCTTCGCGGCTTGGAGCTCGGCTTCGACAGCTTTGCGTTCGGTGATGTCGCGGATGACACCGACGAAGAAGTGGCCGCCCTCAACCTTCGCCTCGCTCACGGAGATGTCGATGGGGAAGAGGGCGCCGTCCTTGCGCCGCGCGATCGCCTCGCGGCCCGAACCCAAGAGGTGGGCCTCACCGGTTTCGAGGTAGCGGGCCAGGTACCCGTTGTGGTGCTTGCCGTCTTCCTGGGCCATGAGGACCTGCACGTTCTTGCCGACGAGCGTGCTTTCCTCCCAGCCGAAGATCCGCTCGGTAGACGGGTTCACGCGCTGGATGACGCCGGTTCTGTCGATCGTGATGATCGCGTCCACGGCGGTGTTCACGATCGCGGTGGTGCGTGCCTCGTTGGAGGCGAGTTCCCGGGTCCGTTCGCGCACGCGAAGCTCCAGCTCCGCGTTGCGTAGGACGATCGAGCGACGGCTGCGACGGGCGACGTACGCCAACCCGCCGAACACCAGAGCCAGCAGGCCCAGCACGGCGAAGTTCAGCCGTTGCACGGTGCCTCGCTGGGTCTCAGCGGTGTGCTGGACGTCCTTCGACAACTTGTCGGTGATCCCGACCAACCCCGTGTAAACGTTGTTGAACGCTCGGTCCGATCGGGCGCTGATCTTGCCCCCGTGGGCGCGATGGAGCCAACGGGCGGTGGCATCGGCTTTGAACGCGTCCACGTACTCGCTGAGGAGCTTCAGGTCCTTCACGATGGTCGGATCGGTGACCGCAGCTACCGCATACCCCGCGGCGTCCGTCCCACCCTTGAGTGCGACGCTCAGGAGCTGCTGGGCCTGCGTGAGCGGAACGAATACCGTCTCGCCCACGTTAACCGAAGTGTCACCTCCGAGCGCCTCGATGAGATAGAGGTGGGAGGAGGCCGCGCGGTTGGCCACCCCGTCGGCGATCGGGAGGAGTTCGGACTGGCGTTGGGTGATGTGCGCCGTGATGTACTGGCCGTATCCGACCAAGCCCATGGTCAGCACGGCGAACAGCATGATGGCCAAGGACAGGATGTCCTTGGCTCTCGCGCCTCCCTTGCGGCGCACGGCTTCCCAGGTGTCTGACAGTGCCATCTCTAGGTAGGTCATCGGACACCTACCTGCGAACTTGAGTCAGAGCTGAGGCTCGGTTGCGCCCGGTTCTCCGATGGGTGGGGGAGCCACAACCAGGAGGACCACGCTTGGTTCCTCGGAGGCGTTGTGAAGCGTGAGTTCTGACCCGGCCGGAACCGTGGCGCTGTCCCACTGCCGCATCCGCGCGCGACCCTTGTCCACCTGAGCCGCAACCTCGCCCGCGAGCACCGTGAGGAACGCGTCCGAGGATGCGTCACCCATGGGTCCCACCCCCTGGTTGTGCTGGAGGCAGACCACGCGTGTCCAGAGGTGCTCGGTCTCGCTCAGGGTCGCCTGACGTGCTTCGTCCTCGTCGAACTGCACCAGCTCTCGGATGTCTCGTGTCTTCATGCCTGCCAGCCTAGCCAGCTAGACTGCCGTTCGTCTTCAAACCTGAAGGAGTCCCTGTGACCACGTACTCGTTCTCGTCCGATCCCGCCGGCAAGGTTGGAACCGGCGTGCTGGTCCTGCCCATGTTCGAAGAGGGTGATCCGGGTCCGGGCGTGACCGCGGCCCTCGCCGCCGCCTTTGCGGCAGCCCGGCACACCGGCAAGAAGGGCGAACAGCTGCTGGTGACCGGGCCCGCGGGTCTCGCGGCGAAGGCTGTGCTGCTGGTGGGCTGCGGCCCGAAGGCGGACTTCACGATCACGGAGATGCGCCGGTCATTGGCGCGCGTGGCCCCACAGCTGGGCAGGTTCGCTTCGGCGGCAACCACGTTCGCCCAGGTGTTCGGCGCCCGGGAGGCCGCCGGGGCGGTCGGCGCTGCCGTCGAGGGACTGGCGCTGGGCGCCTACCGCTTCACCAGGTACAAGACGGCCAAACCCAAGCCCATCCTGAAGAAGGCCGTGGTGCTCGGCTCCGCTCGGTGGGACGCGAAGGCGGCGTCGGCCGCCGCACGGCGGGCGGTCATCGTCACCGAGGCGCAGTGCTGGGCCCGCGACCTGGTGAACACCCCGGCCGGAGACATGCCGCCCGCCCAGATCGCGCGCGAGGCGCAGAAGATGGCGAAGGCGGCGGGCCTGACTTGCAAGGTGTGGACGGACGCGCAGCTTGTGGCCGGAGGGTTCGGCGGGATCGTCGGCGTTGGCAAAGGCAGCGCGAACCCGCCCCGCATGATCGAGCTCACCTACACCGGCGCGGGGAAGCAAAGACCGATCGCGCTGACCGGCAAGGGCATCGCGTTCGACTCCGGCGGCCTGTCCATCAAGGACGCGAAGTCCATGGAGACCATGAAGGACGACATGGGCGGTGCCGCGTCGATCCTGGCCACGATGAAGGTGCTGGCGCAGCTCAAGCCCAAGATCAATGTCATCGCGGCCATCCCGTGCAGCGAGAACATGCCCGGCGGCCGCGCGCAGCATCCCGGCGACGTGATCCGTCACCGGGGAGGCAAGACCTCCGAGGTGCTGAACACCGACGCCGAGGGGCGGCTGGTCCTCGCCGACGCGCTGGCCTACCTGGCGGAGAAGAAGCCGCAGCTCATCATCGACACCGCCACGCTGACCGGCGCGTGCATGGTGGCGCTCGGCACGGACGTGGCCGGGGCATTCGGCAACGGCGACGACCTGACGCGCGAGATCGTGGACGCGGGCAACGCCGTGGATGAACCCATGTGGCAGATGCCCCTGCACCGCGACTACCGCGGCCTCATCGACTCGAACATCGCGGACATCAAGAACACCGGCGAACGCTACGGCGGCGCCATCACCGCGGCGCTGTTCCTGTCCGAGTTCGTCGGCGACATCCCGTGGGTGCATCTGGACATCGCAGGGCCGGCGTTCTCGGAGAAGGGTGCGGCGCTGGCAGCGCGCGGCGGCACCGGCGTGCCGGTGCGCACGCTGGTCAAGTTCGTGATGGACCGGGCGGCGGCGGCGAAGTAGTGGCGCGGGCCGCGGAACCTCGAACCGGCCCGGTGCTCGCGGTGTTCGCGCATCCCGATGACGCGGAGATCTGCGCCGGGGGAGTGCTGGCCAAATGGGCGGCGGCCGGGCGCGAAGTGCACCTGCTCATCCTGACGAACGGGGACCGCGGCTCGGGGGATGCTGCGCGCGACCGGGCCGAGCTGGCGGCGACGCGTGCGGTCGAAACGTCCGCCGCCGGCGTGATCCTGGGACTCGCGAGCACCCGGATCATCCAGAACCACGACGGCGAACTCCTGAACACACCCGAGTCGCGTGAGCCAGTGGTTCGCCGGATCCGCGAGGTCGGCGCCGAAACCGTGCTCTCGTGCGACCCCACCGCGGTCTTCTTCGAGAACCGCTACTACAACCATTCCGACCATCGGATGGCCGGATGGATGGCCCTGGACGCCGCGTTCCCCGCCTCGGGAAACCCGCACTTCCACCCTGAGCACCTGTCCGATGGCCTCGACGTTCGAGGTGTGACCGACGTCTGGCTCGGCTGGACCAACGAACCGAACCACTCCGAGGACATCAGTGGCTTCTTCCAGGTCAAGATCGACGCCCTCGCGGCCCACGACAGCCAGCTCAGCGAAGGCATCGCCTTCTTCGAGGAGTTCCTCGGTGAAGACGCCGTGCGCGAAGGCAAGAAGCTCGGCGTCGACCACGCCGAA
>JBBRTK010000143.1:0-5952 GCA_038244455.1 Actinomycetota bacterium
CGCCGCCTCACTGGATAGTGCCCGACGGAACATGTGAGATTCACCAGGGCTGAGCGAGCCTGCTCGGACGATTGAAACCCTGCCGCTGCGCCTTCAGTCGGCGCTGTACCGCTCTTCCTTCCAGGGATCGGCGTCGTTGTTGTAGCCGTAGCGCTCCCAGAAGCCGAGCTGGTCGTGGTCGAGGAACTCCAAACCGCGGATCCATTTCGCGCTCTTCCAGAAGTAGCGCTTCGGGACAAACAGGCGCAGCGGATAGCCGTGCTCGAGCTCGAGCGGCTTGCCGTCGAACGTGTCGGCGAGGATGACGTCGTCGTCATCGAGGACGCTCAGCGGCAGGTTCGCCGTGTAGCCCTGCTCAGCGTGGGCGACAACGTGCGTGGCACTCGGGCGGACCTGGGCAAGCTCGAGGACGTGCTGGATCGGGACGCCCTCCCAGATCGTGTCGAGCTTCGTCCAGCGAGTCACGCAGTGGATGTCAGTCGTGACCTGCTTCCGCGGCAGCGCCCTGAACTGGTCCCATGTGAGCGTGAACGGGCTGTCGACCTCGCCGTAGACCTTGAAGTTCCACATCGCGAGGTCGGTCTTCGGGACGGAGCCGTAGTGGAGCACCGGGAACTTCTCGGTCCGGTACTGCCCGGGTGGGATCCGATCCGCGATCGACGCATCGCGTTTCGTGCTGCCGAAGAGTCGCTCGTACAACGCTGCTGCCTCTGGCCTCATTGCAGGACGCTCATGGTGCCAGACGATCGCCACATCCGATGACGCGGTGGTGACGTGCTCGCGTCAGCGCACCGACGAGCGCAGCCGTCGGCGCAGCCGTCAGCGTGCCCGGGCGGCCTCGAACCGGGATTCGAGCTCGTCAGCCGCCGGGAGCACCCAGCGCGTCGCAACGATGCTCGTGAAGGCAACGCCGAACAGCACGATGCCGGCGAGCATGACGGTGGACACAGCCAGGATCACCACGACAACAAGCGTCACAAGGAGAAGCCGAACGGGCCGGCCGATGAGGATCAACCCGGCAACCTGGAGCTTTCGCCGAAGGGACATGTCCGCCCGGTTCGGGTCGGCGAGCACCGGCCAAAGCGCGACCAGGTACATCGTGAGGGCGATCAGGCCGTAGATGGCGGTTGCGCCGAGGAACCAGCCGAGCGGGCCATCTGCGGCGAAGCCCGTGAAGACGTTCGTCACGAGCACCGCGCCGAGGACTGCCGCGATAGCGGCGACCACGGCGGCATGCAGGCCGTGGCGTCGGGTGCCCGCCACGAAGTCATCGAGATTCGCTGGCTCGTCGCGGACGAGGCGCGCCGCCATCGCGTGCAGGCCAACGAGCGGCGCCGCCAGCAGCACGAGGAGCGCGAGGAAGGGCGTCCACAGCATGGCGAGGAACAGGACCGCGAGCAGGGACAGCGCCCACGCCACGTTGGCCGCCACGAAGCGCCACGAGTTGAAGTAGAAGTCGGAGGCCGCGAGTCGAAGCGCGCCATCCAGCGGCACAGCGCGCATCAGCCCTTGACTCCGGACGCGGCGACGCCCTCGACGAAGTACCGCTGGAAGAACATGTACAGGATCAGGATCGGGGCGGTCGCCAGGACGACGGTCGCCATGAGCGGCGGCCAGTTCGTCCCGAAGCCGCCGACCAGCCGGAACTCCGTGAGGCCGAGCGGCAGTGTCCACAGCGCCTGATCACGGATGAGCACGAACGGCCAGAAGAAGCCGTTCCATGTTCCCTGGAACTGCAGGATGGTCACGGCAGCCACCGCCGGGGTCGCGAGCGGCAGCATCACTCGCCAGAATGTCGTCCAGTGACCGGCGCCATCGATGCGCGCGGCCTCCTCCAGGTCCTTCGGGATCGTGAGGAAGTACTGGCGCAGCAGGAACACGCTCGTGGCCGAGATGGCGAGAACGAGCACGATGCTCGCGAGCTGGAGCGGGCCTTTTCCGAGGCCGATCGCGTTCGTGATGATGTAGATCGGCAGCATCCGGAGCTGGTCCGGGATCATCAGCGTCGCGAGAACGGTCAGGAAGAGGATATTTCGGCCGGGAAACCGCAGTCGCGCGAACGCGTAGCCGGCGAAGCTGCCCAGCACGACGTTGGTAATGGTGACGGCAATGGCGATCAGGAAGCTGTTGAAGAACATCTGGACGATGTTCGGCTGCAGGTTGTTCATCGCGTAGTCCCAGGCAGCCGTGGTGAACGGCTGCGGAATGATCGTGAACCGAACCGAATCCTGCAGAGTCTTGAACGACGTGATGAGCGTCCAGGTGAAGGGCACGAACATCAGCACCGCGTAGCCGATCAGGACGACGTACGCGATCCGCCGACGCCAGCTTCTACCGGTGTCGCCGACGATGCCGACCTCCGCCGTCGGCGACCCTGGCGTGGGAAGGGCCGCTGCCACGGTGGCTGCCCGGCTGCCGATGGAGGGCCCTCCCGTATCGCGAATCGAGGGGCCGGGGGCCGGGTCGAATGGAGTCTCGCTCGGAACACCCGAGGCGCCGGGATCGGGAGGCGGCGGCGCATTACGCATCAGGGTTGGTGACGTGGGACGGCGGTCACGTTCCCGGCTCCTGCCGCCCCTCGAAGATGCGCCGTTGGATCAGCGTGGCGGCGAAGATGATCACAAAGAGCACCACGCCGATCGCCGCGGCATAGCCGTACTGCACGCGCTTGAAGGCGGCGTTGTACAGGTACAGGACGAGCGTCATCAGGGAGTTCGCCGGCGCGCCGTCGACGTTGCCGATCATCACCGCCTGGTCGAACAGCTGCAGCCCGCCGATCACGCCAACCGTGGCAACGAAGAAATGGCCGGGCTTGAGCAGGGGGAAGGTGATGCGGCCGAACGTTTGCCAAGCCCCGGCGCCATCGATGGCCGCCGCCTCGTAGACCTCGTGCGGGATCGCCTGAAGGGCCGCCAGATAGAAGATCATGAACGTCCCCGACGTCGTCCAGGTGTTGAGGATGATCACCCCGTTCATCGCCGTGTGGTAATCACCGAGCCAGTCCTGGTTCGGACCGTATCCGAGCAGCGAGAAGAGCGGGTTGATTCCAAGGACCCCGCGGAGTTCGTTGAACAACCCGAACGGATTCATGATGAAGATCCAGATCGTGGTGATCGCCGCTGAGGATGCGATGGAAGGGAAGTAGAACGCGCCACGGAAGAACGTCTTGCCCCGGATCTTCTGGTTGACGATGACGGCCAGGAACAGGCCAAGCGCCATCGTCAGGGGGACCCAGATCACCGTGTAATAGAGCGTGTTCGTGACGGCCGAGCGGAAGATCGGGTCGTTGATCGCGTTGGCGTAATTGTCCAGACCGAGGAACTTCTGCGGCCCCGTCCGGATGTTCCATTTCCAGACGCTGATGTACGCGGCGTAGACGATGGAGCCGATGTTCAGGATGAGGAACAGCGCCATCGGGACGGCGATGAGCGCGTAGCCCGCAATGGCCTCCTGCCGCGCGGCGACGCGGCGGGCCGGGGCTGTTCGGCCCCGGCCCGTTGCGCTGCTCATCGTCGGGTCTCGAGCATGGAGGACCCCACGCTGCGGATTGCGGTTTGCGACTTACTGGGCGGCGATCACCGCGGCGATCTTCGCCTTGGTGGCTGCGACCACGGGGGCCGCGTCGTAGGTCTTGTCCGTGATCTGCTTCAGGAACTCGTCGCCGAACGCCTTCAGCACGTCGGGGTAGCCGGGCATGAAGCCGGAGCCCGGCTTCGCGTAATCGGCACCCTTCACGATGACGTCGAAGCCCGTCGGGATCGCGACGTCCGAGCGCGACGGGACGGCGATGCCGCCCTGGGTCCACGTGGCCATGCCCTCGGGACCGGTCAGGTACTGCATCAGCACCCAGGCCTGGTCCTTGTTGACGCTGTCCGCACCGATGCCGTAGGCCGCGGTGTAGTTGATCGTGACCTTCTGGCCGGAGCTGCCGGTCGGCATCTCGTTGAACCGCCACTTGATGTCGGGGAAGGCATCCATCGCGCCCTTGAGCCAGCCGCCCTCGAAGGCGATGGCGACGTCGCCCTTGCCCAGGGCCTCGCCACACCAGCCGTCACCCAGCTGGGTGTTCGACTGGCCGAGCCCGTTTTTGAACAGGTCCATGTACCACTGGACGGCGGCGGTGGATTCGGTGGTGTCGATCGCGGAGGCCGAGCCGTCCGCGTTGAGCAGCGAGCCGCCCTGGGCGTACAGGAACGCCAGGCCACGGTCCAGGCTCGGGTTGAGGCACATCGGGGCCTTCAGCTTGCCCTTGCCCTTGAGGCTCGTCGCGACGTGGACGAGCTCGTCCATGGTCGTCGGTGGGGCCGGTACAAGGTCCGTGTTCACCGCCATGGCGATCGTGTTCCCGTCCTTGGGCAGGCCGTACGTGGCGCCGTCCTTCTGGAAGATGGACAGGTAGTCAGGGAAGAACTTGCTGGCGTCGAAGCCCTGCTGGCTGATGTAGTCGTCGAGCGGCAGCAGGAAGCCCTCGTTCATCCACTCGGGCGCGTACTCGGCGTTGATGTAGAACAGGTCCGGCACGTCGCCCGCGCCGAACTTGGTGATCATCGCCGCGCGATAGTCGCCCGGGATCGTGGTCTGGGTGACCTTGATATTCGGGTAGGCCACCTCGAACGCGTCAATTGCTGCCTTCAGGGCGGTGCCCTCGGCCGGCGAGGATT
Source organism: Actinomycetota bacterium (assembly GCA_038244455.1). Lineage (GTDB taxonomy): Bacteria > Actinomycetota > UBA4738 > UBA4738 > HRBIN12 > JANXVR01. The sequence goes on from JBBRTK010000143.1 coordinate 4,662, forward strand.
CCCATTGGCCGAGCGTGACCGTGCCGCTGATCGACTTCGGGTCGAACGCGGCGGCCTGCGTCTCGTCCGTGCCGGTCGTCGGCCCGGTTGTCGCGCCCGGCGCGTTCGTGGCCGGAGCCCCGGAGCTGCCGGACGGCCCGCACGCGGCCAGGACGAAGCCTGCCGCGAACAGAAATGTGGTGATCTTGTGGCGCATGTGTGGTTGACTCCCCACGAATTCCGACGCGCTGGGTTCGGCGCCAAGATCGACGCCCAATCGGGTCGGGTTTCGGTGGATCGTGCGGTGGTTGCCGTTGCAGCCCGACTACCCGGACGCAGGGGTTGTAAAGACGCGGCGACAAAGTCATTCCAATGCAGGCTTCGGGCAAACCTCTGGCGCCGCTCCCGGAATCCGAACGGCCCCGGTCGGTGACCGGGGCCGTTCAAGCGTTGCGAGGGATTGCGCTAGCTGATGATCCCGACGACCTTCAGCCAGGCGGAGGCGACATCCTTGAGGTCCTTGTGGCTCACCGCGACGTCGTAGTAGAGCTGGGCAAGGGTCTTGGTGTCGATCTTCGCGGACACGGCGTTGAGCGTGTCCTTGAGCTTCTGGGCGTCGACGGCCTTCAGCAGGTCGTTGCGGACGATCGGTGCAAGGTTGTCGGCCGGCTGCGTCTGCTTGTCGTCCTCGAGGACGACCCAGCCGTTGGTCGTGATCTCCGGGCCGGTCGAGCAGAGTTCGGCGACGTCCACGGTCTTGTTGAGGAGCGCTTCGGCCATCGGGCCGCTGCACGCGCCAAGGAGCGTCGCGTTCGGCTGGTCGACGCCGTATTGGTCCTTGAGCGCCTTCGCGCACAGGGGGTTGGTCGGGCAGTCGGTCGCCAGGGCCCACTTCAGCTGGCCCTGTACCGCGGCCACGTCGCTCATCTTCACCAGGTGAAGCTGGTCCGCGGTCTCCTTGCGGACGACGAAGGCGTTCGTGTCCTGCGCCGGGGTGAAGTCGAGGACGGTGATCCCGCCCGCGATCGCGGAGAGCCTGTCCTGCAACCCGGCCGCATTGGTGGCGGAGCTGCTGCTGGACGAGCCGCCGTAGTACACGAGGCCGCTGCCGATGTACTCGGGCTTGAGGTTGATGTCGCCCTTCTCGAGGGCGGCTGCAGTCACCTTGCGCGTCCCGAGGCCAATCCCGGCCCGGTCCACGGTGAAACCCTTGGCCTCGAGGGCCTGGGCATAGATTTCGGCAACGACGCGAGCTTCATCGAATCCGTCGGACCCGATCTTGATGGTCGCGCCGCCCCCTCCCGTCGAGCAG
>JBBRTK010000144.1:0-5918 GCA_038244455.1 Actinomycetota bacterium
GGGTCCTCGGCGCGATGCCGATCGGGACGGCGGTGAAGATCGAGGGGCCCTTTGGCAACCTCACGCTGCACAACGACGGGAAGCGAGCAGCAGTTCTCCTGGCCGGTGGGATCGGCATCACCCCGTTTCGGAGCATTCTGGCCAGAGCGGCCAGGGAGAAGCTGCCTCACCGCATCGTCCTCTTCTTCTCGAATCGGCGGCCGGAGGATGCGCCGTTCCTCCGGGAGCTTCAGGATCTCCAGCGAGAGAATCTGGCCTACACGCTTGTCGCGACGATGACGGACATGGCCGGATCTCATCTGTCCTGGGAGGGAGAGACGGGTTTGGTCGACAAGGGAATGCTGGACAGGCATTTGCAAGGTGCGGCATCCCCGATCTACTACATCGCCGGGCCGCCGGCCATGGTGGGAGGCCTTCACGAATCGCTCAATAGGACGGGAGTGAATGACGACGACATTCGCCTGGAGGAGTTCAGCGGTTATTGAGCGCCCGCGGGCGATGGGGGAGGCCGCCCTTGCCCGGCAGCGGCGCGTCAGGCAGTGCCGGGTAATCGACTCGAAGGCCCCTGACTCGAGCCCACGGGGTCTGGCGGTGAGGGCGTGTCCGCGTCACGCTTTCGATGTCCTCCACGGCAAAATGTCGGACCAGGAGGGCGTCGCCGATCAGCGAGCGGTGGCAGCGCCACGGAACGGCTTCCGCGCACATCACCGCGACCCTCCTCCGCCGTGCGACGCGCGCGAGCCTGTCGATCGCCTCCCGGAACTCGGGTGTCTGCATGTAATCGGCGTAGCCGCGAAAGCTGGCGTTGCGCCAGGCCATGTTGACGGAGTCCGGCCGGGCTCGACGCAGGCCGCCGAGGTCGGCCATGTGCTCGTAGCGGATGCCGGCCCGTCGAAGCGCGCGCGCCAGCTCGCCGCTGTTGAACTGCGGGTTGTGCCGGGAACGGGGAATCGTCCTCACGTCGACCAGCTCCCGGACGCGGTGAGCCCGAAGCATCTCCAGAAAGCCCTTGCGGGTCCGGGTGGAGTGGCCGATCGTGAAAACCAGGCGTGGTCGCGACGTGGGCTTCCTCACCCTGGGTCCGACTCGATCGTCTCGGCCATGAGGCCCTCTCTCTGGGAATCTGTTTGTCGCAAGAGCGATGCCATGGGCGTTGACCGTACTCCGCGGCCGAGAGAGTCGAAGGTCTCGGCGTACTCGTTGTCGTGGGCGGCCCCGGGTCCACTCGCACGTTATGATCGTGTTCCTCGCGACCGGCTGACGGTGCAACCGGGTCACATTGATGTCCGCTGACATGTCCTGGAACGATTATCCGTATCGTGTGTCGTGGAGCCGCTCGGTGACGCCGGTCATTCGCGAGCTCCAACTGGCCCCCGACGGCAAGGTGCTGCCGTTCGGACCCGGCCAGTATGTGCTGCTGAGCGACCGTGTTCATCAGGTGCCTCCGCGCTCCTACTCCGTGGCCAACGCGCCCCGGGCGGACGGGACGATCACCCTGCTGGTGACGCGCGTTCCGGACGGCCCGACCAGCACCTGGGTCCATGAACGGCTGGGCGCCGAGAGTCCCGTTCTGCTCAGCGGCCCCTACGGAACCTTCGGGCCCGATCGGGACCGAACCGGACCGGTGCTGCTGCTGGCCGCCGGGTCGGGTCTGGCTCCGGCTCGCGCGCTCGCCGAGGCCCTGCTCGATGCGCCGCAGCCGCGACCGGTAACCTTGTTTTTCTCCGCCCGGAGCAGCGCCGATGCGGTCGACCACGCACGATGGCTGGAGTGGGCGAACACCCGCGATGGTTTCCGGTATCTGCTCACGCTGACCCGCGACCCTCACGCACCTCGGCACCTGCGGATCCCGGAGCTGCTCCCCGCCGAGCTGGGCGACCTGACGGGATGGGAGGTGTTCGTCTCCGGCCCACCCGGGTTCGTCACCGGCAGCGCTTCGGCGGCTGAGAGGCTCGGCGCCGAACGCGCCGCCGTCCACACCGAGGAATTCTTCACCGAACCGAAACCCTGGACGGGTGAGCCGCCCGTGCCCGTCAGGCCGAAAGGGGATCGATGAGCGAGTCCCGGATCTACACCAAGCTCGGCGACGATGGCACGACCGGCCTACTCTTTGGCGGTCGCATCTCCAAGGCCGATCCGCTCATCGACACGCTGGGCAGTCTCGACGAGACGGTCGCGGCGCTTGGCCTGGCCCGCGCCAGCGCCATCACCATCGATCCGACGCTGGCGGCGAGGATCCTGCGGATCCAGCGGGACCTGTTCGTGGCCGCCGCGGATCTCGCCGCCAGCCCGCATGCCCGCGACCGGCTCGTCCCCGAGGTGTCGCTCGTGAACGCGGCGATGACCGCGAGAATCGAGAGTCTGATCGACCAGCTGATGGCCCAGCGGCCGTTGCGACCGGTGTTCGTCGTCCCCGGCGCAAACCCGACGTCGGCGGCCCTGGATCTGGCGCGCACGATCGTGCGGCGCGCCGAGCGTCGCCTGGTTGCCTCCCAGACCCGGCCGGAGCTCGGGCAGCCGGCCAACCCGCACGTGCTCACCTACATAAATCGGGTCTCCGACCTGCTCTTCGTCCTGGCCCGGCACGCGGCCGGCGACCACGAGGAGCCGCTCAGCCACGAAGCGCCGGGTCGTGTCTGATCCGGGTGCGCGATGGGAAGCGAGGGCCGTCGGACGAAGGCGCCGCGAGCCGAAGCACATCGGCCGTGGGCGCACGGGAAGGCGGCGCGCACCTGCACGGTCGGCGGAGGCGCCTCGCGATCATCGAGCCCGGTGAGCGTGAAGGTCTCCTCGCCGGACAACCCCAGCGACTCCGCCGTCTCGCCCCCGGGAAACTGCAACGGCAACACGCCCATGCCGATCAGGTTCGAGCGGGCGAATCCGCCGCGATCGCACCGGCCGGACTGATGTGATCGGTGGTCACCGAGTCAGATGCTGGCGAGCTCGCCGAAGTATTCGTGGTCCTCGGCGTAGCCGCCCTCACCCTGATTGACCGACTTGACGTCTTCGACCAGCTCGATGGTTTTAATCCACTTGACCATCTTGAAACCGAGTTGGTTCTCGACTCGAAGCCGCAGCGGAGCGCCATGCAGATGAGGCAGAGGCTGGTCGTTCATCTCGTAAGCCAGCAACGTCAGGGGGTCCAGCGCGTCCTTGATCGAGAGGCTGTCGTAATACTGGCCGCCCGGAACACCCGTGCTGAACTCGACCCCCTCGCCGAACGAGTAGAAGACGACGGCCTTCGCATTCGGTCGGGGCCGAGCTAACGTGATCAGTTCCGCCAGCGGCAACCCTCCCCACGCAGCGATGCCCGACCAACCCTGGATACAGTGATGCAGCGTAATCTGGGTCTTCTTGCCCAGCGCCAAGAGATCGTCCAGCGACAGGTCGACGGGGTTGTCCACCAGGCCATGCACTGCGAGCCGGTAGTTCTTGAAACCATCGGCGGCCAGCGTCTTCCATTCATCACTGGTCGGCATTTTGCCGTTGACCCAGAAGAAGGGCGACACATCCTCGCGGCGAAACTCCGCCCGCGGGGTGGGCCGGTCCAGAAGAGCCCCCATAACGGGGCTCACGATCTCTCTGGCCGCATGCTGGACGGTCCTGGGATGCCTCCACGCCGCCCAGTTGGCGAATGCGTTGAGCAGGGCGACCACCCCGATCGCCGCCAGGCCCAGGTACACGCCGATCGGATTCGGGCCGTCCGTACCCAAAACGACGTGGTTCATGTTTCGAGCGAAGCCGGTGAGCGCCACCATCGAGACGTGACCGACGATGAAGACGACGAAGGTGCACATGACGAGGAAATGAAGCGATCTTCCGATTTGCCGATTACCGGGGAGGAACGGATACCACTTGAACCGGTTTGTGAGGGCTGGCGACATCGAGGGACCCGTCAGGATCGCCAGGGGCGCCAGGACGAACACGACAGCGAAGTACGAGAGCTGTTGAAGGGCGTTGTAGCGGTAGAAGCCGTTCGGCTCCGGAGGCAGGTGGAGGGTGGCGTAGTGGACGAAGACGGCCCAGGCGTCCGGCACGATCGTCCATGACGTGGGGACGAGCCGCCGCCATTGGCCTGTCGTGAACAGAAGCGCCACGAAGACCAGACCGTTGCCGACCCAGAAGAGAACGCTGAGAAAGTGCCAGTGGCGGGCCATTCCGACCGTGTGCCGGTAACCGGGCAGGCCGATCCAGGGGGAGAGATGGCGGGAGTCGTCCTTGGCCGTCCAGAGGCGGTCCGTCGGAACCTCGATCGGTGTGAGCCGAAGCCACTCCGTGCCGGGAGTGCAGTGGAGGTTTCCATACAGTCGTGGATGGTCCATGAGAATTTGCAGGCCGCTACGAATCAGGAGAATCAGGAAAAGGAAGTTGACGTAGTGAGTGATCCGTAGCCAGGCCGGGAAACCGTAAGGCACGGCGGCGGTTTCTGGGGTAAACACGGGGTTGGCCGGCAGCGCCGGAAGGCCGGCCGTACCCCACTGGATGTAAGCCGCGGCGACCAGGAGCAGCAGTGGCGTGACGAGCACGAGGAGTACCTTGAGGTGGATTCGCATGCGGATCCTCCTGGATCAGCCCTTGCTCCTACTGAGCTTCCTGAGGGCCGAGCCTTTGTGCATGGCCAGATGGTCCGATTTGTCGCTCTTGATCAAGTATTGGGGTTCCTCTTCCGAGGCTCGGACCGTGTACCCCTTGAACTGGACTGCCGAGGTGACTGTCTTCTTGATCCTTCCTCGGACTCGCCCCACTTCTGAGTTCCACGAAACATGATCTCCTACTCTGAACTTGTGTTCCATCGGTAAATCTCCTTCGCGAATCGGCGTTCGCAGCTTTACTCGAATCCTGTGAGTCGGGGTGGACGCGGCACCATCCGCCACACAGTAGTCTGGAGTTGAAAACCCCGACCCAGTACAGGGCCGGATATTTCGAGGCCGCGGGCCGAAACGAAGCCCAGAAACTCGCGGAGCTACCTGGCTAAGAATGGCGTGAGGACCCGCCAGGCCACGTCACGTCCTCCCGGCCCGACGAGCGCGAAGAGGTCGCACGCCCACGTTGAATCGATGGCCCATGGGTGAGTTCACCGCGCGGCGGGTGACCGCGTCGCGTGCGACGGCAGCGACTCGATGGCTGCTGGCCGTACTCCGCGGCCGAGAGAGCGGATCTTCAGCCCCATAGCGAGGAGGAGGGCGACGGAGGTCGCCACGGCGTAAATCGGGAAGCCGGGCAGCGGACCGACGGCGGGTCCGACCTGCAGATAGGCGTCGATCCAACGTCCGAGGAGGACGACGATCGACACCTGGGCGAGCACGGCGCGACTCTTCTTCGCCCGCTCGGACATCAGAACCACGAACGGCACCGCGAAGTTGAGAATCGGGTTCAGCCAGAACAGCGTGGACCAGCCTCCCGAGAGCCGGAGGGCGAAGTGGGGCGTCTCCTCCGGGAGGTTGCTGTACCAGATAAGCAGGTACTGGCTGAACCAGATGTACCCCCAGAACAGCGAGAATGCGAAGAGGAGCTTCCCGAGGTCGTGACGTACCGCGTCGGTGAGCCGGACGGGGTGCTCCCCGTGCCTTTCGCGCCTTAGTGCGAGCAGGGCGACCGCAGCGATGCCCCCGAGGTAGATCCCGGAGAACCAGTAGACCGCGAACATGGTGCTGAACCACTTGGGCTCGAGCGACATCGCCCAGTCCCAGAAGGCGACCGAGAGCGTGGGGCCGAGGAGGACGAGGAAGGCCGCGGAGATACGGGTGAATCGGCCGCTCGAGGCCGGGTCGCTCGCCCCGGCGAGCCTGCTGCGGAGCACGGAGCCGAGCCCGAGCCAGAGGAGAAGAACGATGAGAGCGCGGGCCAAGAAGAGCGGAGGATTGAGCCAGGCGGCCTTCGCGGCGATCGTCGGATCTTCGTGCGCCGGATGGACCCAC
>JBBRTK010000145.1:0-5845 GCA_038244455.1 Actinomycetota bacterium
CATGACGCTCAACTTCCTGAACACGATCCTCGACGCCCAGCGCCCGCGGCTCGCGCTCGGGACGATGGGCGGGGCGTCGGGGCAGACCGTCGCCGGGGCGATCTCCACCGGGACGCACGGGGGGGATTTCGACCGGCCGCCGTTCGTGGATCAGGTCCGGGCGATCTACCTCGTCGGCTCCGGCGGCGCCCATCACTGGATCGAGCCCGCGGCGGGGATCACCGACCCCGCGAGGCTCCGCGCCGCCTTCCCGTGCCTGGCCGGCCGGATCCACTACGACGACGACCTGTTCCGGGCGGCCCTGGTCTCCATCGGGGGGATGGGGGTGATCTTTGCCGTCATCCTCGACGTCGTCCCCCAGTACTCGCTCCTGCAATGGAACCGGTGGTCGACCTGGGAGGCCCTCAAGGCGGAATGGGGCCCGCGCGCGGCCGGATTGTTCGACGGGACGTGGAGCGGCATGGCCGAGTTCCTCCGCCGGCAATTCGGCATCATGGACGCGAGGAACCGATTCGTCCAGGTCGTCATCAACCCGATCCGCGAGCGTGACGGGACGCACCGCTGCTACGTCAGCAATCGAGCCCAGCTTCCGCTGAGGGAGGCCTCCGGAGTGATCCCCGTCCGGGAATACTCGGAGATCGACCCGGAGGAGTTTCGCGGGGCGATCCAGGATAGCCCCGACTACGGATTCCACGAGCACATCCACTTCGCGTGGAACGAGATCTTCCACGGGGGGATCGAGGGGGGCTCGCCGGAGGAGACGATCCAACGGCTCCTCAACTTCAGCAAGGACCGGAACTACCCGTGGGTGGTGGGCGCCGTCATCAATTATGTCATGCAGCGCAGCTTCCCGCACCCGGGAGAGCCGCCCCACGAAGATCCGCAGGTCGACGTCGGCTTCCGGGTGATGGCTCCAGGCGGCACCGATCGGAGCGTCTCGCCGCTGGAGGGCACCTCCGTCGAGCCGTCTTTCAGCTTCTTCGACACCGTCCCGGCGGCCGGCCAGCCGGGCCTGAACGTCGTCGTCCCGGACGTGGTCACGTTCATCGACGCGTTGCTGTCCGCATTCGACGCCGGCGTGGAGAGCGAGGAGAGATTGTTCCCGGCGGGGTATGTATCCCTGAGGGTCAGCGGCCGGACGGCGGCGCTGCTGGGGATGCAACAATTCGACCGGACGGGCTCGGTCGAGGTGAGCCTGATCGGCCGCCCCGACGGCCACCGGCTCGTCCGGCAGGTGGAGGAGTTGGCGCGGGCCTACGGGGGCATCCTCCACTGGGGGCAGAGCAGCGGGATGCTGGACTTCCCGTACCTGGAGGCCTACTACGGGAATTCGCGGATCGACCGGTGGAAGGCGGCCCAGCAAGCCCTCGGGGGCGGCGCGTTCACCAATATTTACATGAGGCGCATGGGGTTGGCCTGAACTCCAGGTCCAGGATGCGGAGCGACTCGGGGATCGCCCCGCTCTCGTTCGACCCATCCGGGACGGCTACCTGCCCGAGGGTGAGCCGGTTCTCGGCAACCCACGCACTGGCCAATGTCAGTTGATGGATCGTCGCTAAAAACTGTTCCACGTCATCCTTCAGGCTGGGGTCACTCCTCGGAACGGACAAAATCGTACGCGAACCCAACTTCCGCAGTTGGGCCAGTGCGACAACGATTTTCGGGTGTTCTTTTGACGCAACTCCTTATTCGTCGGTCAGGACCCCGCTAAAACGCCGATGTAGTGCCAACCTGACGCCTTGCCTTCCCTCCGAGACCGTTCATGATGGTCCGCGGAGGGGACGATGTACCTACGGCACACCACCGTCACCAAGAACGGCAAGACCCACACCTACTGGCGGCTCGTGCGCTCGGTGCGCGTCGGCAAGAAGGTGCGGCAGGAGACCGTCGCCCAGCTCGGCGAACTCGATGCCAAGGGACGCATCGCGGCCCGCTACCTGGCCGATTCGATCGTTGGTGTCGAACGTCAACCCGGCCTCTTCGACGAACCCCTCCCCACCGAGCCCGTCACGGTCGTCCCGAGTCGTCTGCGACTGGAACGCGGCAGGCGGTTCGGTGACGTCTGGCTCGCCTGGAAGCTCTGGCAGGCGCTCGGGCTCGATACCTGGCTGGAGGCCCGCCTGCCCCGAGGCCGCGAAGACGTGCCCTGGGGTCTGATGGCGGCCGTGCTCGTCATCGCGCGGCTCTGTGAACCGTCGAGCGAGTTGCACATCGCCGAGGACTGGTTCCGGCGCACGGCGCTGGGGGACTTGCTCGGACTGCCCGAAGCCAAGGTCAACGACGACCGGCTCTATCGCTCACTGGATCGACTCCTGCCGCACAAGGACGCCCTGGAAACACACCTCAAGGAACGCCTTGGAACCCTGTTCAAACTGGAATATGACCTGTTGTTGTATGACATCACCAGCACTTACTTCGAGGGCCAGGCGAACGGCAACACGCTGGCCGCGCGCGGCTATTCGCGCGACCACCGGTCCGACTGTAAACAAGTCTGCATCGGATTGGTCGTCAGTCGCGAAGGCTTTCCGCTGGGGTACGAGGTGTTCGCCGGCAATCGCCGCGATTCGACGACTTTGCAGCAAGTCGTAAAGCGCATGGAAGAGCGGTATGGCCGCGCGGATCGGATCTGGGCGGTGGACCGCGGGATGATCGACGCGGCCAACCTCAAGTGGCTGAAGGAACGGGGCTCGCGATACATCGTGGGGACGCCCAAGGGTGAGTTGAAGCGGTTCGAGCAGGAGTTGCTCAAAGGGACCTGGCACGAAATCCGCGATGGTCTGGAGGTGCGGAGTGTACCCGATGCATCTGGGTCGGAGACGTTCATCCTCTGCCGCAGCGCCGACCGTGCGGCCAAGGAACAGGCGATGCGGGAACGGTTCGAGCAACGCATCGAAACGGGTCTTCACGCCATTGTGCGAAGATGCGAACAGAAGCGTTGCAACCTGGGCGTGATCGAACGTCGCATCGGCAGACTGCTCGGCAAGAACACCCGCGCCGCGCGGCTCTTCTCGGTCAAAGTGGCTCGTGACGCATCAGGACGCGTGTGCGTCACGTGGTCGCGGAGTGCGTCGGCGCTGGAGTCGGCGAAGCGGCGCGAGGGTTGCTACCTGCTACGCAGCAATGTCCCGGACTGGGCGGCCGAGGACCTCTGGAAGGCCTACATGCAATTGACGGAAGCCGAGGGTGCGTTCCGGATCCAAAAGGACGAGTTGTGCCTGCGACCGGTGTGGCATCAGACGGCGGAGCGAGTCCAGGCTCACATCCTGGTGTGCTTCCTGGCGTATGTACTCTACAAAACACTGGAGGGCTGGTCGCAGCGTGCCGGCTTGGGCAGGAGCATACCCACGCTCCTGGAAGAGTTCGCGCGGATTCAGAGCACCGATGTTGTGTTGCCGACGACTGACGGTCGCACGGTGCGGCTGCGGTGTGTGGTACGTCCTGACAGGGCACAGACGATCCTGCTCCATCACCTGGGCCTGGAAGTTCCCCAACGGCTCCGGATCCCAAAGGTCGTCGCTGATGTGTAGTGCCAACTTCTGAACGCCGTCCTTGAAAAACAAGGGAGTTTCGCTTCTCCTTCGTTGGTAACTGCGGAAGTTGGGCTAGATATGCCATTGGTAGTTTCTTTCGTAAGTTGATTGATTATTAACAACCGTCCGCCAATGAGCTAGACCGTCGGCATTTCCCGATAACGTCGCTCCAACTCGGCCAGCAGTGACGGCCGCTTCGTCTTGGAACGTGCTCGTCTCATGATCGCGCGACGGCCCCGCGCCTCGGTCTGGCACGGCGGCTCTCGGGCGGACCGATAGGGCAGGAGGTCGGCCGCCGTGAACGGCTCGGGATGCGTTGCGTGGGCGTCCAGGGCATGGACCAGCGTCGGACCTTCCAGGACCAGACGGATCCCTGCGTGGCGACGGCCGTGGATCCGCCGCTCGTGGCTCTTGGGCAGCCGGAACCACCGCTCCAGGTCCAGGTTGTCCTTGATCGCTTCGTACTCCTGCTCGCCCACGAACAGCCCGGGCAGGAAGCCGAGCATCACCGCGGCCATGCCGTGCCGGATCGGGTCCGCGGTCGCCTCGAACCGGTCGATCAGCGCCTCGAACGCCTCCTCCCGCTCGGTGATGTCCTCCGGGCCGGGTTCGAGGGTCGCCGCCACCTCCGCGATCACCTCGACGTATTCTCGGATGACCTTCTGCTCTTGCTTGACCTCGTCGAGTCCCTCGCGGATGCAGCCGGCGAGGCGGCCGAGTTGCTCGGCGGCGAACCCCCTTTTTTCGCGCCCAGGTTCCGGCGGATCGACTCCTCGACCTCGGTGAGGGCCTCGGCCATTCGCACGCCCGGGGGATGGAGCGGCCCCCCTTGATCGTCGTTGAGGATCCCGCGAACCGCCGCACAATAGTCGAGCACCACGGAGCCGCCCGGATCGGCCGCGGTGGGGGGCGGGTCCGTCGCCGTCGCGCTCGGCGTGTCGGTGGCTCCCACGGACTCGGGCGTGGACTCGGCCTCGGCTTTGCGCCGCCGGAGCACGGCCTGTTCGATCGCCCGCAGGCCGCGCACCTTCTTCCGCATCCGGACCTCGGCGTGGCTGTCGGCCTCCAGCACCGGCTGGGCCACGTCGCGGAGGAAGTGGTTGTCGCAGTAGCGGTGCGGGACGTCGGGGAACTCCGACGCGATCCCCTTGACGAACGCGTCCTGCTTGTCCGAGATCCACAGCCCCACGGGCACGCCCAGGGACCGGGCCCACTCCTTGGCCTTGGCGATCAGGGGCCGGATTTCATCCGCCGTGGCGGAGAGCAGCGGCTCGGCGAACCACACCCGCTTCCGGGTCAGTTCCCGCACGACGTAGAGGGTCTCGTGGCCCTTCTCGGGCTGGAGGCCGTCGATCGAGAGGATGACCTCCGCCCCCGCCGCGTATTGCCGGCGGAGCTCCTCGGGGTCCTGCTGCCGCGCCGCGAGCATGGCCTGGTAGCGGCGGATCGACTTCTCGATCGCGTCCTCCGACAACGCGATCCGGTAGTCGTCCGGCAACCCGGACCGGATCAAGGGGACGGCCATGTGGCGCGAACAGCGTCGGTGTCCGATCCAGCAGAGGACGTCCCAACCGATCGCCATCTGGGGCAAGGCGAGGGTGAGTTCGAGTTCGGGACTCTTGGTCTTGGCGTGCCCGGGACAGGTCGGGTCGGGGCAGTGGTTGAGCTTGCAGATCAGTTGCACCGGGCCGTCCAGAGTATGGAACCGGCGATACCGATGATCGCAGATGTGCATCATCCGCCCACAGACCGGACAGTTCCGGTCCAGGACGTCGAGTTCCCAGAGGGCGAAGTCCGTGTCCGCGGGCCAGTGGTAAGACATCCGTGCGTACTCGATGACCAGGAGCCATCCTCCAAATCCCGGAACCAACCCTGACTTTACGTCAGGAACTCATGGGTTTCTAGCCCGTAGGCGGGTGGTTGTCTAAATACGCATCCTGGGGTACTTCTGGTCTTGATGAAGCGTGGTAACTCCATCGTGACCGAAGGGTGCCCCAGGTTGCGATCCTTTCTCTCAAGGCCGATACCTCTCTCGCCCGTACACCCACAGATCCTGCGGAAGAGCCAAGAATTATGCGTGAGTCAAGCGCCGGCGGTTTTGCCGGGCGCATCTGGATCGTGGCTTCCAGGCGATGGTCGACCGTGGGCCCAAATCGGCGGAGGTCGGTCGGCGATTGTTGAGCCCCTCCGAGCGGTCGTTCGACTGGTGGCACCGGGTGCGGGACGGGACGATGGCCCGGGCCACGCTGCGCTCCAAGGTAGCGATGATGAGATGCTCGCTCCGAGAGGATCTGCGTCGTGGCGTGAAGTGCGGC
>JBBRTK010000146.1:0-5631 GCA_038244455.1 Actinomycetota bacterium
CCAACAGACCGATGATCGCCAGGAACACGAAGAGGAAGATGAGTCCGGTCGCGCTCCCCCGGCGCCACCCCCGGGACGCCAACCAGTTCACCCCCGGCTCGATGGCGAACGACAGGAAGAACGACGTGACGATGATCGTGAGGAATCCGGTCAGTTGCCCGATGAGACCAAGGGCCGCCACCGTGCCGACAGCGGCGAGGACAAGGACCAGGATCAGCCGGAACGAAACGGTTCGGATGAGATGGGGTACCCACGGCGGGAGCCCGGCGTCGTCGTTCCGACGTCGGGCGGTCTTGCGACGATCGGGTTCCGTCCGCTCGCTCACCAGCCCAGGTTGACGGACCCCGCCACCGATGTCACGGACCTGCGGCGCGTGTTCCCGCGCGGAGCGCAGCTCTCCAATGCGCGGGAAGCGGGCCGGTGAGCCGGATCTCGGCGGCTCCCACCCAGCCGGCCAGGTCGCGGATCTGCGCGGCGATCGCCCGCCCGGCATCCGCCGGCGCGCCCGCCTCGGCCCACACCCCTTTCACGGTGAAGACGCCGGTCTTTCGGTCGAACAAGGGGTTCAGCCGGCCGATCAGCCGGTCGCCCTGGAGGATCGGCAGGACGTAGTAGCCGAACTGCCGCTTGCCGGGCGGGACATACATCTCCAACCGATAGAAGAAGTCGAACAGCGCGAGCACCCGGTCGCGGTCGTGCACCAGCCGGTCGAACGGGCTGAGGAGCACCGTTCGGGGTCTCCAGGACCGAGCGAGCACGTCCGCGTGCGCGTACCACTCGCCCGCCTGGCCCTCCACACGAGCGGGCACGATCGTCCCCTCACGAACCAGCGTCGCCAACGCCCGCTCCCACCCCGGCGGACGCCCATCGAAGGCCCAGCCGAACTGCTTGAGCGAAGCCACCCCGAGTGCGCAGAGTTGGCTGTCGAGGAGACGGCGGGCCACCTCGGGGGCAGGCAGACGCGGTAGATCCACCGGCAGCCGGCGTTCGGCCAGATCCCAGACCCGTTCCTGGTGCTCGCGCCCGGCCACCATGACCTCGCCCTTGGCCCACAGGACCTCGAGCATCAGAGAGATGCTCTGCTCGTCGCCCCAGCCACCGTTCTTCCAGTCCCGGAGCGCCGTGACCGTGAAGTCCCGGGTTCGCAGCGGCCCGTCCGTCCGGAGCCGCGCCAACACCTGACGCCGAACCGATGCGTGCGTCTTCAGCCAGTCGCTCGCGCGGGCGCGCCGGGCAGGGGTGTGGGCGGGGCAGTTCGGGTAGCGCCGCATGGTCTCCCGATGCACGCCGAACGAGGACATCGGCACGATGAACGCCCAGTACTCGAACAACGAGCGTTCCTGCCAGAGCAGGCGCTCCAGCTCGGCCACCCGGAAGCGCGAACCCAGCCGGCTCCACAGCACCAGTTGTTCCGTTCGAGCGACCGGTCGCACCGGGTCCATCTGCACCCAGCCGAGGTCGTCGACGGCCTCCATGATGGTGGCCGGACGCGGACCCGAGAGCCGCTGGCCCTTCACGGCCAGGCGGCGGGCATCCCGCAGACCCAGCTCCAGGATCCGGCTCACGCGCTCACGCGCTCAGGACCGCGTGAGCGCTTCCGCGAAGCCGGCGAAGTTGTCCACGTATCGCTGCGCGTCCTCGTCCGAGTGCGCCACCGAGATGGTCCAGCTCTCGAACTTGGCCCACGGGGACTTGAAGACGCCGTGATTCAGCTGCCAGAGCCACGCGGCGTAGCTGATCCGTTCGTCGATGGGGATCCCGTCACGGGAGTCGTGCAGCGGCGTGGCGCTGTAGTTGATGCCGCCCTTGGCGCCCAGGGTGGTGATGAGCGCGGGAAGCCGGTACTCGTCGATGACCTGCTGGCAGCCCCCGCGCATGATCGCGTGGATCTGGTCGAACCTCTCGTACGCGTCCTTCGTGAGGACCTGGGTCAGCGCCGCGCGACTGGCCGCCATGGTAAGCGGGTTGCCGTTGAACGTCCCCACCTGTTCCACCTGGCCCCGCACCACGAGCCCCAAGAGGTCATCGACACCGCCGATGGCCCCGCACGGTAGGCCGCCGCCGATCGCCTTGGCGAAGCAGGCGATGTCGGGGGTCACCCCGAAAGCCTCGATGGCGCCGCCCCACGCGAGCGTCGCTCCCGTCTTCACCTCGTCGAAGGCCAGGTACGCGCCGTTCGCGTGGCACACGTCCTTGATCCCTTGGAGGTAGCCGGGATCGGGCAGGAGGAGACCGAGGTTCGTGACGCCCGCCTCCACGATCATCCCCGCGATCTGCCCGGGGAACTCCTCGAACACCCGCTTCACAGCCTCGACGTCGTTGTACTGGACCACGCGGGTGAGTTCCACGTAGGACTGCGGAAGGCCAGGCGTCTGCGCCACGGAGTTCGGGCGGTCGTTGGGGCCCATCTTCTCCGGGTTGGGGTAGACGCTGACCATCAAGGCGTCGTGGTGGCCGTGGTAGATGCCTTCGACCTTGATGAGCATGTCGCGACCGGTCGCCGCGCGCATGAGCCGGCACGCGTCCAGCGTGGCCTCGGTGCCCGAGTTCCCGAACCGCCAGTAGGGCAGACCCGTTCGCTCGGCCAGGTTGTCGGCGACGATGAGCGCGTCCTCGGTGGGCTGCGCGAAATGCGAACCCAGGGCGATCCGTTTCTGGACGGCCTCGACGATCTTCGGGTGCGCGTGGCCGGTGACCATGACGCCATAGCCGTTGTGCAGGTCGACGTACTCGTTCCCGTCGATGTCCCACACCTTTGACCCGAGCCCGCGGTCGACGTAGAGCGGATGAGGAGGCGCGGTCTGCCAGGAACTGGAGACCCCGCCCGGCAGGCGGCGCGACGCCTCCCGCTGGTACTCGATCGAACGCCGGTGCTTCGGGGCGAGTTCTGCTTCCTGCCGAGTGATGAGTTCGGCCACCCACTCCAGGTCGATGTCGACGTGCGCTTTCGTGCTCATGGCAGAACCCTACCTTTCCACCAGACGTGCGTCCCTACGAGATCGCGGTGGCGAACTCCTCGAAGTTCGAAACGTATCGCTGGGCGTCTTCCTCCGTGTGCCAGATGGAGAGCGTCCAGGTCTCCTGCTTGGTCCATGGAGACTTGAAGACGCCCCGGTTCTGCTGGAAGAGCCAGGCCAGATAGGTGATCCGTTCGTCGATGCCCACCGCGTCGCGGTACTCGCGGACCGGCTTCGTCGAGTAGATGACCGAACCCTTCGCACCGGCGCCGGCAACGTAGGCCGGCAGGCCGGTCTGTTCGATGACCTTCGTCAGGTTCTCCTCCATGTAGGCGTAGATGGCGTTGAGCGCCGGGTAGACATCGCGCGTCAGGACCTCGGTGAGGGCCACGCGCGAAGCCGCCATGGTGAGCGGGTTGCCGTTGAACGTGCCCGCCATGTCGTAGGCGCCGTCGATGACCAGCTGGTACAGCTCCTTCGTGGCGCCGATGGCGCCGCACGGGAGCCCTCCTCCGATGGCCTTGGCCAGACAGATGATGTCCGGCGTGACACCGAAGAGCTCAGCGGCCCCGCCGTAGGCGAGTGCCGCCCCCGTCTTCACCTCGTCGAACGCCAGGTAGGCGCCGCGGCTGTGCAGCAGGTCCTTGAGCCCCTGGAGGTAGCCGGGCTGGGGCATGATCACGCCGCAGTTCATCATGGCGGGCTCGATGATCATGCCGGCCACGTTGCCCTCATGCTCGGCGAGCGCGCGCTCCACCTCGGCCAGATCGTTGAACGGCACCACTCGAACCAGATCCGCGAACGCGTGCGGGATCCCCATGGCTTGGGGAACGCTCACGGGGTGCTCACGCGGCCCGATGTCCGCCGGGTCCGGACCCACCGAGAACATCAACGAGTCGTGGTGCCCGTGGTAACTGCCTTCGATCTTCAGGATGATGTCGCGCCCGGTGTTCGCGCGCATCAGGCGCGTCGCTTCGAGGGTTGCCTCGGTGCCGGAGTTGCAGAAGCGCCAGAGCGGCAGCTTGTACCGCTCGACCAGGTTCTCACCCACCGCGTCCAAGTCCTTCGTCGGCTGGGCGAAGTGCGTGCCGCGGACAGCCTGCCTCTGGATGGCTTCGGTGATCTTGGGGTGCGCGTGACCCATCACCATGGCGCCGTAGCCCAGATGGAAGTCGATGTACTCATTGCCGTCGATGTCGAAGAGACGATTCCGTTCACCGTGATCGATGAAGACCGCGTGCGGAGGCGAGGCCTGCCAGCTGGACGCCACGCCGCCGGCCACGGTGCGCTCGGAGACCTTCCGGTACGCGATCGAGGCCTTGTGCTTGGGTTCTAGCTTCGCTTCCTCGTCTTCGATGAGCTTGTCGATCAGCTCAAGGTCAAAGTCACTTCTGCCTGGCAATGCGCTCTCCTCCGTTTGAACGGCGGTTCAACTTTGGAGGATGATAGCCCAGGTCCGATGCCTCTGGCTAGTCCCGAGCCACCGATGGCGGCTGCGTTGGTATCGTGGGAAGCGCAGCACGCTCGTGGTGGCCGTAGCTCAATTAGGTTAGAGCACCTGGTTGTGGTCCAGGGGGTTGGGGGTTCAAATCCCCTCGGTCACCCGCTTCGCGAAGCCCCGGTCGCCGTGCGGCCGGGGCTTCGTTCGTTGGTATCGTGTGGCGGGCCTCTAGCTCAATCCGGCAGAGCAACGGACTCTTAATCCGCAGGTTCGGGGTTCAAGTCCCCGGGGGCCCACCAGAAGTCTTCTCGCCGCTCACCGCTTGATGGTGACCGGCGTTCCCATCGGGAGATCCTTCAGCTTCAGCATGTCCGGGTTGTAGACGCGAACGCAGCCGTGGCTGACCTGCTGACCCCTGTCGCTGGGGTTCGCGGTGCCATGGATGGCCATGCGCCCGCCTCCGGGCCAATCGGTGAGCACCGTGGAGAACCCGGAGAGCCCCAACGCGTATACGCCGTAGGGACCGAACGGACTCGCCTGCGGCACCTTCGCCCAGACGAAGTACTGGCCGGGCGTGGTCGGCCACTGCGGCTGTCCGACGCCCACACTGAACCGGTCGACCAGCTTGCCGTCGTGATAGCGGCGGAGGATCCGCTGGGAGAGATCGACCACCACCTTGTCGTTGATCTTGGCGATGGTGACCTCGTCCTGGGGAACCCAGGCGGTGGCTTCGTTCGGCTTGGCCCCGAGTTGGATCCGGAGCCACGGGTCACCCGACGCCGACCGGTGCGCGTCCACCACCAGGAACGAGACCTGCTGGCCGAAGGCGTTCTTCGCGGGGAACCGCCATTGCACGGGGGCCGCTTCGAAGGGATGCCGGTCGACCAGCAGAGTGGCTGTCTTCGCCCGGGCGATGTAGGTGCCGGCGCCGAGCACGGGTGCGTCGACAGGACCGCCGCTGGGCGGCGCCGGGACCGACGTCGACGGAGCGGGTGCCCTTGACGGCTCGACCGCCGCCTGCGATCCGGAGCACGCGGCCGCGGCAAGCGACAGCCCGAGGGCAAGGGCGACGGAGATGGTCCTCTTCAACATGCGTGCATTATCGGCGCTCGCGGCCCAAACTCGACCGGTAGTCTTAGCGGGCGCGAGAGTGGCGGAATCTGGCAGACGCGCTGGGTTTAGGTCCCAGTGCCCGCAAGGGCGTGGGGGTTCAAATCCCCCCTCTCGCACCGG
>JBBRTK010000147.1:0-5597 GCA_038244455.1 Actinomycetota bacterium
CGCGAAGATCGCCGGGATGGAGTCCACGGAGAAGATGATGTCGGTCGCCTCGACGAGCACGAGCACCGCCATGAGCGGCGTGGCCATCAGCCGCCCAGCCTCGCGCACGGTGAGCTTCTGGCCGTGGTACTCGTCGGTGGTCGGCACGAGACGCTTGAACAGCCGCAGGACGGGGTTCCGCTCGGGGTGTATCTCCTGGTTGCGATGGCGGGCCATCTTGATCCCGGTGACGATCAGGAACCCGCCGAAGACGTAGATCATCCAGTGGAACGCGTCGAGCAGCGCCGCGCCGCCCGCGATGAAGCCGGCGCGGAAGACGAGCGCACCGAGCACGCCCCAGAACAGCACGCGATGCTGGTACTTGGGCGGCACCGCGAAGTAGGAGAAGATCAACGCGAAGACGAAGATGTTGTCGACGGCCAGGCTCTTCTCGATCAGGTAGCCGGCCAGGTACTCGCCGCCGGCCCTGGGTCCGAGCCACCAGAAGATCACCCCTCCGAACGCCAGGCCGAGCGCGATCCAGAAGGCGCTGGAAAGCGCGGCCTCACGGAACGAGACCTCGTGTGCGTCCTTGTGAAAGACGAACAGGTCGAGTGCAAGGAGAACGAGGATCAGCCCGGTGAAGGCCACCCATACCCAGAGGTCCATCGGTTCCTACTCCCTTCGACTCCGGGCCGCACGTAGCGGCCATCCAGCCGAAGGTCTCTCCCGCTCCGCGTGGGAGCCGGCGGCACCGGGCCGGTGATCGTGGCCGTGATGTCGATGCGCCGCGAGGGGGTACTCCCCTTCAGTCCTTCGATGATACCCGCCCGTTTCGCTAGCGCAGGATGCCTACCGGATCGAAGGCCATGAGGAGCCTGGAGGTCACGCCCGAACCCGGTCGCGGTGGGGCGGCGCTCGCTGCTACGTGGCCACCCCGGATCCGCGCCATCGTGCCCGACTCCGCCGCGACGACCGCTCGCACGTAGCGCCATCGGTCCTCATCATCGAACGGGAACCAGACCATCCCCACGCCCATGAGTGCGCGCCACCGGTCGTTCGCGCGCGCTACGGCCGCGATCCGCGACGGCGTCACGGCCGCCTCACCCACGATCAGCGCCCCCGGCCAGAACTCATCCGTGCGCGTCGGCGGCACGTTCTCCTGGATCTCGAAGTCCGCGCTCACCGCACGCGCGGCCTCAGTCTGCTCCTCGACCTCCTCGGGCCAGCCCTCAAGGATCAGCTCGATGTGGTCGGGTTCGGCGATGACGGCTGGAGGCAAGGGGACCGCGGCAAGCACCGCCTCCGCCAAAGTCGTGCCTCCGTCGCCGAAGACTAGCGTTCGCCGAACCTTCGGACGGGGGCGGACCTTGATGGCCACCTGCACGATGACGCCGAGGGAACCGAACGAACCCGTGGCCAAGCGGTGCACGTCGAAGCCGGTCACGTTCTTCACGGTGCGCGCGCCCGACCGGATCAGGCGTCCGTCGCCGGTCACCAGTTCCAGTTCGACCACGGTGTCGCGCATGAGGCCGGTCCGAAGGCGGCGCATCCCCGAGATCCCTGCCGCGATGACGCCGCCGACCGTGGCGTCCGGGTGCGCGTCGACGGGCCATTCCTGGTCGCCTTCGGCAAGGAGCGCGTCGAGGTCGCGGATGCGGGTGCCCGCCTCGACCACCGCGAGCATCTCGGCGGGGTCGTAGGCGATCACGCGATCAAGCTGCGTGGTCCAGAGTTCGGCGCCGATGGAGCGAGGGGTGGTCCGCCCCACGTGCTGCCTCCCGCCCACGATGAGCGTCGGCGTCTCGGCGGCGGACAGGCCCGCGAGCATCTCGGAGACATCGGCCTTCGTGTGCGGGTGCAGCGCGTCCATCAGATCCACGACCCGTCGGGCAGCGCCGCCGCGTCCGCCGCAGCCGTCCCGGTGCCACCTGCCGTCACCGCGTAATCCCCGCATCGCGCACCCTCCGGCAGCACCTTGAACGGGTTCATCCGGCTGTCCGGATCGAACGCCGCTCGGACGCACGCCTGGGCGTCCAGGTCATCTGCGGTGAACACCAGCGGCATGAAGTCGCGCTTCTCCAGCCCGATCCCGTGCTCACCGCTCAGGGTTCCGCCGGCGTCGATACAGAGCCGAACGATCTCCTCGCTCGCGCGTAGGACCCGCTCGAGCGTTCCCGGCACGCTCCGATCGAACGAGAGCAGCGGATGGAGGTTGCCGTCGCCCGCGTGGAAGACGTTCGTCACGATGAGGTCGTGGCGCTCTACGATGGCGTAGATGCCGCGGAGCACTTCGACCAGCCGCGCGCGTGGGACCACGCAGTCGTGCAGGTGATAGTGGGGCGCGATCTGCGCCACCGCGCCGAACGCGGACTTCCGGCCCTTCCACAGCAGGGCGCGCTCAGTCTCGTCCGAGGCCACGCGGACCGTGCGGACGCCGTGTTCGCGCGCGGCGGCCTCCACTTCGCGGGTCTGCGCCGCAACGGCTCCGGCCAGACCGTCGACCTCGACCAGCAGGACGGCGGCCGCGTCGGTTGGGTAGCCGGCATGCGCGAAACGTTCCACCGCTTGGACGATCCCGCGGTCCATCATCTCCAAGGCGGCGGGCACGACGCCCCTCGCGATGATCGCGCTCACCGTGGCGGCCGCATCCTCCACGTCGAGGAAGTCCAGAAGCATCGTTCGCACTGCCGGGGCGATCCGTGTGAGTCGGACACACGCCGCAACCACCACCCCGAGCGTCCCCTCGCCCCCGACCACCACGCCGCGAAGATCTAGCCCTTCCGACTCCGCGCCCTCACTGCCCAGCCGCATCGGCGTCCCGTCAGGGAGCACCACGTCCACCGCGAGCACGTGCGCGCTGGTGACGCCGTAGGCCAGACAATGCGGACCTCCCGCGTTCGTGCTGATGTTGCCGCCGATCGAGGAGGCCTGCTGACTCGAAGGATCGGGCGCGAAGGTGAACCCGGTCGGCGCTAGGGCGTTCGCGAGGTCCAGGTTGATGACGCCGGGTTCGACCCACGCCAGCCGGTCGGCCGGCCTGATCTCCAGGATGCGATCCATCTTCGTGGTCACGATCACCATCGCGTCGCCGATCGGCGTGGCGCCTCCGGCCAGGCCGGTCCCGCTGCCGCGCGGCACCACCGGGATGCCGTGACGCGCCGCTGCCTTCACCGCCATGGCCACCTCCTCGGCGGTCTGGGGCAGGACGACGACACCCGCGGAGCCCTGGACCAACGAGGCGTCGCGGGCGTAGAGCCGAAGTTCCAACGGGTCCCGGAGCACGCGATCGGCGCCCAAGGTTGTGACGAGTTCGTCGCGGAGAGCGGTCAGGTCGAGCATGGACCGTAGGCTACGCCCATGCAGCGGAAGTCAGGCCCACCCGCCGCGAACACTCCTCGCGCCCCGTCGCGAACGCGCCGCCGCGGTCGCCGCCCGCGCGTGACCGCGCGTGGGCGCCTGGTCATGATCGTCGGCGGGCTCGCGATCGTGGCAGCGGCGGGGTTCGGCTACTTCTCCGGCGGGCCGGCCTCGGGCATCGTGATCCCCACGGACGCCTGCGCGTCGCCGCCACCTCTGACCACCTACCAGGGCGTGACCCTGCAACCGCTGGCGATGAAGGCCTTCAAAGCCGCGCAACACGACGCCGGCCAGCGCATCCCGGTCGTCTGGAGTTACCGGAGCTGCGCGCAGCAGCAGGTCGCGTGCCAGAACATCTGCGGCGCCTCGGGGTGTCCGGGCCGATGCGCGCCGCCCGGTAAGTCATGGCACCAGATGGGTGCCGCGATCGACACCACGCAACACGGACTGGACACGCCGGCGATCGTCTCAGCGCTGAAGGCGAACGGCTGGTGCGAACCGCTGCTCACGAGCGACCCGGGACACTTCTCGTTCGGCGGCTGCCACTAGGGGCGAGCCGGGTGGCGGTCTCAGGCTACGCGACCCTCGGACCCGTCGGGTGCGCTGAACGGGAGACCTTCGCGGGCCCAGGCCTCCATGCCGCCCTCGATGTTGTGCGCGTCGAACCCTCGCGCCTGGAGCATCATCGTGGCCAGCTCGCTGCGGTTGCCCGACCGGCAGATGACGGCGACCGGCTTTCCGTGGTCCAGGTCCGAGCCGGCCCCCGCCATGATTGCGTTCAGCTGGATGTGGATGGCGCCCTCCACGCGGCCGGCTTCCCATTCGTACGGCTCACGGCAATCGACCAACTGAACGTCGTCGAGATGCTCGAAGACGCCCTTCGGTGAGCTGAGATCGATCGCCGTGTCGCTCATTGCAGGTGCAAATGCTACCAGCGAGGTCGGCTATCCAGAAGAACCAAGGCCAGCGGCCAAATGTGCAGAAACGCGCATGCTGGGTATTCAGGATTTGACCGGATAGGGCCGATACCGTCACTATCCACGCTACTGGAGGTTCCTGGAGGGACCGAGGGGGAGGTGCGTCGCATGAAGGTGTTGATCCGATCTGCGTTGGCGCTGGCGGTGATGGCGGCCGTCGCGTTCCCGGCGGCCGTGGCGGGGGCGCTCCCGGCCGCGGTCCCGTGCGACACGACGAAGGGCGCCTGCTGGCACCCCGGGCTCGCCGAGCGCTGGCAATACCAACTCCAAGGGGTCGCCGGGTTCCCGACCACGGGAGGCATCAACGTCGGCATCAGTGCGGTTCCCTACACGGGCGGCGCCGCGGTTCGTCCGACGGTGTTCGACATCGATCTCTACGCAGACCAGAACATCGTCGGCAACAACACCACGCTGAACACCGGCGCCGTGAACGCCATCCACGCCGCCGGCGGCCACGCGATCTGCTACGTCAGCGCCGGCACCTGGGAGAACTGGCGCGTTGACCAGGCACAGTTCCCGGCCAGCGTTCTGGGCAGCAAGAACGGCTGGCCCGGCGAGAAGTGGGTCGACGTCCGCAACACCGCCGTCCTGCTCCCGATCATGGACGCGCGCGCGGCCAAGTGCGCGCAGGCGGGATTCGACGGGATCGAGTGGGACAACGTGGACGGCTACTCCAACCGCACGGGCTTCCCGCTGACCGCGAACGACCAGCTGAACTACGACGAGTCGCTCGCGAACATCGCGCACAAATACGGCCTCACGGTCGCGCTGAAGAACGATGTCGGGCAGTTGACGCCCCTCGCCCCGTTCTTCGACTACGCGGTGAACGAGCAGTGCCAGCAGTACAACGAGTGCGGCGGCTACACCACGGAGTTCATCAACCACGGCAAGGCCGTCTTCCAGGTGGAGTACAAGTTGTCGCTGACGAAGTTCTGCCCGCCCGCCAGCTCTGCGAACCGGAACGCGATCCTGAAGGACTTCAACCTCTACGACGTGCCGTATACGCCGTGCCGTTGAGGAGGCTCGCGCTCGTTCTTACGCTGGTGGTGGCGGCCCTTTCGGGGGCCGCCACCCCGGCGCACGCGTCGGCCGGTCTGGTTCGCGCGCCGCGCGCCTGCGACGGATGCCCCGCGCCGGTTGCCTGCCGCGCCGGGTGCTGGGTGCCGGCGGCCGACCTCCGCTGGCAGATCCAGCTCCAATGGGTGAAGGGCTTCTGCCCGACGGGTGGCATCAACACCGCGGTGACCGCGCCGCCGTTCACCGGGGGAGAGCCGGTCGCGC
>JBBRTK010000148.1:0-5585 GCA_038244455.1 Actinomycetota bacterium
CGGTGAGCCTCCGGGTCGACCAGCTCTGGCGCTACCCGGTGAAGTCGCTGGCCGGGGAGGAACTCTCGATGGCCGAGGTCACGCCCGCCGGAATCGTTGGCGACCGAATCGTCCATGTGCGCGGGTCGGAAGGTCTGCGCACCTCACGCATCCAGCACAGGATGCTCGGACTCCCGGCGACCCTCGGTGATGGCCGACCACTGATCGGCGGCATCCCGTGGGATGACCCGGCGGCGCTCGCGCTCGTTCGCGAGGCCGCGGGCGACGACGCTTGGCTCGCGGCCTACGACGGCGCGGAACGCTTCGATGTGCTCCCCCTCCTGATCTTGACCGACGGGGCGCTGGCCGCCTTCGGCAGGGACGTGCGGCGGCTCCGCCCCAACATCGTCATCTCGGGGGTCCGCGGCATGGAAGAAACGACGTGGCCGGGTGCACAGCTCCACATCGGCGACGTGATCATCGCCGCCGATTCCACGCGGGCCCGCTGCCCGATGACCACCGTGGATCCCGACACGCTGGAACGCGATCCGGAGGTGCTCCGCGATATCGCCACGCGCTTCCGCGGCAAGCTCGCGCTGAACGCGTCCGTCCTGCACCCCGGCGTGATCGAGGTGGGCGCGGCCGTGCGGCTCGTTCGGCTGTAGATGATCATCGCGGCACCGTTAGCTCCGGGCCCGGGGCGAACGAGGTCCGCTTGGGGCAGTGCCCACAGGTCAAGGAGGGTAGTACCCACAGCAGGTCTGGGCCACTTCTCCTGCAGTTGATCGCCCATCCCTGTTGACGAAACAGCGCCCAAATCCGAAACTACTTCGCTCGGGCCTCGGGCGTCAGCCGGCTTCGCGCAGCGTCCGGAGGACGGCGGGGAGAAGCCGGCTGACCTCCGCCGTATCGATGTCGAGGTGGTTCAATCCTTCGAGCGAGAGGAACTCGGCGTTGGGCATCTCGTCCGCAGCGCGCCGCGCCTGTTCGTAGAAGTCGACATCCTCGGCCGCAACGCAGATGAGGCACCTGATCTCCCACGCGCGGAGATCGCGCGCGACCGCACCCTCAGCCAGCGCCGCGTCGAACGCCGCTCTCATCGCCGCGGGGTCGTTCGCCAGATACAGCTCTCGCACGTCCTCGGGATATCGGCCGACGATTGTTTCGAACGCACGGACGAGTGCCTCGATGCCCCCTTCTCTCGACGCCCTGAGAGCCTCCCCGACGACGCGGGTAAGTGGACCGCGCAGATCGATCGCGTACGGCTGCTGGCCCACGATGACAAGTGAACGCAAACGCTCGGAGGCGTGCTCGCCGATCCCGAAGCAGAGCCGTCCACCCCAGGACACGCCGACGAAGTGCGCGCGGTCGATGCCGAGCTCATCGAGGACGGCCGCCACATCCGCGACCCTTGCCGGCATCGCGTACGCCTGCGCGTCGTGCGGCTTGTCGCTCCGCCCGTGACCACGGTGGTCGACGAAGATGAGCCGGAACTCCTCGGACCTTTCGCGCAGCGCCTGGGCGAGGGGCGAACGCCGGACCGATTCGACGGGATCGAGGAACCCCCCGAGGAAGAAGACCGGGGAGCCGACGCCCCCGTCGTCCTCGAAGTACACCTGGCTCCCGTCCAACCCGTTGGTGGCGTTCGGCATACCCTCTCCTGGCGTCATCCTCGCACGAGGAGGAGGAGCTACGTTGCCCCAACGCATCACGGTGGGAGCGGTTCGGTTGGACCCGGTTGGTGGGTGGTGGCTTGAGGGTCAGTGGGTGGGTTTGGGCTAGTTGGTTGGTCGTTCGTCCGTCCGTCCGGTGGTGGGTGGTGGTGTGGTGGTAGTGGTGGTGGGAGGAAGAGGATTCGAACCTCTGTAGGCTACGCCGGCGATTTTACAGACCGCTCCCTTTGGCCGCTCGGGCATCCTCCCGTGGTGCGTTAGCAGGATAGCGAACGCTGAGCCGCTCCGGTCGGGCCTTCAAGGAGCCGGGCCATGCGCCGAGTGGGCGTGGGTCGAAGTTCGGGGGCTGGGGCGCGGCCTTCTGCGGCTACCTGCCGAACGAGGAAGCCTCGGGGGGCACTAGCCCGTAGGCGAAGAAGCCGAATGACCCCGAGCACTGCACCTGCGGACAGGATGACCACCTCGTTCAGTGATCGGCCCACTCCCCCCGCAGTGCGAGACGTCGACGCTGCTGGGTGGCCGCGCCGGGGTCATGCACGTCGCCGCGCTGATCGAGGTCGGCGGAGACTCGGAGGCGATGCTCGGCGGGATTGTGGTCGTCGTACTTGAACTTGGCGAGGACGTTCAGGATGTGCAGTCGCAATCCCCGGATGCCCGGGAGCATGCGCCCATATGGGGGTTCTCCGGTCTCGACGGGGGCGTGGCCGCCCTCGGGCTGGATGTGGGCCAACTGGGTGCGCAGCAGTCCTGCCTTCGCTTCGGGGTCGTCGAGGATCTCCGGACGGCAGATGAACTGGACCGCGGCGTAGTAGCTGGTAGGAACGCCGTCCTCATCGGGACCCCCCGCTTTGGCTCGCCAGGTGCTCGGTATGTACGCGTAGTCACCGATGACGGTGAACAGCACCTCCCCGGCCGCCTCCGCGTGGGGCCACACCGGATTAGGCCGCGCGAGGTGCACCAAGAGTTCATCTCCCTCGAGGACCGCGTGCGTTGGGATGGCCAGCGGTGCGCGGGCCGGGTCCAGGTTCGCCACGATGAGTTGGCCGAACGGAGGGGTGGTGCCCAGCCACTGGCGCCATTCATCTTCGCCGATCGCGGCGTCCCAGGGATGCATGAGCATCAGGTCTTCTCCTTCTCATCGGGAGCGGTCCGGACGTACCACCCGTTCACGAGTGTGGTTGGTCAGTCAGGCGATAGTACATACCGCTCCCTCCGGCCATTCGGGCTTCCTCCGGTCGTGCGCCAGCCGGATAGCGAACGCAGGCGCCATCCGGCCTCAGCCGCTATCCTTCGGCCATGGCGAAGGATCAGTTCTCGTTCGACATCGTGTCCGAGGTGGACATGCAGGAGGTGCGCAACGCTGTCGACCAGGCGGGCCGCGAGCTGTCCCAGCGCTTCGACTTCAAGGGCACCGACACCACCATCGAACTCGCGGAGGAGAAGATCGAGCTCCACTCGGCCACCGAGGACCGGCTCAAGGCCGCGCTCCAGGTGCTGAAGGAGAAGGCGATCAAGCGCGAACTGCCGCTCAAGGCCCTGCAGGAGGGCCCCATCCAGGAAGCCTCCAAGGGTTCGGCCCGCATCACCGTGACGGTGGTCACCGGCATACCCGACGAGAAGACTAAAGAGATCTCCAAGTTCGTTCGGCAGGCGGTTTCGAAGGTGCAGACGCAGATCCAGGGCGCCCAGGTCAGGGTCATCGGGAAGAGCAAGGACGACCTGCAGGCCGCGATGGGAGCCGTTCGCGAGCACGATTTCGGCGTCGCGCTCCAATTCACGAATTACCGGCCCTAGCCGGAACCGCCCGAACCCCCGTTCGACCCGAGATTGCCGGTGGCACCGGCGCCGGGTACCTTGGAGCACCTACAGGAGGTGATAGACGTGGACCTTGAGCGTCTCAAGGCCCGTGCGGCGGAAGTCGCCGATGCGGAAACGAAGATCCTGCTCGACCGGACGTCGGGATCGAAGGCACTGCATGAGCGAGCGATCAAGAGCTTGCCAGGCGGCGTCGCTTCGAACTTCCAGGTTGGCGACCCCTACCCCGTGTATCTCGAGCGAGGTAAGGGTGCCAGCGTCTGGGACGTGGACGGGACGGAGTACACCGACTTCCACGGTGGGTTCGGCGTCAATGTGGTGGGCCACGCCCACCCGAAGATCGTCGAAGCCATCCGGAAGGTCGCCGACCGCGGGATCCACTTCGCCGTCACCACCGAAGCCACGGTCGCCCTGGCCGAAGAGGTCTGTTCGCGCTTCCAGCTCGAGCAGATGCGATTCGTGAACTCGGGCACAGAGGCCACGATGGACGCGATCCGAGTAGCGCGAGCGGCGACCGGCCGGGACAAGATCATCAAGATGGAGGGCTCCTACCACGGTCACCACGACTCGGTGCTCTTCTCCGTGGTTCCCGAGGCCGACGTTCTGGACATGCGTGCCAGCATGGGGACCGACGACAAGGCCTGGTACACCACCGAGCCCACGTCCAAGGGCATCCCGAGGGCGCTGTGGGACACGGTCATCGTCGTGCAGTTCAACGACGCGGCCGCGGTCGAACAGGCCCTCTCGGACAACGAAGGACAGGTCGCGGCGGTCATCCTCGAACCCGTCATGATGAACATCGGGATCGTGGTCCCGCAGCCGGGCTACCTGCAGGCGCTGCGCGATGCCTGCGAGAAGCACGGGGCCGTCCTCATCTACGACGAGGTCAAGTGCGGCGGGACCATCGCCTATGGCGGCACCACCGAGCGCTACGGCGTCCGGCCGCACCTGGCCGCCTATGCGAAGGCTATCGGCGGAGGCGCCACGATCGGCGCGTTCGGCGGTGAGGCTCGCTACATGGAATGGGTCGGCAAGGGCGCTGCCCAGCAGGGCACCTTCAACGGGAACCCGCTGTCCGTGGCGGCCGGCTTGGCCGCACTCACTCAGGTCCTCACGAAGGACGCCTACGGCCACCTGGGCAGGCTCGGCACGCAACTCGCCGAGGGATGCGCGAAGGCCATGAACGATGCCGACATCCCCGGACACACGATGGACCTGGGCGCGAAGGGCTGCGTGTCCTACCGCCCCGAGCCCCTCACCAACTACCGGGACTTCCTGGAGACCGAACCGGGGTTCTTCTACGCGAGCTTCTCGTGGATGATCAACCGGGGCATCTTCATGACGCCCGGCGATGAGGAGCAGTGGACGATCTCGGTGCAGCACACGGAGGCCGACGTCCAGAAGTACATCGACGCGTTCGGCGAGTTCTGCCAGGAGCTGGCCGGATAACGCCGAACGGGTAGCGACCACCAAGCGGAGCCGGCCCGAAGGGCCGGCTCCGTTCTTTTCAGGAGGCGTCATCGTGACGGATGGGATGCACACCTACACCGATCAGACTGAGGCGCTGGCGCGCGCGCTGGTCGCCTACGCGCGGAACCGGATCGCGAGCCCGCAGCCTCTGGACGGGCCCCAGCCAAGTGCCGAACTCACGCGTCGCGCCGGCGAGACCATCACGCCCGAGGGGATCGGGGGCGAGGAGGCCCTGCGCGTCTGGGCCGAGGTCCTGGCGCCGGCCACCATCTCAACCGACCACCCGGCCTCGCTCGCGTTCGTCCCGGGCGCGCCGACGAAGGCGTCAGTCCTCTTCGACCTGGTGGTCGGATCCTCGTCCGTGATCGCGGCCTCCTGGCTGGACGGGGCGGGCGCCATCTGGGCCGAGAACCGGGCGCTCCGGTGGATCGCCGACCTGGCCGGCATGCCGGAGGGAGCCGGGGGATGTTTCGTCTCAGGCGGTTCGGCCGGGAACCTGAGCGGGTTGGTGACGGCGCGCGACGTGGCCGCCCGCGCGCGCGGTGATCGCGGGCGCCCGGCCAGGTGGGCGATCGCCTGCTGCGACACCGTTCACTCATCCGTGGCGGCCGCCGCAAGGGTCATGGACGTGGACGTGATCGACGTCCC
>JBBRTK010000149.1:0-5571 GCA_038244455.1 Actinomycetota bacterium
CGGATCTACGAGAAGGCGCTCGCGCGTGCCCGTTCGCTCATCTACGTGGAGGATCAATACTTCTGGTCCCGGGAGATCGCCATCTCATTCGAGCAGGCGCTTAGACGCGCCCCTGAACTCCGGATGATCGTAGTCGTGCCTCGGCACCCGGATCGCAACGGCACTCTGTCGGGGCCGGCCAACCGACTCGGGCAGCTCGCCATGATGAGCCGCCTCGCCGACGCCGCTGGCGATCGCGTCGCCGTCTACGATCTTGAGAACGAGGAAGGAGCGGCGATCTACGTCCACGCTAAGGTCGTGGTCATCGACGATGTGTTCGCGATGATCGGTTCGGACAACATGAACCGACGATCATGGACGCACGATTCGGAGGTCTCGATCGCCGTGCTGGACGAGGAGCGAGACGAGCGTGATCCACGCGATCCAGCCGGTCTCGGCGACGGCGCACGACTGTTCGCCCGGGACCTTCGGTTACGTCTGTCGAAGGAGCATCTCGGTGTCGCCTCCAACGACGGTCTCCTCGATCCGATCGACGCCTTCGAACGCTGGCGTGTCAGCGCTGACACCCTCGAGGCCTGGCATGAGAGCGGAGACTTCGGCCCTCGACCGAATGGTCGGGTCCGGAGCCACCGGCCTCGATCGGTGGCGTCATGGCAGCGCGCGTGGGCTTGGCCGATGTACCGGACCATCGTCGATCCGGACGGCCGACCCATCGCGCTTCGACGTTCACATCAGTTCTAAGTCGAGCCGGTAGTCACTCTCAGGGGTACCCGGCAGCCTTTCGTGCTCGAGGTCATCGTCCCCGGGGAGTCGGCGTTCGTGATGGCGTGGTCTGGGCGCCGTGCTCCCGCGAAGTCAGTCGGCCGTCGATGATCTCCAGGGACCAAGGGTGAGGGCGGTGAGGCGGGGGCCGCGATGCGCTGCTTCGAGCGGCTGGCACCGGTTCTCCCCGGCGCCCAGGGCGTGAACTACGACAAGGCGATGAGGGGCATGCACATCGACCGCGGGATGCGCGAGTTCGGATGGCTCATCCTCACCGGGGTGCACGCGGTCAAGGACGCCGGCGGTTCCACTCCCGAATGGCACGTGGAGAACGTGGACGCCGAGATGCCCGATGGGTCCGTGAAGACCCTTGAGATCTTCGGAACGGATTTCGCTGATTTCGGAACGCGCTGGGAGGACTCATAGGCTTCCGGTCCTGATATCGCATGGCCGGTTACGGCGGAGGGCACCACGCCGGTTCCTGGCCATTCCTGGCCAACGGTTTTCAAGGCCGTCGCCTTCGTCCGCTCGGCCATCCTCCCGGGTGGGAGCCTACCCGGAGACTGGGTTGAGGGTCGCCACGATCTCGGCCGTTAACGGATACGAAATCGTCTTGAGTTGGCATCCGGAATCAGGGGGGCCGTAGCCATGACGGCGCGCTGCTGACTGGCAACCGCGCCTTGAGTTCGCCAATCGCCATTGAAGGCGTCCGAGGATCGTCAATACCCGGACAAGGAGGCCGGTGTTCAGGACGAACCGGGAAGGCCTCTCGCACTGCGGTTGGATGTCAGGCGCACGCCGCGCGGACCTGATCAAGCCTTGCCACGAGCGTGTCGTCGGGTACAAGCTCGCGCCGAAGCCCGAGGTTCGCTGCGACCGCTGCGGGTTCATGTTCCCGCGGACGTCCACCGGCACCTGCAAGTACATGCGGGGCTTGATCACGGCCTCGTGCACGTGCAGCGAGTTCTCGCCGCGCGAGCGTTCGGAGTAACGCCGGACCTTGGCGTCGGCGCGGCAAGCATTGAGGATGTGGGCCTCAGGTCAGGTGGGCTGATCCCGTGCGCGGCGCCGAGCCGTCTTGGTTTCGGCGGCGGTGGCCAACGCCGCGAGGGATCTGGTCACCGTTGCCTCCCAGTAGCCGGCCACGATCCGTCCCCAGAGAGCCCCCAGCGCCCGGCCGTCGGTGCCCATCTCCCCCGAGTACGTCAGCTCGGTGGCCGCGCCGTCGTCGAGGCCCACCAGAACGAAGGTCTCGCGAACGAACGGCACCGGTCCCCGAACCAGCCTGAAGCTGACGCGCCCGGGCCGGTCGAGCGAGACCGACTCCACCGTTGTCGGCGTGAACCTTCCCACTGTCGTCCGGTGCGCTGCCAGGACCAGGTTGCCACCGCGATCAATGACCTGCACCTTCTCCCGCAGCTCTCGCGGCGGAGTGGCCGACAGGTAAGGCACCCTCACCAGGTCGAACACGATCTCCCGCGGCGGCCCGATCCGTATCACCTGGGGACCGAGCGGACGCAGACGCCTCCCCCACCCGGTATCCAGGGTCAGTCGGCGCAAGCTCAGGAGCGCCAGAGCGATCGCGACCGCGGCGAGCACCAGGGCGATCAGCGAGAGTGCCAGAAGGATCCACATCCGTTGACCTCCTCGATCACCCGGCCGACACGGTCGACCTCGGCCGTCATTTGGGCCCCTCACCAACAAGGACGCATCGCCGCGGCCAGCATTCCGGCGAACGCGATCGGGAATGCATGACGCCTCTCGGGCGTCCTACTTATCGATGGAAGTCATGGCGGGATCCGGGGTCGACCAGTTCGTCGCCGAGCGGGGTGGACAACTCTTCGTGTGGACCGATGCCCATAGGTGTTGTTCAGGCAACATCACGTACCTCCTCACCTCGACGGAAGCGCGAGATGCCGGAGCCTTCACGCCCTTCGAGTCCGCGGGCTTCGTCGTGTGGTTCGAGAGCGGCGTGCGCCCTCCCGACGAACTCCACCTGGAGATCAAGGGCCTCCGGAAGAAGCGCGTCGAAGCCTATTGGAACGGGTGCGCGTTCAAGATCTGAGGCTAACCGGTGCGCGTTCGCCCCTGAACTCAAGCGCCCAGGTCCAACGGCCACTATCCGGCGAGTGCTCGAGCCTGAGCAGGCGTCCGACTTCCCCGCCCGGTAGCAGCACCAGCAGACCTTTGTGTTCGTCGGTGGGCCATAGCTCCTGCCGCGTCCCGCCTTCGAGGTCGAGCAGGGTCATCGGCAGATCTGCCGTTCGCGGCAGCAGGCCGACCCACCCTTCGCCCAGCGACCGCCAGCGTTTCCCGTCCGTCAACGTCTCCACCGGCCACGCCTCATGCTGCTTCGTCCTCTCTCCCTCCTCCCAGATCGGACCGATACCTGTGTTCGCAGACCGGCCGCGCGTTACAGAACCGCGGCGCTCACCAGCGCGTAGCCGAGGATTCCCTCGCCGACCGCGTTCATCGCCATCGACAGGAGCTCCCTAGCCTGCGTGAGCTGAACCCCGAGGTCCCCCGGGATCACCATGATCGCCGCGCTGAGCTTGTGCCCCACCCCGCGCAGCAACTCCGTCATGACATCGTCGTGGCGCTCGGCCGCCAGGATCCGCATCCCCGCTTGTTTTAGGAGCCCCTGGAAGTCCTGGATCACGATCTTGAAGGCCTTCTCGGTCAGGTTCTTCACCATCTCTGGGATATCGATGGCGCAGGTGATGCAGGCAAGGTCGTCGGCCACGCTCCCCGTTCCCGGTACGGCCGATGCGCTCCACAACCGTTCCAGGGAACCCCTGATCGCCCGGTCCAGGAGCACCCGGTTGGAGAGTCCAGGTGATCCTCGATGTTCACGATCCGTGGGATCGGGACGATGTTGTCCTCATCCACCAGGAGGTACGTCACGCTCCGACAAGTGGGGAAACAGCACGGAACGGGGAAGAAATCGCTCAGCTCGAAAGTCTCGGGCATCTGGTCCACGATCGCGTGGATCACATCGGAGTTCGTCAGGCGCTGAAGGGGGTCGAACTCCGGGTGCCGGCCGGCATGGGTCGTGGGCTGGAAGACGACAGAGTGGAAGGCAGGATGCGCGAAGCCGAACCGCAGGATGTCGGCAAGCTCATCGTCGTTGACCCCTTTCTCGACGGCCGCCACCAACGTCACCGATAGCCCGAACTCGTCGCATCGATCGAGCGCCAAAGCCTTCGTCTCCCGAAGATTACGGCCTCGGAGCGCCATATGTGTCTCCTCGCGGAGTCCGTCGAACTGCAGGTAGATCGCGGTCCGGAGTTCGGCGAGCGCCGCCGCGAACGTTCGATCGCGCGCCAGCCGGATGCCGTTCGTGTTGAGCACAACGTGACGGATGCCTTTGGCGTATTCCCGAACGGGGTCGGGAATGGGGACGGGGTTCCCCGCGTCCTAGATACCGATGAGGTCGGATGACAAGATCGATGACGAGTTCCTCCAGGCGACGATGGGTTGCATGGACCTCCTCTACAACATCGCCCGCAGGATGATGGCCAGCGCGGAAGACGCGCAGGACCTGGTGCAGGAAACCTACCTGGCCGCCTACCGCGCATGGCGGGACGATCGCCGACCCGAGCGCGTGGACAAGTGGATCGCCACGATCTGTCTGAACCTGGGGCGATCGACGTTCAGGAAACGGGCCGTCCGCCCGCACGAAGTCCCGCTGGACACCCACGTGCTCATGGTGCCCGATTCCGCAGATCCGGAACGTGACGCGCTGGCGGGCCTCGACCGCGATGCCCTGCACGCGGCAATCGCGATGTTGCCCGAAGAACAACGCCTCGCCCTGACCCTTGTCGACCTCGGTGGCCTCAGCACTGCCGAGGCCGCCGAGGCGATGGGCACCCCGTTAGGCACCGTGCTCTCGCGGGTGCATCGGGGGCGGAAGGCACTGGCGTCGCTCCTGACCGCGGACATCCCCGAAAGTGAGGAGGCCTGATGCGCCGCCGAGACCACCAACCGCTTCCAGACATCAAGGAGCACCACGACCCGGAGATGAGCGCAGCCTTGTTCCTCGATGGCAGGCTTCCGCGCCGCGCCCTCCGCTGGTTCGAACATCACCTGCTCGAGTGCGAGGACTGCTGGCGCGAGGTGTGGTTGGCGCGACGAGGCCGGTTCCTCGCGGAACACGCGCGCGAGTTGGCACCCGCGACGCTTCGGGATTCGGTTCGGGGTGCGATCGAGATCTCGGGCAGGAGCGAACCCCAAGAGCGGGTATCGCGATTCCGATCCGTCCGCCGCCGGCGTCGCAGCTGAAGATCCCGAACGTTCCGCGGTGGATGGGAATGACTTCCGCGTGGCTGCGTCCTACTTCACGACCGATCGATCACGAGCTATCTGGAGGAGACGGGACATGGAACAGACGGACATGCATGTCGGGACGGCAACCCACCGCGCGGACGTGGTGAGCCGCGGGCTGGTAGGGATCGGCGCCCTGGCCGGACTCGTCGGAGGCATCGGCATGGCGATGTGGCAGATGCTCTATTCGGCGGGCACGGGTGAGGGCTTCTGGACGCCGGTCAACGTGTGCATGGCCTCCTTCGTGTATCGCTCCGAGGGGCAGATGATGATCGACGAAGCCATGAAGCACCCCGGGATGATGATGTCCATGAACGGCCCCGTGCAGGCGAGCCACATCCTGGTCGGCGGGATGCTGCACATGATGTTCTCGGCCATGGTCGGCATCGCGTTCGTGATCGTCCTTGCCATCCTGGCTCGAACCGGTCTCGCCGGCTTCCTGCGGCACTACCTCGGTTACGTGGCGGCGGCGATCGCCGGCGGCGC
>JBBRTK010000150.1:0-5566 GCA_038244455.1 Actinomycetota bacterium
CCGGTTCGCCAACGGGATGTTCGAACCCATCTGGAACCGTCGGTACATCGAGCACGTGCAGGTCACCGTGGCCGAGGAGATCGGCATCGAAGGCCGGGGCGCCTTCTACGAGCAGACCGGCGCGATCCGCGACATGGTGAGTACGCACCTGTTCCAGATGATGACGTTCCTGGCCATGGAGCCGCCCGTTTCGTTCGAACCTGACCGCTTGCGTGATGAGACCGTGAAGGTGCTGCGGGCCGCGCAACCGATCCGCCCAGAGGACGTCGTGCTCGGGCAGTACGACGATTACCGCGCGGAGCAGGGCGTGGCGGAGGGGTCGAACATCGAGACCTTCGTCGCGCTCAAGCTGGAGCTGGACAACTGGCGCTGGGCCGATGTGCCCTTCTACCTGCGCACCGGGAAGGGACTCGCGCAGAAAGTGACCGAGATCACGCTGAAGTTCCGCCGGGTGCCGTTCAACATCTTCCGAGAGACTGACGTTGCCTCGATCCCCCGCGACCACCTGACGATCCGCGTTCAACCCAACGAGGGGATCACCCTGGCCGTTAACGCGAAGCAGCCGGGCCCCGGGTTGAAGCTGGGCCGCGTGACCATGGACTTCGACTACGAGAAGGAATTCACGAGTCAGATCGTCGATGCCTACGAACTGCTGCTGCTCGGCGCGATGGAGGGCGATCAGACGCTGTTCATCCGTCAGGACGGGGTCGAGCGCGCGTGGGAACTGCTGGAGCCGGTGATGAAGGCGCAGCCTGCCGTGCACACGTACGCGCGCGGGACCTGGGGACCCCCGGAGGCAGATGCGCTCCTGGGGTCCCGGAAGTGGCACATCTCAACCGAAGAACACCCCTGACTGGTTGCGGGCCTCGTCGGGCTTCCGCTGCAAAGGGGTAGGCTCGCAACCCATCGCATCCCACCGCGTCCCAGGAGGTTCAGTCATGACCCAGCAGCCCACCAGGTTCGATCTGAAGCCCGACCAGATCCCGTCGGCTTGGTTCAACCTGATGCCGGACATCGTGGGCGCGGGAATGCAGCCACTTCCCCCATTGAACCCTCAGACGAAGGAACCGATCGGCCCGGCCGACCTCCTCCCGCTCTTCCCGGAGAGCCTGATCATGCAGGAGGTCTCGACCGACCAGTGGATCGACATCCCCGGCGCGGTCATCGACATCTACCGGCTGTGGAGGCCTGCTCCGCTGTTCCGCGCGATCAGGCTGGAGCAAGCCCTGCAAACCCCCGCGCACATCTACTTCAAGTATGAGGGCGTGAGCCCGGCTGGCTCGCACAAGCCGAACACCGCCGTGCCGCAGGCCTACTACAACAAGGAGGCCGGGATCCGTCGTATCGCCACCGAGACCGGCGCCGGTCAATGGGGTTCGTCGATGGCTATGGCGTGCAGCATGTTCGGGCTGGAATGCGACGTCTACATGGTCAAAGCCTCGTATGACCAGAAGCCCTACCGCCGCTTCTTCATCGAGACGTTCGGGGGGACGGTCGTGGCCTCGCCCAGCCAGAAGACGAACTCCGGGCGCGGGATATTGGCCGAGCACCCCGACTCGACCGGTTCGCTCGGCATCGCCATCAGCGAGGCCGTCGAGGATGCCGCGACGCACGAGGACACCAACTACGCCCTGGGCAGCGTGCTCGGACACGTACTCCTGCACCAGAGCATCATCGGGTTGGAATCGCAGAAGCAGATGGAGATGGCGGGTGAGGAACCGGACGTGGTGATCGGCTGTGTGGGCGGCGGCTCGAACTTCGCCGGTATCGC
Organism: Actinomycetota bacterium; assembly: GCA_038244455.1. Classification (GTDB taxonomy): domain Bacteria; phylum Actinomycetota; class UBA4738; order UBA4738; family HRBIN12; genus JANXVR01. The sequence goes on from JBBRTK010000150.1 coordinate 1,772, forward strand.
CTACCCGTTCATGGCCGAGCGTCTGCGCGGCAAGAAGAAGACCCGGTTCCTTGCCACCGAGCCGGCCGCATGCCCCACATTGACGAAGGGCGTGTTCGCCTACGACTACGGCGATACGGCGATGATCGCGCCGATCGTGCCCATGTACACGCTGGGGCACGGGTTCGTCCCGGCCCCCGTGCACGCGGGCGGGCTTCGCTATCACGGCGATTCGCCGTCGCTCTCGCTTCTGGTGAAGGAAGGCCACATGGAGGCGAAGGCCTACACGCAGAACAGCGTGTTCGAGGCGGCGATCCAGTTCGCGAAGACGCAGGGGATCATCCCCGCGCCCGAATCGAGCCACGCCATCCGCGGCGCGATCGACGAGGCTATCGAGGCTCGCGAAGCGGGCGAGGCGCGCGTGATCCTGTTCAACCTCTCCGGTCACGGCAACTTCGACATGTCGGCCTACGATGACTACCTCAACGGCCGGCTGCCGGAAGTGGAGTTCGACCCGGCGGAAGAGGCGACCGCGTTGAAGGATCTTCCGGAGGTTCCGATCCAGGTCTAGCGGGTCAGGGGCGGATGCCTGAGCACGCTGTCGACCAACGCTCGGGTTGACGTCGGCTCGGGGCCGTCGGCTTGACTTGCCAGCTTGGGGGGGGGGTATCTTCACAGGGTAACGTAACCCCACGTCGTCGAGGGAGGTCTCATGTCGCGGAAGGCTGTGATGGCCGTCTCGCTCGCCGCATGGTTCGTGATTTCCGCACTCTCCAACTTGGCGCTGGCGAACCCCTTCGGCACGGCAGGAAGTTCGTGTGCTCATTATGTCCCTTGTTGGTATGACGGAACGAAAGAGCGCTATTGGTACGACTCATCTCTCGGTAGCCAGTGGGTGGACGCTTCCGAATACGCGCGAACCCACTTCCTGAATCCGACCGACCTTGCGACCACCAACGTAGCGGCTCACGCAGATTCAGACGTTGCGGTCTATATCTACAACGATCCGAACGACATCCTGTACGGATACAGTGACTGCATCTCGTGGACGGGAGTTCTCTGCGGGCATTGGCACGAATACTTCAATAGTGCCTTCCTCTACAAGGACACGAAGCGTGAAAGTCTGGCCTGCCACGAGTTCGGACACACGACCGGGCTCTATCACTACGCCAATCACCTTACCAACCCATCATGCATGGAAGTTCCGCATTTTCATCTCGACTACAACGCGCACGATCTCAGCCACATCAATGACCGATACTAGGAAGGATTCGCGATGCGTTCCCGATATCGGAGTGTCCGCGGAACGGCTGTTGTGGTGGCGTGTGTCCTTGCGCTTGGAGCGTGCGCGCGTCAAGTGGCAACATCTCCCCCCTTCGGTATCTCCGGCAAGGAGCTCTACGCTTTCGATGGCCTCGCTCAGATGACCGCGACGACCCCTGTGGTGGTTGTTGGCGAAGTTACGGCCACCGAGCCCGGCCGGACGATCGGAGTCGCTGAACAGACCTGGCGAACCAATGTGGCAACGCTCGAGGTCGAGAAACCATTGCAGGGCAACGCGGGGGATCAGATCGGCGTCGAAGAGACTGGGACCAACGGTGTTCCCTACCTGAAGGTCGGGGACCGGGTGATCCTGTTCCTCCGGCCGTATATCGGCGATCCTCCCAGGGAAGACGGTCTGAACTATTTCACGGTCATGTCATCACAAGGTCGCTTCGCTCTTTCAAGCGACGAGACGTTGATTCCAGCCAATGTCGAGAGCGAGTGGCTAGGGAAGATGAGCGGTCTGCAGATGAAGGACTTCTTGGCAGCCTTCAGCGCCGCGCAGGCGAGCGCGCAACAAGGGGATGTAACGCCGCTCCCGCCACCACCGCTCGCGTCTGGGGGCTGACGGTAGTTAACGCTTTCGGCGTGAGGTCGAATCTGTTGGTCGCCAGCTCCGCCGCCGCCTGCGCCACCAACTGGTAGCCGACGCTGTTGAAATGGACGCCGTCGGGTTCTCGGATCACGTCGAGATGCCCGTTGGGTTCGCGGTAGTAGGTGGTGTAGCCGCCGCTGCGCGTGGCGAACAGGTTCCAGGTGTCAAGGTAGGCGGTGTTGGAGACGACGCTGGTCATCTCCTGGAAGATCCCGTTCTGGCGCGCTAGCAGGGCGCGGCGGCCGGTGTCGCGAACGATCGGCAGGCCGACCCAGACCAACCTGGCCCCGCCCGAGGTGGCGATGCGCGCGAACTCCTGTACGCGCGCGGCGTAGCCCGCCGGCCAGGGATGCGTGCCCACGGCCGTCTGCACATGGCCCTGCGCGTCCACCAGGGCCTGCGCGTCGTTCTCACCCAGCATCACGATCACAAGGTCAGGGCGGTAGTCATCGACCAGCTGCTGCATGGACGCGGGCCAATCGAAGTAGTCGGGCCGGGCCAGGCCTGTGGAGATCCGCCCTTGGTCGGCCACGCGGACGAGCGTCGGATCGAACACCCGCTCTGCGTACGTTCCCAGACCGCTTGCGAGCGAATCGCCGACGACGACGACGCGGAGCCGGTTCCCCGGCGTGGGGGTGCGGATGGGACCGGTTGCGCCCGGGGTCGGACTGTTCGCGACGCCGCTGGGGACCGTGGGGATGGTCAGGGTTCCCCCGGGCGCCGTGCCCGCATCCTTGCCCAGGGCGCCGCGCACCGCGTCGGTGGCGCGCGTGATCTGCAGGACGTTGCTGATGGCGGTCAGCGGCGTGAGCCCCGCGATGGATAGGGTTCGGCGGAGTCCCGGCGGCGAGGCCTCGGCGGCCCGCTGCATGGTGGGGGCGTACAGGAACATCCAGGTGAGAAGGCAGACCACGATGACCACGAGGGCTCGCCCGGCAGGCATGGTCGCCGGCGTTCGGGTGGGTTTGGATTGTTCGGCCAAGGTCAGAACCTGAAGTAGATGAAGGGAGCCACACCTTGTGGCCCCATCGTGGTGATGACGAGCAACACGCCGGCGAACAGGAGCCCCATCGGGATCGGTTGCAGCACGGCAACGCGCTCCCGGATCCGTTCGCCGAGCCCGGGCGGAGCGAACTGCATGCCGAGGGACAGCACGATGGTCCCGGCCAGCAAGGGACTGACCAGCAAGGTCGGCGTGCTCCATCCGGCCAGGAACCGTCCGAGGAGACCGAAGGCCGTCCCCAGCGAATCGGCCCGGAAGAACACCCACCCCAGGCAGACGAACGCGAAGGTCGCGGCCCGTTGGCCCCAGACCACCGCGGCGGTTTGGGTTCGGGTGTCCGGCCGGCGCGCGCGGTGCCATCGTCCGGCCACCAGCCCGCCTCCGTGCAGCGCGCCCCAGAAGATGAACGTCCATCCCGCGCCGTGCCACAGACCCCCGAGCACCATCGTGAGCATGATGTTGATCGTGGTGCGGCGCGCCCCTCGCCGGCTCCCGCCCAATGGGATGTAGAGGTAGTCGCGCAGCCACCGGCTCAGGGTCATGTGCCACCGTTGCCAGAAGTCCTGCAAGGTTCGGGCGCTGTAGGGCCGGTTGAAGTTCCGGGGGAACTCGAAGCCCAGGAGTTTCGTAACGCCGATCGCGATGTCGGTGTAGCCGCTGAAGTCGCTGTAGATGACCACCGCGTAGCCGACCACGGCGAAGAGCGCTTCCACGGCCGAGTGTCGTGCCGGGTCGCCGAACACCGGGTTCACGATGGCGTCGGCCACGTAACTCGAGATGACGACCTTCTTGAATAGACCCCCGAAGATGAGCCACGCCGCACCGGTGACGTCCACGTGGAGTTGATCGCGCCGAACGTCCAGCTGCGGGATCAGTTCGTTCGGACGGACGATAG
>JBBRTK010000151.1:0-5476 GCA_038244455.1 Actinomycetota bacterium
AACACGCTGCCTTCCCCGGGCGTGCTGGAGACGCGGAGGCCCCCACCGTGCGCCTCGGCGATCGTCTTCGCGATGTTGAGGCCGAGACCCACCCCGCCGCGGTTCCGTTCGCGTCCGGCGTCGGCCCTGGCGAACCGCCCGAAGATGTGCTCGAGATGTTCCGGCGCGATCCCGGTTCCCTCGTCCGCAACGGCGATCACGACGGACCCCGGCTCGCGAAGGAGCCGAAGCTGGATGCCGTCGCCTACGGACGTATGGGTGACGGCGTTCTCGATGAGGGCGTCCAACGCCGAAGCCAGCCGGTCACCGTCCGCCGCGATCGTGGGCACGGTCTGCTCCACCTCGGACCATCGGCGAGGGATCGGGGCCCACCGTCGCATGGCGGCCTCGACCATCGCCGCCGGAGCGACCGCCCGCAGCGAAAGGAAGCTCGGTTGTTCGGCCGAAGCGAGCACCAGCAGACGGTCCGCCAGCGCGCGCAGGCGCCCCATCTCGTCCACGACCACGCGGGCATCCTCGGCGACGGCCGGATCGGCGGCCGCCTGCACGATCAGCTCGGCGTGCCCCAGGGCGATCGTGATCGGGGTGCGGAGTTCGTGCGAGGCGTCTTGGAGGAAGCGTTGTTCGCGTTCCAGGAGCCGCGCGTTGGATTCGGAGACGCGCCTGACGTCCTCCAGAGCAGCCACTCGGCGCCGCGCGTGCCATACCATCGCCACGAACATCGCTGTCATCAACGGGACCTCGGCGAGCTCGCCAACGGGCTGGCTCCCCGAGACGGCGTCGACCGCGATGGGGGCGGCGGTCGCCGCCATCACGATCGCCAGGACCAACCAGGTGCGACCCAGGCTCCACACCCGGAACCCGTACAGCAAGGTGAGGCTGACCCAGATGAAGTGGAACGGGATAGTTTCCCATTCGGGGGCCACGATCATCACCCCGAGGCTGAAGAGCGAGAAGGCAACCCATGCGACGTCGGGCCAGTAGGCGGCAAGCGGCCACCGGCGGTCTCTAGTGGACATCGACCCGGTAGCCCTCTCCGCGAACGGTCACGATCGAGGACCGACCGAGCTTGGCGCGAAGCCGCCGTATGGTCACGTCGAGCACGTTGGACGTCGGATCGAAGTGGTACCCCCACACGGATGCCAGCAACGATTCCTTTCCCACTGTGCTCCCCGCACGCTTCATCAGCTCCTCCAGAACCATGAACTCGCGCTCGGCCAAGGGGATCGGACCCGACCCACGGTCCGCCGCGCGGCTGTGGATATCCAGCCTGATGCCGCCGGCGGAAAGATGCGAAGGCATGCCCCGGGCCGCCCCCCGCACCCGGGCACGGACACGCGCCACCAGTTCGTTCAGCGAGAACGGCTTCATCAGGTAGTCGTCGGCCCCCAGATCGAGCGCCACCACCTTCGAGGTAGCGTCGTCCAGCGCCGAGAGCACGAGCACGGCCTGATCAGGCTTGCGTTCGATCACCCGCCGAAGGACCATCGTCCCGTCCATCCCCGGCATCCGAAGGTCCAAGATGATGAGGTCGAACTCGCCGGCGAGCGCCGCCGCCGCGCCCTCCTTGCCCCCTGAGGCAACCTCGACGTCGAAGCCCTCCGCCCGCAGGGCTCTGGACACGAAGTTCAAGATCCTGGGTTCGTCGTCCACCAGAAGGATCCTCGGACGGGCTCGGACCTCGCGGGCATGCGGCTGTGACGTCATCTGTTCCTCCCCGGCGGAGCTTAGAGCGTTAGGCCGTTCCTCGTACAGGGGTCCGTGCCACATGACACCGCCCTCACGTTCCCCTGCGTGGCCGCGGCCCGACTTCATGACAACTCCGTCATGTGAGTTGCGCCCGCGGGCCCGTGACCCTACTGTCACGCCTGATTTCGACCGAGGGGGTCCGCGTGGCGAGGTTGTCGGTGTCTGTCCATCGCAGGAGGTGGCTCGCGGTGGTGCTCGCGGCGCTCTTGCTACTCGTAGCTTCAGGGTGCTCGAAGGGCCGATCGGGCTCCGGAGTGGTCGCCTACAACGTGTTCGCGCAGAAGTTCCGCTTCAACGGGATGCCGGCAACTATCCCGGCGGGCAACATGCAGATCAACTTCTCGAACAAGGAATCGTTCCCGATCGTGCACGAGATGATCCTCCTGGCTATGCCCGCCGGCAAGACGCCACAGGACATCATGCAGAGCGCCAAGGTGAAGGGCTGCACCGGCGGCGCCCCGTGTGAGAGCCAGTACCTGCACTTCGGCGAGATCCCCGACGTCTCGACAGGCGCAACCCGCTCGAGCGTGTTCAATCTTCCGGCCGGGACGTACTTCTTCGCCTGTTGGCAGCAGGGAACCCCCGCCGGTAAGGACAACGGGCCCACGCACGCGTCGATCGGGATGGTGTACCAGTTCTCGGTCAAGTAGCCGGCGGTTCGCCCGTACGCGGCGGGCGCTCCCTCGTTGGGGCGTGCCTGCTGGGCTTGCTCGCGACCGGCTGTGCGCAAGCCGGCGCCACCGAGCAGGGGCAGCAGGTCCACCAGCTCTTCGTGGTCATCACGCTGATCGCGGCTCCGGTGTTCGTCATCGTGGAGTTGCTGCTCCTGTACTACGTGTTCAAGTACCGCAAGCGCGACGGTGACGATGAGGCTGCGCCCCAGCAAGAGGGCTCCACTCGGAGCCTGGTCGTGTTCTTCCTCATCCCCACTATCATCGTCGCCACCGTCTACGGGTTCGGGGAAGTCACGCTGGCCTCCGTGCAGAAGCAGGACCCGAATCCGCAGGTCGAGATCCGGGTCGAAGGGTTCCAGTGGGAGTGGACGTTCTACTACCTGAACGAAGGCTTCTTCACCACGGGGAAGACCCTGGTCAAGCCGGCCGAGATGGTCTTGCCCGTGGACACGCCGATCCACTTCCAGCTCGTTTCCAGGGACGTGATCCATTCCTTCTTCGTGCCTGCGTTCTTGTTCAAGCGCGACGTGATCCCCGGCCGAACGAACGAGTTCACGATCACGCCGACCACGCTCGGCACCTATCAGGCACAGTGCGCGGAGTTCTGCGGGCTCCACCACGCGCAGATGACGTTCTCGGTGCAGGTGGTCACGTATCCGGACTACCTGAACTGGGTGAAGGCACAGCGGAAGGCGGCCCAGAACGTCACCTGTCCGGTGACCGGTAGCGCGATCACCGTCACGGCGAAGGACACCGCCTGGAACACGAACTGTCTCGCGGTTCCCGCAGGCTCGCCGATCTCGCTCACGGTCGTGAACCAGGACGCGGGGATCGACCACAACTTCGCGATCTACGACAGTTCGCAACGCAAGCAGCGCTTCTTCCAGACCGGCAGGTTCTCGGGAGTAGCCACCAACTCCTACCAGCTCGCCGCTTTGCCGCCCGGCAAGTACTACTTCCAGTGCGACGTGCATGGTCCGTCGATGTCCGGCACGTTCATCGTGGCGAAGCCGGGGGCGCCGTGAGCGCCGTGAGTGCGGGGGTGGAACCACGCCGGAAGGGCCGGGTCATGGAGTGGGTCACGACCACCGACCACAAGAAGATCGGGATCATGTACCTGTTCAGCTCGTTCTCGTTCTTCATCATCGGCGGCATCTTCGCGCTGCTGATCCGCATCGAACTGGCGAGTCCGGGAACGCAGATCCTTCAGCCACATCTGTATAACCAGATATTCACGCTGCATGGCACCCTGATGATCTTCCTGTTCATCTTCCCGGTGCTGAACGGATTCGGGAACTACTTCGTGCCGCTGCAGATCGGCGCCTTGGACATGGCGTTCCCGCGGATCAACGCGCTCTCGTTCTGGCTGCTTCCGGCCGGCGGTCTCACGATCCTCTCCGGTTTCGTTGCGAAGGGGGGAGCGGCTGCTGCGGGCTGGACCAGCTACGTGCCGCTCGCGCGCCAGCTGGGCACCGGCGAAGACCTGTGGATCCTGGGGTTGCTGATCGTGGGCACGTCTTCGATCCTGGGCGCGATCAACTTCATCGTGACGATCCTGCGGTTGCGCGCGCCTGGGCTGAGCATGATGCGGCTGCCGATCTTCGTGTGGAGCGTCCTGGCAACCTCGCTCCTGACGATCTTGGCCGTGCCGGTGTTCACTGCCGGGATCTTGATGCTGTTCGCCGACCGCAACCTGGGGACGTACTTCTTCGATCCTTCCCGGGGCGGCAACGTCCTGTTGTGGCAGAACGTGTTCTGGTTCTTCGGCCATCCCGAGGTGTACATGCTCATCCTGGGTGCATGGGGCATCGTCAGCGAGATCATCCCGGTCTTCTCGGGCAAGCCGCTCTTCGGTTATCGCGGCGTGGTGCTGTCGTTCCTGATGATCACGGCGCTCTCGTTCACGGTGTGGGCCCACCACATGTTCGCGACGGGAAGCGTGGAGCTGCCGTTCTTCAGCGCGACCACGGAGATGATCTCGATCCCGACGGGCGTGCTGTTCTTCAACTGGCTGGCGACCCTGCACAAGGGCAAGATCCGGCTCGAGGTTCCGATGCTCTTTGCCCTCGGCTTCATCGCGATGTTCCTGATCGGAGGCATCGACGGGGTGTGGACGGCTTCGCCGGCGGTGGACTTCGCGCTCACGGACACCTACTGGGTCGTCTCCCACATCCACTACGTGCTCTTCGGCGGCACGGTGTTCGGCGTGACGGCCGGCATCTACTACTGGTTCCCGAAGATGACGGGCCGGATGTTGTCCAAGACGCTCGGGCTGTGGCATTTCTGGGTCATGCTGATCGGATTCAACCTGGCGTTCTTCCCGATGCACCTGTTGGGGCTGAAGGGGATGCCACGCCGGATTGCCGACTACCCCGCGACCGCCGGGTGGACGTTGCTCAACCGGATCTCGACGGTCGGGGCGTTCACGATCGCCGCGGCACTGACGGTGTTCCTGGTCAACGTCGTGACCACGATGCGCAAGCCGCGCACGGCGACCGACGACCCGTGGGGCGGGAACTCACTGGAGTGGGCGACCTCCTCGCCCCCCCCGGTGCACAACTTCGACCGGCTGCCTCCGATCCGCTCGAACCGCCCCGTATACGACCTCAGGGCGGCCGCGGCGGTGGCTCCTGTGGCCGCCCCTGCGGCGCCGGCGCGGGGGGGTGACGCCGGATGAGCGATGTCACCGCGACCGACATCGTCGTGGACCAGCGCGCGATGAAGGGTTCGAGCAGCGCCATACTCGGGATGACCCTGTTCGTTGCGTCGGAAGCGATGTTCTTCGCAGCCTTCTTCGGCGCGTACTTCACGATCTACGCGGCCACGGTCATCTGGCCGCCGCTGGCGATCCCGATCCCGGACGTTTCGATCTCGGCGATCGCCACCGTGCTGCTCATCACCAGCGGGTTCACGCTCTCGGCAGGCGTCGGGGCCGCGCGGAAGGGCCGAACCAACCGCCTCAGCCTCTGGCTCGCCGTCACGATCGTGCTGGGCATCGCGTTCCTGGTCCTGCAGGCCTACGACTACTCCAACACCGGCTTCAGCATCCACGA
>JBBRTK010000152.1:0-5401 GCA_038244455.1 Actinomycetota bacterium
GACCCGGAGCGCATCCAGGCCGCGCCCGATGTTCTCCACATCCCGCATCGTTTCGATGTAGCTGGCGACCACCTTGGTGTGCCGATCCTCCGCCGCCCACGCGAACATGTCGCCGAGCCCGATGACGGCCTCGTTGCCCACGCCCAGGATGATCCGCAGCCCGACGCCGCGATCGGATGCCTGTTGGTTGAGGGCCCACGCCACCGTCCCCGACTGGCTGATGACGCTGATCGACCCCTTGACCGGATGCGCGGGAGGTGTCGTGCCGTAGGGCGCCACCTGGTCGACGTAGTTCACGAAGCCTTCAACGTTGGGACCCAGGACCGGAACACCCGCGCGCTCGGACGCCGCCGCCAGTTCGGCCTGCAGGGCTCTGCCTTCCTCGCCCGCCTCCGCGAACCCCGACGAGACGACCATCGCGCCGCGCACCCCGGCCGTGCCGCAGTCGTCGATCATCCGCACGACCACCCGCGCCGGCACGACGAACACCACCAGGTCCACCCCTCGAGGCAGGTCCAGGATGGACTTCAGGCAGGGACGGCCCCAGACCAGGTCGTACTTGGGGTTGATCGGATAGAGGTCGCCCGTGAACCCGATGTGGCGGAGCGACCGCTCGATCTCCGGCGCCCAGCTGTCCGGGGACTCGGACGCGCCGACGACCGCGATGGATCGTGGCGCAACGATCGGTTGGATGTCGCGTCCGCGGATCACGTGCTCTCACGGAATCGGGCGTCCCGCCACTCGATGGCCTTCTTGAGACCCTGCGCCAGCGTGATCGCCCGGAACTCCTCGCGCTCGGGCAGGTCGGCGACCTCGATCATCGTGTCGATGGCAACGTTCGCGTCGATGGCCTCGCGGAACCCGGACGCCTCCCACGCTTTGTTGATGGCCTTCTTCTGCATCGACACGGCGAACGGATCGTTCTTCGCGATCTCTTCGGCCAGCGCCAGCGTGGCGCCGTCCAGTTCCTCGGTCGGTACCACCTTGTTCACCAGGCCGATGCGGAGCGCTTCGGCGGCGTCGATCCGGTCCTCGCCCGTGAACAGCAGCTCCTTCGCCTTGCGGACGCCAAGCACCCAGGGCATGACCATGGTGACCACCCCGCTGCCGAACCTGATCTCCGGTTCGCCGAACCGGGCGTCCTCCGAACACACGGTCAGGTCGCAGATCATCATGAGATCGCAGCCACCGGCCAGGCAGTACGAGTGAACCTGCGCGATGACCGGCTTGGGGAAGTCGAAGAACTTCATCATCTCGTCCGTGGAGTGCTTGAGCTCCTGGTGCCAGCCCACGGAATCCTTCTTTTCCGCGCCGGCGTCCTCGTTGAGGTCGTAGCCGGCGCAGAAGGCGCGCCCCGCCCCTTTCAAGATGACGACACGGACGGAGGGATCGGCCGCGGCCGCGTCCAGCGCCTCTGACAAAGCCTCGATGAGCTCACCGGAGAGCGCATTGAGGGCCTTGGGCCGGTTCATGGTCAATCGGCGAACCGGGCCGATGTCCTCGGAGAGCAAGACGGGTTCGGCGGTGACTTCCTGGCTCACGGGTATCCCTCTTCCCTGGATGGTAGGACGCGAGGCCGGGATGCTAGCAAGCGGCTCCGGGCCCCGGCTGCCTCATAGGCAATCCTGGCTACGCGCCGACCCCGTATTGAACGGCAGAAGGCGTCGATGCGAACGCACGCTTGCGTAGCACCGACGAACTATGGTACTCAACGCCCCTGAACCGGCCTGCTGAGCCGGTCTGCGAGCGTCTGGCGAAGGGGGAGCACTCGATGGCACACCCACGTGAAGGCTGGAAGAGCAACGGAGGACTGAGCCGTCGCCAGTTCCTGGCCCGGGCCGCCGTCGGCGCCGCGGCCATCCCCTCGATGTCGGCGATCCTCGCCGCCTGCACGAAGCCGGGCGCGACCTCGACCGGCACGGACACGAGCGCGGTCGGCACAGGCGGCTACGTTGTCCCCGGCGTTCCCTACCCGCTCGCGCGCCAGGACAAGCCCGTCACCTGGGCCATCCCGAACGACAACCAGCCCATCGCCTCGGGACTGCAGCCCGAGACCGGCGCCACGCTCCAGGTCTACAACTGGGCCGACTACCTCTTCAAGGCGGTCGCCGTCTCCCGTTTCGAACAGGCGTTCAACTGCAAGGTCAGCATCACGACCTTCGACACCATGGACGAGGCCCTCTCGAAGATGCTGAACCAGCAGATCCAGGCCGACGTCTTCTTCCCCACCATCGACACGCTCGGCAAGCTCATAGGCCAGAAGCTCCTCCAGCCCGTCAACCCGAGCTATGTGCCGAACCTCGCGAAGACCGTGTGGCCGCTCTTCCAGAACCCGTTCTACGATCAGGAGGCCCGGTACACGGTTCCCTACGTCGTCTACAGCACCGGGATCTTGTATCGGCGGACCCTGTCGGGACTCTCGGACTCGGACGTTCGCGCCATGACCAACACCTGGGACCTCCTGTGGGACCCGACGTACAAGGGTCAGGTCGGGATCTACAGCGAGTACCGCGACGCGCTGGCTGCCGCGTTGCTACGCAAGGGGGTCACGGACCTGAACACCGAGGACCCGGCCCAGATCGCCACGGCCGGCGACGACCTGGTGGCGCTGTCGAAGGCAACGAAGGCACGGGACGCCACGAACGTCGCCTACCAGCTGTTCCCGCACGGTGCGCTGACCGTGACGCAGTCCTGGTCGGGCGACGCGGTCGGAGCCTGGAGCTATTACCCTCAGTACACTATGTCCAACTGGTCCCAGGGCGGCTACTGGTTCCCGCAGGACCGGGTCGGCAACGTGAACAGCGACTGCATCGCCATCCCGAAGATCGCGAAGAACCCGGTCCTGGCTCACGCGTTCCTCAACTTCATGCTGGACGAGACCAACTCGGCCGACAACTTCTCCTGGGTCGGATACCAGCCGCCGCTGAACGCCCTTGACCTCAGCACGCTGACCACGACGGAGGGCTACTACTCGGCGCAGTACAAGTACGGCGTTCCGTACGTCTTCCCCTGGATGACGGACGCGATCGTGACGGAGAACGACCTCACCAAGACCGGCAGGCTCGAGATGGAACTGCCCCCGAACGTCGACAAGCTCTACCACGACGCGTGGAGCAGGTTCCTGTCGGGAGTAGGCAGCTAGCCGGTGGTCCAGGCCGTTCAGTCGCCTCGAGAGGAACGACGCGCCGCCCGGAGGAGAGCCAAGGCTCAGCGCAAGGAACACGGAGCCTGGTACCCGCGATGGTACTGGCCGTCGTTCGCCACGCCGGGGACGTTGTACCTGCTGATCTTCTTCGTGATCCCGCTCTACGTCGTCATCGCGCTGGCGTTCGGCACCGTTGACCGCTACACGAACCCGATCCCGGTCTACCAGCCCTGGTACTGGTCGGGTCTCTACATGTCCCAGGTGCTTAACGCTGCCATCGGAGACAACAGGTTCGTCTACCTACGGACGTTCATCTACATCATCACCGCGAGCGTCCTTTGCGTCGGGATCTCCTACACGGTCGCGTACTACATCACCCGGTTCGGCCAGAAACGACGTGGCTTCTACCTGGCACTCCTGGTCTCCCCGTTCTTCATCAGCTACCTCATGCGGATGTTGGCTTGGAACAACCTGCTCGCCTCCAACGGCTACATCAACAAGATCCTCGGCTGGATCCCGCTCGCGCCACACAACGTGGCTTGGCAGACAGGAAACCAGCTGACGATCGTCCTCGGGCTCATCTACGGGTACGTGCCGTACATGGTCTTGCCCCTCTACGGGTTCCTCGATCGGATCCAAACGAGTCTCCTCGAGGCCGGGAAGGACCTCGGTGCTAGTTCGGTTCGTACGTTCTTCCGGGTAACCCTGCCGCTGTCCAAACAGGCGATCTTGGCCGGGATCGTCATCGTCACGCTCCCGATGTTCGGCGACTACTACACGCACAACCTCCTTGGGCTGAGCCCCGCCACCTCGATGATCGGGAACCTCCTTGACGACGCGAAGGGTTCCGGTTTGGGGTCGGACAGTCGCGTCGCCTCACTGTGCCTGGTCATCATGATCCTGATGCTGCTCCCCATGGCCTACTACCTCTACAGCACGAACAAGGAGCTGAAGGAGCGATGAGAGGGCCGATCTCCTGGGCGCGCGATCCCTGGCGCAAACCGCGGCTCCTCATGTTCTCGACATGGGTGTATCTCGCGTGGTCACTCATCCCCGTGGTGTTCGCGATCCTGATCAGCTTCACGGCCGGTCGGAGCTCTGCCTCGATGAATGGGTTCTCGTTCCAGTATTGGCACGGCGCGCCCGGCGGGGATCCGCAGGGAAGTTTGTTCACCGACCCTGCCCTGCACTCGGCGATCTACCAAACCATCTGGCTCTCGGTGACCACGATGTTCATCGCCGTGCCCCTAGGGGTGGCCTTCGCGATCGCGCTCGACCGCTGGCGCGGGCGTCCCGCAGCCGGCGCGAACTTCCTCATGCTCGTGTCGTTCGTCGTGCCGGAGATCATCATCGGCGTGGCTCTCTACCTGTTCTTCACGCACGTGTTCACGCCCTTCCGGACATTGGGGACCACGCCGCAGATCATCGGCTTGGTCGCGTTCCAGATCTCCTATCCGGTGATCGTGGTGCGCGCCCGATTGCTCTCGATCGGGCCGGAGTTCGAGGAGGCGGCGATGGATCTCGGAGCGCCGCCTCGCGCGGCGCTCGGGCGCATCCTCCTCCCGCTCCTCTACCCGGCCATCTTCGCGAGCTTCGCGCTCGTGTTCGCCGACGTGGTGGACGACTTCGTCACGGTCCGCTACCTCAGCTCGAACGGCAGCGAAACCCTGTCCGTGAAGATCTACGAGTCGCTCCACGGAACACCATCGCCCGAATACAACGCGGCAGTGACGCTGCTGCTTGGCATCACGGTCGTCGGCGGGATCATCATCTATCTGGCGTATCGCCGGATCAGCAAGGGGCGGACCGGGGGCGGCGCGATCGAGTTCGCAGGGGGCATCTAGGGCGCGGAACGGAAGGGCGCTACCGGGATTACTCGGATTCGATCTCGGCCCCGACCAGGACCGGCGTTCCGGCGTCGGGCAGCACGCGGAGGGCGTCCTGCGGCAGGTGCGCCACCACCGCCTGCCCCGAGGTGAACGGCGCTTGGGCGCCGGCGTCGTTCTGGGTCCAGACCTGGATCCGTGTACCGGGCGCAAGGTTCACGTAGATGTGCAGGACCGAGCCCACGTACACCACCCGCTCGACCATGCCGGGGATGCGGTTCGGGCCGGTGGTGCCCTGAGGCTCGAGGTCGACCCGCTCAGGGCGGATGGTGACCTTCGACGGGCCGGCCGTATCGGCGTTGCCCTTCCCCGCGACCAGGGAGAACTCGCCGAGGGCCACGCGGCAGCCGCCGTCGCCCGCACCCGAGGC
>JBBRTK010000153.1:0-5360 GCA_038244455.1 Actinomycetota bacterium
AGCAGGCTCGCCCAGCTAGCGGGCGGGCGGCGGCTGCGGGCCAGGGTGGGCAGACGCGGGCGATCAGGAACGTGCCGCGCCGGGACCAGGCGCAGCGAGCGAGGCGGCGGACGGTCGGAAACGAAACCGGCCGGACACCAATCGGCCGCGCCGCCGTTCGAACCAGCGCGTCAGGCGTTGGGCACCGTGTCCGCCAGGCGAGAATCGCGGACCCGCCGGTCCGGGGGTCAGCACGGCAGGCGTTGGGCACCATGACGGACGGCCCGGCCGGGAGGCGGAATCGCCCTAGGCGGGTCGCGGTTCCCGCCCGCACGATGACCGGGCGTCCCGCTCACCGGAGGATCGGTCATGGCGCACGCCACCAGCCGCGGTGCCTACGAGGCGCTCACGGAGCGGCTCAACCGCTTCCCGCAGGGGGCGCCTGCGTCGGAGCTGCTGTTCCGCATCCTCGCGATGCTGTTCAGCGAACGCGAGGCCGGCCTGGTCGCCCGGCTGCCGATCCGCCCGTTCACGGCGCAGCGGGCGGCGCGGATCTGGGGCATGGGAGAGGCGGAGGCGCGGGGCGTGCTGGACGGGCTCGCCTCGCGGGCAATCCTGATCGACGTCGAAGGCCCGACCGGGACGGTCTACGCGCTGCCGCCGCCCATGGCCGGCTTCTTCGAGTTCTCGATGATGCGCGTCCGCGACGACGTCGACCAGCGGCTCCTGGCCGAGCTCTTCAACCAGTACATCACCGTCGAGGACGACTTCATCCTCGCCCTGTTCACCAACGGCGAGACGCAGCTGGGGCGCGTGTTCGTCAACGAGCCGGCGCTCGCGGAGGCCCGACCGGCGGGCGGGGATGCGAGGGACGACGGCGTGCTCCAGGTCCTCGATCACGAGCGCGCGAGCGAGGTCGTGCAGACGGCCCGACACATGGGCGTCGGCGTCTGCTACTGCCGCCACAAGGCCGAGCACGTCGGTCGGGCGTGCGCGGCGCCGAAGAACATCTGCATGACGTTCGGCGGGACGGCGGACTCGCTCATCCGCCACGGGTACGCCCGGCGAGTCGAGCCCGCCGAGGGGATGGACCTGCTCGAGGAGGCCCACGCCAACCGCCTCGTCCAGTTCGGGGAGAACGTGCAGCGGTACGTGGCGTTCATCTGCAACTGCTGCGGATGCTGCTGCGAGGCGATGATCGCGGCCCGGCGGTTCGGCCGCCTCAACCCGGTTCACACCACCAACTACCTCCCGCACGTGGACGCGGAGGCCTGCAACGGCTGCGCGAAGTGCGTGGACGCGTGTCCGGTGGAGGCGATGACGGTGGTCTCGGCCAACGATCCGCACAAGCCCCGCAAGCGGCGCGCGGAGGTGGACGCGTCGCTGTGCCTCGGCTGCGGCGTGTGCACGGGTGTCTGTCCCAAGGCCGCCCTCTGGCTCGAGCCGCGACCGGACCGCGTCATCACTCCGGTGGACACGCTCCACCGGACCGTCCTGATGGCGATCGAGCGCGGCCGGTTGGCCGACTGCATCTTCGACAACCGGGCGCTGTTCAGTCACCGGGCGATGGCGGGCGTGCTCGGCGTCATCCTTCGCCTGCCGCCGACGAAGCAGATCCTGGCCAGCGAGCAGATGCGGTCGCGCTACCTGGCCCGGCTCCTGGAGCGGGTCAAGGTATATCAGCGGTGGCCCGCGGTTCCGGGCCTGGTGGGTCCGGCCGACGGCACTGGAGATCAAGGCGCACCACGAACGCGAGTTGGGCCGACGTGGTTCGCATACCATGGTCGTTCATGGACATCGGACCATCGCAGGTCGAGGGTTGAAGTGTCGATCGACGTCGTCGGGCGGTTGGCGCGGGTGACCGCGGATATCACCCCCGGGCATCTTGGCGAGGTCCTGATCGAGGTTCGCCAGGGGACCGAACGATTCCTCGCCCGCGCTTCCGATTCGACTGCGACGATCCCCAAGCACACCCAGGTCCTGGTGGTCGGCAGCCTGGGTGGACGGACCGTGGAAGTCGAGCCGGCCGATTCGATGAGGCTGCCGCAATGAACACGGGGGATCTCGCCATCCTGGCCGTGCCGGGGTTGGTCATCGTCGTCATCGTGATCCTGGTGGTCCTGTTCAAGACGAGCTGGCGCGTGGCGGAGCCAGACGAGGCGCTGATCATCTCCGGTCTGCGCAGCGCGGGTCCGCCCGAGGGCGCCGGCGAGACCCTCGGGTTCCGGATCGTGACCGGGCGGGGCGCCCTCGTGATGCCCGGCCTGACCAAGGTGCGGACCCTGTCCCTGGAGGCGCACGAGAGCGAGATCACGGTTCCCTGCGTCAGCCAGCAGAAGATCCGGCTCGACCTGCGCGGCGTCGTCGTCTACAAGGTCGGCGACGACTACCGGTCGATCGCCAACGCCGCGCGCCGATTCCTCGATCGGCCCGCGGCCGAGCTCGAGTCAAAGGTCCAGAACGTCTTCGTCGGCCACCTGCGCGCGATCGCGGGGTCGATGACCGTCGAGGAGATGATCAGCGACCAGGACAAGTTCGCGCAGCAGGTGCGCGAGAGATGCACGGTCGAGATGGAGTCCTTCGGGCTCGTCATCGACAGCTTCCAGATCCAGGCCATCACCAGCCCCAGCAACTACATCGAGAACCTCGCCGTCCCGCACCAGGCCGAGGTCGAGCAGAACGCCCGCATCGCTCGGGCCAACGCAGACCGCACCGCGGTCGCCCAGGAGCAGACCGCCAACGCCCAGATCGCCGAGTCGGTGCGCGACACGGAGATCAAGAAGGCCGGCTTCCAGGCGGACATGGACAAGGCCGCCCAGGACGCGGCCCAGCAGGGCCCGCTCGCCCAGGCCACCGCGCGCCAGGCCGTGGTCCAGGAGGAGACCCACGTCGCCGAGCTGCAGGCGCAGCAGAAGGAGCAGCAGCTCCAGGTGGACGTGCGCAAGCCGGCCGACGCCGAGGCATACCGCCAGACCACGCTCGCAACCGCAGCGCGCGATACCCGCATCCGCCAGGCCGAGGCCGAGGCGCAGGAGGTGCGCCTCCACGCCGAGGCCATGGCCACCCAGACCAGGGTCCAGGCCGAGGCACAGGCCGGCGCGATCAAGCTCCAGGCGCAGGCCCAGGCGGAGGCCACCCGGATCACCGGCGAGGCAGAAGGGGCCGCGATCCGGGCACGAGGCCTGGCTGAGGCCGACGCCATCAAGGCCAAGACGGAAGCCGAGGCGAACGGGATCGAGCGCCGCGCGGCCGCCCGGAGCCAGAACCAGGAAGCAGTCATCGCCCAGCAGATCGCCACCAACCTGCCGGAGATCGTCCGCGCGGCCGCCTCGTCGTTCGAGCACGTCGGGACGTTCACCGTCCTCAACGGCGCCGAGGGCGTGACCGGCGCCCTGGCACAGGTGATCCAGCAGGCCGGCGCGCTGGCCACGGTCGCGCGCCAGGCGCTCGCTCCGACCCTCGCGCCGACGCACGCGGCCGACGGCCACGATGCCGACCCCGGCAGGTCATCGGACGGTCCCGCCGCTGCCCCGCAGCCTGCGGCGACCCACCGGGCGCGGCGGGCACCGAGCGAAGGAGACGGCGGCGGCTCCTGACCGGCCCGGCCGCGGGCCGGGTCGCGGCCCGGCCCGAGCCGACCGATGAGCGCGAGCCGCGATCGCCCCCCGGGGGCGCCCGGGACCGTGGATGGCCTGCGGTTGCCCCGCATCCGCCTGCAGGACGCCGCGCTCGCCGCCCTTGCACCGGTGCAGCCGCCCGCCGCAGAGTCCGACGCCCCGGGCCCGATGCCGGCGCTCGTCGCACCCGCGCCGCCCGCGGTCGTGCTGCCGGCCGACGCCGAGGGCGACGTCCGTGTGGCCGCGGATGTCGAGGCGCGCGTCCTGCGCCTGGTCGACGGATTCATCAAGCGGCTCGCCGCGACCGACGTCCACGACGAGGGGTTCGGGCGCCTCGAAGCGGAGCTCGCCCGGATCGGCGAGCGGGAGGTGGTCGCAACCAGCCAGATGAGCGCCCGGCTCGTGGAACGCCCGGTCCGCGCCATCGGCGGCTTCCTGGTTCGCAAGGCCCCCGTGGCCCGCAGCCTGGCGGAGCTCCGTGAGATCGTGGAGGACATGGAGGCGCACGCCGCCGACGGGTCCCCCGATCGGTACGCGAGGGCCCAGGGACGCGTCCGGGTGATCGCGAGCAGGCTCGACACCCAGAAGGCGGAGCTCCTCCGCGACCTCGCGGAGGTCGACCAGGAGCGGCGTTCGCTCTGGCTGGAGCTGGTGTCGCTGCGCAACCACGCCCACCTGGCTGCGCGGCTGGATGAGGCGCTGGAGCGCCACATCGAGGACGTCGAAGGCGCGGATCCCGGGCGCGCCCGCGTGCTGCGCACCGATCTGCAGCTCGCCGTGCGCCAGCGCCGCCGCGACCTCCTGACGCACCTGGCGGTGGCGACCCAGGGCCTCGCGGCCCTGCAGGTCATCGGGCACAACGACCGGGAGATCGTCAGGGCCATCCAGGCGGCGACCACGACGACGATCGCCGCCCTGCAGACGGCCGTGGCGGTGGCCCGGGCGACGACCGCCCGGCGCCTCCTCGACAGGCAGCTGCGGACCGCACGCGAGCCCAGGCGGACGCCCAGGGACGGCCCCCGCCGGGGCATCGACCACGAAGCGGAAGGTTCGGACGGCACGGTCGATGTCGTGGCGCTCCGGCAGGCGTGGGGCGGGGTCATCTCGACGCTCGACCAGATCGACCGCTACGTCCTCGAGGCCGCGGTCGCCCTGCGCGCGACCGCGTTCGATCTCGGGACGGCCGCCGTGCGATCCGGAGCCGGGGTGGCTGCATCGCTTCCCGCCGAGCCGGACGAGCCTGACGATGCGCAGCCCGCAAGGTCGGAAGGCGTCCAGATCGACGAGCGCTGACCCGGCGACGACGAAACGGTCGGGCCGAGACGCCCAAAGCCCTGGCGATCAGTCCGGTCGGCGCTCCGACAGCGGCACGAACTCCCGGCGCGGCGCCCCGACGTACAGCTGGCGCGGCCGCCCGATCCGCGTCTGCGGGTCGTGCATCATCTCGCGCCACTGCGCGATCCAGCCCGGAAGCCGGCCCATCGCGAACAGCACCGTGAACATCTGCTTCGGGAAGCCCAGCGCCCGGTAGATCAGGCCGCTGTAGAAGTCCACGTTCGGGTAGAGCTTGTGGTCGATGAAGTACTGGTCCGACAGCGCCGTCTGCTCCAGCTCCATCGCGAGCCGCAGCAGCTGGTCGTCGCCGTGCATGCGGGCGAGGAGCGGGGCGGCCGCCTCGCGGATGAGCCGGGCGCGCGGATCGTAGTTCTTGTAGACCCGGTGCCCGAAGCCCATGAGCCGGAACGGGTCGTTCTTGTCCTTCGC
>JBBRTK010000154.1:0-5302 GCA_038244455.1 Actinomycetota bacterium
GTGAACGCGGGCGACAAGGTCGTGAAGGGGCAGGTCATCGCTGACGGCCCGTCCACCGAGGCCGGCGAGATCGCGCTGGGCAAGAACCTGGTCGTGGCGTACATGCCGTGGGAAGGCCACAACTACGAAGACGCGATCATCCTGTCCGAGCGCCTGGTCAAGGAAGACGTCCTCACCTCGATCCACATCGAGGAGCACGAGGTCGACGCCCGCGACACCAAGCTCGGCGCCGAGGAGATCACCCGGGACATCCCGAACGTCTCCGAGGAGATCCTCAAGGACCTGGATGAGCGCGGCATCGTGCGCGTCGGAGCCGAGGTCAACCCCGGGGACTACCTGGTCGGCAAGGTCACGCCCAAGGGTGAGACCGAGCTGACGCCGGAGGAACGGCTCCTGCGAGCCATCTTCGGCGAGAAGGCGCGCGAGGTCCGCGACACCTCCTTGAAGGTGCCGCACGGTGAGTCCGGCAAGGTCATCGGCGTGCGCGTCTTCAACCGTGACGACGGAGACGAACTGCCGCCGGGCGTGAATCAGCTGGTCCGCGTGTACGTGGCGCAGAAGCGCAAGATCTCCGACGGTGACAAGCTCGCCGGCCGCCACGGGAACAAGGGCGTCATCTCGACGATCCTTCCCGAGGAGGACATGCCGTTCCTTGAGGACGGCACGCCGGTCGACATCATCCTGAACCCGCTGGGCGTTCCGTCGCGGATGAACCTCGGGCAGGTGCTCGAGGCCCACCTTGGCCTCGCGGCCATGTGGGGGTTCAAGAAGGACGGCATCGACCATCAGGGACCGGTCCACGTGGCCACCCCGGTGTTCGACGGTGCCCGCGAGTCCGAGATCCTGGATGCCATCCGTTCGGTGCATCCCAACCGCGACGGGGACAACATGGTGAACGCGGTCGGCAAGGCCCGGCTCTTCGACGGGCGCTCCGGCCAACCGTTCGATGAGCCCATCACGGTAGGGGTCGCCTACATCCTGAAACTGCTCCACCTGGTGGACGACAAGATCCACGCTCGCTCCACCGGCCCCTACTCCATGATCACGCAGCAGCCCCTGGGCGGGAAAGCTCAGTTCGGCGGGCAGCGGTTCGGGGAGATGGAGGTCTGGGCACTGGAGGCCTACGGCGCCGCCTACGCCCTGCAGGAGCTGCTCACCATCAAGTCCGACGACGTCCTTGGCCGCGTGAAGGTCTACGAGGCCATCGTCAAGGGCGAGAACATCCCCGAGCCGGGCATCCCCGAGTCCTTCAAGGTGCTCATCAAGGAGATGCAGTCGCTCTGCCTCAACGTGGAGGTTCGTTCCTCCACCGGCGAGCAGATCGAACTTCGGGAGACCGACGAGGACGTGTTCCGGGCGGCGGAGGAGCTGGGGATCGACCTCAGCCGTCGCGAGCCCGCGGGCGCTGATTTCGACTGAACGGGAATGCACCAACGTTGAACGTGTTGCGAAGCGAGCTACGGATAGCGGGGGAGCACCCCGCCCCACGGGAGGCGAGCGCTTAAGTGTTGGACGTTAACTACTTCGATGAGCTCCGGATCGGCCTGGCCACGGCGGACCAGATCCGCGCGTGGTCCAACGGCGAGGTCAAGAAGCCGGAGACCATCAACTATCGAACCCTGAAGCCTGAAAAGGACGGCCTGTTCTGCGAGCGCATCTTCGGTCCCACGCGGGACTGGGAGTGCCACTGCGGGAAGTACAAGCGGGTCCGTTTCAAGGGCATCATCTGCGAACGCTGCGGTGTGGAGATCACGCGCAGCAAGGTTCGTCGCGACCGCATGGGGCACATCGAGCTGGCCGCACCCGTCACCCACATCTGGTACTTCAAGGGCGTCCCGTCCCGCCTGGGGTACCTGCTGGACCTGGCTCCGAAGGACCTGGAGCGGATCATCTACTTCGCCGCCTACGTCATCACGCGCGTCGATGACGAGCGCCGCCATAAGGACCTGCCGCAGATCGAGGCCGACCTGGAGCAGGAGAAGAAGGAACTCGACGCTGAACGCGACGACGACATCAAGGCCCGCCTGAACGAACTCGAAGATCGCATCAAGGAGCTGGAGAGCGAGAAGGCCAAGGGGGCGCAGCTCTCTGCCGCTAAGCGCGAGGCCCAGCGTGACGTCGACAAGATCACCGACGCCGCCAAGCGTGAGACCGATCTCCTGGACGACGTCCTCGCGGCCTTCAAGTCTCTCTCGGTGAAGCAGCTGGTGGCCGACGACACCGTGTACCGCAATCTGCGCGAGCGTTTCGGCGACTACTTCGACGGCGGCATGGGCGCCGAGTCCATCAAACGGCTGCTCCTGGACTACGACGTTCAAGCCGAGGGCGAGTTCCTGCGGGATACCATCGCGAACGGCAAGGGGACCAAGCGCCTCAAGGCCATCAAACGCCTGAAGGTCGTCTCCAACTTCGTGGACGGCAAGTCCACCCCTCAGGGCATGGTGCTGGACGCCGTGCCGGTGATCCCGCCCGACCTGCGCCCGATGGTGCAGCTGGACGGTGGCCGGTTCGCGACCTCCGACCTGAACGACCTCTATCGCCGCGTCATCAACCGGAACAACCGGTTGAAGCGACTTCTGGACCTGCAGGCGCCCGAGATCATCGTCAACAACGAGAAGCGGATGCTCCAGGAGGCCGTCGACGCCCTGTTCGACAACGGTCGCCGCGGGCGTCCGGTCACGGGTCCGGGCAACCGTCCATTGAAGTCCATCAGCGACATGCTGAAGGGCAAGCAGGGGCGGTTCCGCCAGAACCTGCTGGGAAAGCGCGTCGACTACTCCGGCCGAAGCGTCATCGTCGTGGGACCCGAGCTTCGACTGCACCAGTGCGGGCTTCCCAAGCAGATGGCGCTGGAGCTGTTCAAGCCGTTCGTCATGAAGCGGCTCGTGGACGAGAACCTGGCGCAGAACATCAAGAGCGCCAAGCGCATGGTCGAGCGCGCGCGTCCGCAGGTGTGGGACGTGCTGGAAGAAGTCATCCGCGACCACCCCGTCATGCTGAACCGCGCGCCTACGCTTCACCGTCTGGGGATCCAGGCCTTCGAGCCGGTGCTGGTCGAAGGCAAGGCCATCAAGATCCACCCGCTCGTGTGTGCGGCGTTCAACGCCGACTTCGACGGGGACCAGATGGCGGTCCACGTGCCGCTGTCCGCCGAGGCGCAGGCCGAGGCCCGGATCCTGATGCTCTCCACCAACAACATCCTGTCGCCGGCGCACGGCCGTCCCATCGCGACGCCGTCCCAGGACATGGTGCTCGGCCTCTACTACCTCTGCCTCTCTAAGAATGAAGACGCCAAGGATGAAGACATCCCGACGCTCGGTTCGGTTGCCGAGGCGCTGCTGGCGCTCGACATGGGCAAGATGCATGTGCATGACCCCATCCGCATCCGCCTGGACGGCAAGGCCATGCCCGCCGACATGATGCCGGCCACCTGGAACGCAGAGACCGGCCAGACGCCCGTGGTGCGCACCACCATCGGCCGCGTGATCTTCAACGAGGCGTTCCCGAAGGACTTCGAATACCGGAACCACTCGGTGTTGAAGTCCGACATCGCCCGCCTGGTGGACGAGGTCGTGCACCGCTACGACAGGGCAGCCACGGAAGAGGTCCTGGACAACCTGAAGAACCTGGGCTTCCACTACGCCACGCGCGCCGGCGTGTCCATCGGTGTCGAGGACGTCACCGTGCCCCCGAGCAAGCAGAAGATCCTGGACGAGCACGAGAAGCGCGCCCAGAAGGTGGAGGGCCAGTACCGCAAGGGCATCATCACCGACGACGAGCGCCGTCAGGAGCTCATCGAGATCTGGACCCAGGCCACGGACGAGGTCAAGGAAGCCATGGAAGCCGGCTTCACTCCGACCAACCCCATCTTCATGATGGCGAACTCCGGCGCCCGAGGGAACATCATGCAGATCCGTCAGCTGGCCGGTATGCGCGGGCTGGTGGCCAACCCCAAGGGTGAGATCATCCCGCGGCCCATCAAGTCGAACTTCCGCGAGGGGCTCTCCGTGCTCGAGTACTTCATCTCGACGCACGGTGCCCGCAAGGGACTCGCCGACACCGCGCTACGAACCGCCGACTCCGGGTATCTCACCCGCCGCCTGGTCGACGTGGCGCAGGAACTCATCATCCGTGAGGAGGACTGCGGTTCCGATCGCAGCGTCCCCGCCCGGATCAACGTCAAGCGTCCCGACGGCTCAGTGGTCAAGCATCAGTACCTGGACACGTCCGCGTTCGGCCGCGTGCTGGCCGAGGATGTCAAGGTCGGTGGCAAGAAGTTGGGTTCCAAGGGCGACCAGATCAGCGACGAGGTTGCGACGGCGTTGGTGGAGGGCGGCGTCGAGTTCGTGCAGGTCCGGTCCGTCACCACGTGTGAAGCGGAGATCGGTGTGTGCGCCGTCTGCTACGGCAGGTCGCTCGCCAGCGGCCGGATCGTGGACATCGGTGAGGCGGTCGGCATCATCGCCGCGCAGTCCATCGGCGAACCCGGCACGCAGCTGACCATGCGTACGTTCCACACCGGCGGCGTGGCCGGCGAGGACATCACGCACGGCTTGCCGCGCGTGGTCGAACTCTTCGAGGCGCGCAAGCCCAAGGGCGAAGCGCA
This sequence comes from Actinomycetota bacterium, assembly GCA_038244455.1. Taxonomy (GTDB): domain Bacteria; phylum Actinomycetota; class UBA4738; order UBA4738; family HRBIN12; genus JANXVR01. The sequence goes on from JBBRTK010000154.1 coordinate 4,607, forward strand.
GATCACCGAACTCAGCGGAACCGTCACCATCGAGGACGACGACGAGAAGCACATCCGCAAGATCCGCGTCACCGACGACAGCGGCGACGAGGTCGAGTACCCCGTCAGCTTCCGCGCGCGCCTTACCGTCGCGTCGAAAGAACGTGTCGAGGTCGGCCAGCAGCTCACCGAGGGTTCGGTGAACCCCCACGAGAAGCTGCGGGTCGAGGGCGTGCTCGCGCTCCAGCAGCACCTGGTGGACGAGGTCCAGCAGGTCTACCGGAGCCAGGGCGTCACCATCCACGACAAGCACATCGAGCTCATCGCTCGCCAGATGCTGCGCAAGGTCCACATCATCGAACCGGGGGACTCCACGTTCCTGCCCGGCGACATGGTGGCCCGCCGCGTGTTCGAGGACGCGAACTCCGAGGTGGTCGAGAGCGGCGGCGTGCCGGCTTCGGCCCGCCCGGTGCTCCTGGGGATCACGAAGGCATCCCTGGCCACGGATTCGTGGCTCTCGGCCGCCTCCTTCCAGGAGACGACGCGCGTGCTCACGGACGCCGCCATCGGGGCCAAGTCGGACCCGCTGCTGGGCCTGAAGGAGAACGTGATCATCGGCAAGCTGATCCCGGCCGGCACGGGCATGAGTCGCTACCGCAACGTCCAGGTGCGGATCAAGCCCGAGGCCATCCCCGAGTACTGGCTGGTTCGCCAGAA